>JAYTSV010000001.1:0-37690 GCA_043745465.1 Fimbriiglobus sp.
AGTCGGCGGACGGCCACCGCCTTGCGGCGCAGGCGGCGCGCCGAGACGGCAACCTGGACGTGGCCCAGCGCCATCTGCTCGAGTGCCAGCGGCTGGAGAAGTGGCCGAGTGAGGCGACGTTGTTGGAGTGGGCCATGTTCCGCGCCGCGTGCGGCAACCTGGGCGAGATCCAGACGTTTTTGCACGACAAGATCCAAGCGGGCGACCCTCGCTCCGGGCTGATCTACGAGGCGCTCATCGAGGGTTACCTCCGCGTCTACCAGATCCACGCGGCGCTGGGGGGCCTGCGCGAGTGGCTGGAGAAGGAGCCGAACCACCCGGTCGCCCTCTCGCTCCGCGGCCGCACCTTCCAGCGGGTCCATGCCTACCCCAAGGCGGTCGACGACTTTCGCCGGGTCATCGAACTCGACGCGGAGCGCGACGATGATCGCTACCGACTGGCCGACTGCCTGCTGGAGGTCGGACAACCGGAGGAGGCGGGTCGCCATCTGGAAATGCTTCGCGAGCGCCGCCCGGAGGACGACCAGGTTCTGATCCGGCTGGCGTTCGCCTGGCATCAAACCGGGCGCTCCGTCGAAAGTCTTGAGGTCCTCAACGTCCTTCTGGCGCACGCGCCGGACAATTCCCTCGCCCTGTCGGCTCATGCCCTGATCGACTTCCAACTCGAGCAGATTGCCGTCGCGGAATCGTTTGCCCGCCGGGCTTTGGCGATCGACCCGTACGACCGTCAAGCGCACTTTACCCTCTACCAGACACTGGCTCAGCAGCCGGGACGAGAAGAGGAAGCCAAACTTCAGCAAGCCCAAGTCCGGCAACTCGAGGTGCGCCTGACCCGGTTGATTGAAATCACTAACCGTCTCATGCCGCAGCGCCCCAAAGACCCGGAATTGCACTCCGAGCTGGGGACACTCTTGCGCGGGTTGGGCCGTAAGGAGCTGGCACTTGTTTGGTACGAGAGCGCATTGAAACTGGATCCTACTCACCCCGGCACCCACCGGGCCTTGGCCGAATACTACAGTGAGGCGGGCGATTCCGAACGAGCCGCCCAGCACCGTCTGCTCGCCGGTACCATTAGCCCAAAAACAGGGAAGGGGAAATAGGGTGATGACCGAACAGGTGTCGCGGCACGGGCCGTCATCGCGTGTCTTCTTTTCCCTTCTTCCACCCACACCAACTCCTGGGTGTCGAGCAGGTCCGCCAGCAGATCGCTTGTTCGGCGTCTGCGGCTCACGGGTCCAGGGCCATTAGCGCGGTAAACCCGACCCCGACGACGGCCAGAATGGCCAGGCACAAACCAGACGCGACCCGACTGAAAGGGCCGCCCCGCCGCACCCCGCTCAGACCGTACCCGACGCCCACGCCGATGATGGCGGCGAAGACGACCAGCCAGAACGGGTGCGTGTTGAGGCCCGTCACCCACACCCACCACGGCAGCAGTGCTACGCACCCGGCAGCGACCGTAGCTTCCGACCGCCACCCACCGCCCATTGGTACGTCCTCCCGAGGCCGAACGACCCAGCTCAGCAGCGGCGGGGCCACTGTGAACAGCCTGTATGATATCAGAACCGCCGCGGCGCGTGGGGTCCGCTGCAGTGCGAGCTTAGGCCGAGTGGACTCCTGCGTCAGGGGTAGGGTTGGCGTGGGGGTCAGGCCGTGATTCGGTCCGCAGTCACGCAATCGATCGTGAGTTCCCGCACGATGTCCGAATTGACGATTACCCCGCACGGGCACCTTGTCGTCCACGGTTCCCCGCCCGGAAGCCCGGACCGGAAGGCGTCGAACGCGCTCCTCGACGGGTACAAGATCAGCGCCGCGCGGGGGATGCTCGACTCGGCGAACTCGAACGACGCGACGTTGCCCGCGGCGTTCGAGTTCGCCCGCGGCGTCGCCCGACTTTACTTCGCGGAGTTCTGCAAGGCGGCGGCAGGGGCACCCGGCGAACCGGTCCGCGACCTCCCGCCGCCCGCGGCCGCCCTCGACCGGTTCGTCGCGCAAGCCCCGCCGATGACCGGGCTGGAGTATCTGACTGCGGAAGTCGTTGCCGGGTGGTGGCGCGACCTCGACGCGCTCACCCGCGGCGAAGTCGGCGAGCACCCCGGCGGGGTGCAAGGGTACCTGCAAGCGCGCGACCCGCGCTGGCGGTTCGTCGGCCGGGTGACGTTCCACCTGGCGGAGAACCGCCGCGACCCCGACCACCCGTTCGCGTTCCTGGCCACGTTCGTCAACGGCCTGACGCCGCAGGGGAAGGTGAAGCACGAGCCGCTCGGCCGGGCGCTGCGGCAGTACGCCGGGGAGCAGAACCGCGCGGCCATGCTGGCCCTGCTGCTGCCGATCTCCCGCGCCGCCGAGTCGGCGGCGTGGGTCGGCCGGCTGGTCGAGTCGGGGGAGATTTACCACCCGCTCGCCTGGACGCCGGCCGAAGCGTACGACTTCCTGAAGTCGATCCCGGCCCTGGAAGCGAGTGGGTTGATCGTCCGCGTGCCCGACTGGTGGTCGGCCCAGAAGCCGGCCCGGCCGCGCGTCAGTGTGAAGGTCGATGCCAAGAACGCCACCGGGGTCACCGCCGAGGCGATGCTGCAATTCTCGGTCGAGATGAGCCTCGAAGGGGAGGCGCTCGGCCCGGACGAGATCGCGGCGTTGCTCGAAGCCAGCGGCGGCCTGGTGCGGTTGAAGGGCAAGTGGGTCGAGGTCGATCGGGAGCGCTTACGGCAAGCCCTCGACCACTGGCAGGGCGTCGCGCGGGAGGCGGGCCGGGACGGCATTTCGTTCTTCGACGGGATGCGGTTGCTCTCCGGCGCGGCCCTCGGCAAGCCCGACGACGTCGCCGACTTGGAGTCGATCCGCGAGTGGTCGGGCCTGACCGCCGGGGCGGCGTTGAACGCGGTCCTCCAGGAACTCCGCGCCCCCGAAACCCTGCACCGGACGGTCCCGCCCGACTTGAACGCCGAGTTGCGGCCGTACCAGCAGACCGGCTACGCCTGGTTGCGCTTCGCCGTCCGCCTGGGCCTGGGAGCCTGCCTGGCCGACGACATGGGCCTCGGCAAAACGGTGCAGGTCATCGCCCTGCTGCTCGACTTGAAGCGGGACGCGCCGAGGCAAGCCAGCCTGCTCGTCGTGCCGGCGTCGCTGATCGCCAACTGGAAGTCGGAGCTGGCGAAGTTCGCGCCGACGATCGCGTTCGCCGTGGCCCACCCGTCGGAGGCGACCGCCGCGGGGATCGGGCCGGCCAACGCCGACACCTTCGACCTGGTCGTGACCACCTACGGCGTCCTCGTCCGGGCGGACTGGATCCGCCGGCACCCCTGGCGAGTCGCGGTCCTCGACGAGGCCCAGGCGATCAAGAACGCCGGCACGAAGCAGAGCCGGGCGGCGAAGGCGTTGGTCGCCCGCGGCCGCGTCGCCATGACCGGGACGCCGGTCGAGAACCGCCTGTCGGACCTGTGGTCGCTGTTCGACTTCTTGAACCCCGGCCTGCTCGGCACGGCCAAGGAGTTTGCCGGCTTCGTCAAGCGGCTGCAAAGTCCCGCCGTGCCGTCGTTCGAGCCGTTGCGGAGCCTGGTGCGGCCGTACATCCTGCGGCGGCTCAAGACCGACAAGCGGGTCATCGCCGACCTCCCGGACAAGACCGAGGTGAAGGCGTACTGCGCGCTGAGCAAGCACCAGATCGCGCTCTACGTGAGTGCGGTCGCCGACCTCGCGGCGCAGTTGAAGTCGAGCGACGGGGTGCAGCGTCGGGGGATCGTTTTGGCCCAGTTGATGCGGCTGAAACAGATTTGCAACCACCCGGCCCAGGGGACCGGCACGAACGACTACGCGGCCGACCGGAGCGGGAAGTTTCGCCGGCTGGCGGAGATCGCCGAGGAGATCGCGGCCCGGCAGGAGAAGGTACTGGTGTTCACGCAGTTCCGCGAGATCACCGACCCGTTGGCCGACTACCTCGCCGCGCTCTTCGGCCGGCCCGGGTTGGTGCTCCACGGGGGCACGGCCGTCGAGTCGCGCCAGGAACTCGTCGATCATTTCCAGCGCGAGGACGGTCCGCCGTTCTTCGTCCTGTCGCTCAAGGCCGGCGGGACCGGGCTGAACCTGACGGCGGCGTCTCACGTCGTCCACTTCGACCGGTGGTGGAACCCGGCCGTCGAGAACCAGGCGACCGACCGCGCCTTCCGGATCGGCCAGAAGAAGAACGTCCTCGTCCACAAATTCATCTGCCGGGGGACGATCGAAGAGCGGATCGACGACATGATCGAGCGGAAAAGTCAGGTCGCCGGCGAGGCCGTCGGCGGGGGCGAACCCGGCGAAGTCTTGCTAACGGAAATGGACGATGCTACCTTGTTGAAACTGGTCGCGCTGGACTTGAACCGGGCGACCGACGGCTGATTCGGTCCACCGCACACGGGGCACGCCGATGGGATTTCACTACGGATTCAAGCCCTACGTCCCCGTGGCCCGACGCCGCGCCCAGGCCGCCAAGGAGGTCGCCAAGCGCGCCAAGAATGGGCAGTCGGCGGCCCCCGTGGTCATCGACGGCCGGTCGATCGCCACGACGTTTTGGGGCCAGGCGTGGTGTACCAACCTCGAAGGGTACAGCGACTTCGAGAACCGCCTGCCGCGCGGCCGGACGTACGTCCGCAACGGCTCGGTCGTGGACCTGAAGATCGCCGCGGGCAAGATCACCGCGCTGGTGAGCGGGTCGGAACTGTACGAAGTCCGCATCGACATCGCCGCCCTGCCCGCCCCGCAGTGGCTCGCGCTTAAAAAGCAGTGCGCGGGCAAGATCGGCACGCTCGTGGAACTCCTGCAAGGCAAGCTGTCCAAAGCCGTCATGGAGACGGTCACCGACCGGGGGCACGGCCTGTTCCCGAAGCCGAAGGAAATCTCGATGCGGTGCAGTTGCCCGGACTCGGCCGGGATGTGCAAGCACGTCGCCGCGGCGATGTACGGGGTGGGCCACCGCCTCGACTCGTCGCCGGAAACGCTCTTCCTGCTGCGGGGCGTGGACCACCGCGACCTCATCCGGCAGCCGATCCCCGCCGCCCGGATCGGGGCCAAGGGCCGCGCCCCGAAAATCGCGTCGGACGACCTCGGAGCCATCTTCGGCATCGAAATCGACGGCGAACCGGTGGCCAAAGTGGCGGTCAAAGTCCGCGCGAAACCGGTCGCCAAGAAGGCCGTCGTCGCCGTCAAGAAGTCGCCGCCCGCGAAGAAAACGCGGACGCCCGTACAAAAAGCAGTGCCAGTTCCCGGATAGACTCTGACAGGCGGGGCTGGCGACCGGCAGAGACTTCGCCGCAAGCGTACAATCGGGTCATCGCGCGTCGAAGAGGGCCAGGAAGCGGCGTTCGATGGCGGCGGTGTCGAAGTGCTCGGCGTAGCGGTGCCGGCCGCGGGCGAGTTGGGCCTGCTTGACGGCCGGGTCGGCGATCACCTCGTGCAGCCGGGCGGCGATCGCTTCGGGCGTCGGGTCGGCGTACAGGACGGCGTCGCCGCCGGTGCCGGGGACGGCCGCGTTCGGTACGGCCACGACCGGCGTGAGCAGGCCCATCGCCTCGACCAGCGGCACGCAAAAGCCCTCGTGCAGGCTCGTCACTAGCAGCGCGTCGCTCGTCAGGTACAGGGCTTTTAACTGCGCCACGGTCACCTTGCCGGTAACGATCACCTGCCCGGCACTGCCCTCGGCGCGGATGACGGCGTCGATCTCGGCGGCGCACTCGGGCACCGGCCGGTCGCCGACGATGACGAGCCGCGTCCGCGGGTCGTACCGGCGGGCGTACTCGGCCACGGCGCGGACCGCCAGCGGGATGTTCTTGTTCGGCACGAGCCGGCCGACGAGGAGGATGTTCGTCGCCCAGTCGTCCAGCCCGCCGACGGCCCCGCGGTCCGGCTCGACGCCGAGCAGGAGGTCGGTCTGGTGGAACGGCGGCACCACCTCGACCGGCCGGCGGGCCCCGGCCTTGACCAGATCGGCGGCGTTGAACTCGGAGTCGGCCCACAGGTCCGCGCCCGACCGGGCGAGCCGCTTGAGTTCGCGCAGGCCTTGCTCGCAGCCGCGGGCGACCCCGGGATTGAACCCGGCGAAGAAGTGCGGCGGGGTCACGTTGTGGTACTTCACGATCTTCCGGCCGGGCAACGTCTCGACCGCCCGGACGGCCCACTCGCACCCGATGCTGTGGTGGTAAATGAGCACATCGTCCGGCCGCGTCAGGCACTGCGGCAGTTCCTCGGGCGTGCGGACCGGCTCGGCCACCTGGCCGTTCCAGGCGAACAGGAGCACGTCCTGGCCGCGGCGGCGGAGGGCGCGGGCCATGCCCAGAACGTCGTTGCCGACGGCGTCGCCGTCGTTCAAAGTCGGGAGCGCGATGCCGATGGTCACGCGGTCGCCTCGCTCAGGAAGCCGTGGGCGCGGAGGGCGGCGGCGAGGTGCCGGCCGGCCGCCTTCCAGGTGAACTGTTTGGCCCGGACGGCGCACGCCTCGCCGAGCCGGGCGGCGGCGGCGGGGTCGGCGTGGACCTCGCGGAGCCGGGCGATCAGGCCGTCCTCGTCGGGTTGGGCCCAGTGCCCTTCGTAAATTTCGTTGCGGGCCTCGACGAGCGTGTAATCGACGGCGTACCCGAGGGCCGGCTCGAAGAAGGCCGTCAACCCGCTGTGGTTCGCCGTGACGAGCGGCCGGCCGCACGCCATCGCTTCGATCAGGTGCAGCCCGAAGCCTTCGCCCATGCTGCCGTTCACGTAGGCGGTGAGGGACCGGTACCACTCGGCGAGTTCGGCCGGCGGCAGGATAGCGCGGATGACATCGATCCGCGGGTCGTCGTAGGTCTCGACGTTGGGCGAGGCGGGGGTGATCTTGACCCGCAGCCGCACGTCGGTCGCAGACGGGAAAGCACGGCGGAACAGGTCGATGACCCACTGGGCGTTCTTCCGCAGCCCCCCGGACCCGAGCGCCCCGGCCGTGCCGAACGTACACGCCGCCGGACCTCCGCCGGCGGGGTGGTAGACGAGCGGGTCGAAGCCCAGCGGCGCGACTTCGATCGGCGTCGTGATGCCGTCGGCCCGGAAGCACTCGCGCTGCCACGCACTCGGCACGACGATCAGCCCGGCGGCGTTCAACTGCGGCACCCACTTGGGGTCGAGCCGGTCGGTCTCCCACATCGTGTAGACCGCCGCCATGCGGTCGAGGCCGTAGTGCGGCCCCAGAAACGGCGGGCCGGCGGCGAGCAGCGGGTGCCCGGGCGGCCGGGCCGCCCTCGGCGGCATCATCGACGGCGGCACCACGTCCGGGCGGACGAACGCGGTCGGGTGCAACCGCAAGTCGGCCCCGAGCGACGGCAGGCCTTGCAGGAACGCGAAGGTGACGTGGTCGTACCCGCTCACGCCGCGCACGTCCCCGGCGATCCACAGGGTCTTGCCGGGTACGACGGGGGCCGTGCCGACGCGGGCGCGTTCGAGCAACGGCCGGTCGTCCACGGGGTAGGCGAGGACGCTTTCCAGGACCGTTTCCGGACCCCCGGCGGCCCAGGCGCTCAGCGCCTCGGGCGTGAACGCCATCGGCGGCGTTCGGTTCAATCGCGCGGGCCGGGTCAGGCGCACCGTCGGCGCTTCCCCGCCGCGCCCGGCGGCCGCGAAGCCGACGGCGATCCGGCCGGCGACGGCGTCCCGGGCCGGGTCGGCGACCACCGCCTTGGCCAACTGGAACAGCGCGTCCTCGGCGAGTTCGAGGCCCGGCGCGAGGACCAGCACCCGGTCGCACGGGCAGGCCGCGGCCCCGGCGGCGAGTGCCCCGGCGCGACCGGCCGAGCGGGGTACGCGGACCACCGTGACCCGCGGGTCGTCCGGGAGCAGGAGCTTCAAGTGGTGGTCGAGGTCGGCCCCGCCGGCGGCGACGACGACGAGGTGCCAGTGCGGGTACAGTTGCCGCCGGACCGAGTGCGCGGACAGCCGGGCCGGGTCGAGTTGGTGGCCGTCCACCGGCAGCAGCACGGCCACCGGGGGCGGGTCGCGCAGGGCTTCGACGGCGGCCCGGACGGCGTCCGCCTGGTCGGCCGGCAGGGCGTGCCGCCGCCGCCACGACCCGTTCGCCTCGCCGACGGCGACCTGCCCGAGTTGCATCCCCCGGCTGTCGGTCAGGCCCTTCAGCATTTTGCCGCCGAACTCGCGGAACCGCCCGGCGGCGAGCAGCTTGCCGCCCCGCTTGAGCGCCCCACCGAAGCACCGGTAGGCGAGCGTCAGCCGCACCTTCTCGCGGACCGCCCGGGCGACCACCCGCCGGGGCGTCAGCGGCGTGACGGCGAACTCGCTCAGGCTGAACGGCCCCTCGGCGTGCCGCACGTCTAGGCGCACGCCCGCCGCCGGCCGCGTCAGTTTCAACACGAACCGTTCGGCGAACGACTGGTTCCAGGCGAACGCCTCGCGGGCCGGCGGGCGGTCGGCCGCGTCGGGCGCGTCGAAGGTCAGTTCGAGCCGCTTGCGGACGGCGAACTTGTCGTGCGACGCCGCGGCGACGCGGACCTCGTACCACCCGGCCGGCAGCACGGCCCGCGTGGCGAACCGGACGTGCGGGCCGCCGACGTGCCAGCCGTTCGCCGTCGCCGTGAGGCCGTCGCCGGGCGTCAGGTCGGGCAGGCCGAGGGCGTCGAATCGGGTTCGGGCGAAGTCGGGCATGGGTGGCGGCGCTCCTTGCCGCAAGTCGGGCGGGGTCGAGGTGTCCAATGAGCACCAGTGTCTCGCACTGCGGGCCGCGCCGTCAACCCCAAGTCGCCAACAACGTCACTCAGCCCATGCAAAACATACATAATTCTTTACATATTATTTTCTTGGAGTGAATAAATGGAGCAATCTGAACTTTTCACTTTGAATGTCGTTACCCGGCCGTTAAAATACACGTGTTATATGTTGAGTAGTGCCTTTAGACATTGGAGCCTTTCATGACCTCCACGATTTCCCGTTTGATCGCCCTCGGCTTGGGCGTGCTGGCACTCGGCGGCCCCGCGCGGGCGGACTTCTTCGTGGGCAACCCCTCCGCGACGGGGGCCGGGGCGGATAACTGGGTTTTCGCCCAAAACTCCTTGGGCGTTCGGTACATCCGCGGCGCGGGCGGCTTCGATTTCGACATGTACCGCACGGTGGACCGCGTGCGGGCGGGCGACGCGCTGGCGACGATGGCGTCGGCGTGGACCGTCGGGGACGCCATCCTCGGCATGGGCGGGGTCATCATCAACGCCCCGAACCTGACCAGCAGTATTCGCATCGTTTCGAAGTTCACATCGATCGTGAACGGCCAGTTCACGGCCAGCCCGCCCGGCTCGCCCAGTCCGAACGGCACCGGGGCCGGGAACTTCTCGGCCGGGAACGGGGGCATCGGGTCGGTACTCCTCGGCAATGCGCCCGGGGCCGTGACCGCCGCGAACGCCGGGATGCTCCTCCTGCCGACGACCGCGTTCCAGTGGGACGGAACGGTCGGGTCGAACGGCCTGGCCATCTCGCCCGACACCGCGCGGTTCGTCTACCAAGTTGACGGGACGACCGGCCTACTGACGAGCTGGGAGGTGCTCTTGAACCTCTCGAAGTTGAACGCCCTGGGGACGGGATTCCTGTCGCCGGATTACGACGGCCGGTGGGACCAATCGCTCCAGCGGGGGACCAGCAGCACCTTGTTCACGGACGCGATCAACCAGCACATGCCCGTGCCGCCGACGGTGGTGGCGTTCGCCGCCGGGGCCGCCGTCCTGGGATTCGGCCGGGTGCTGCGCCGCCGCGTCGGTGCTTAAATCGCCTTCGCCGTTAACCGTCCGCCCGCCGGTCGCCCCGGCGGGCGGTTTCGTTGCCACCTGGTATAACTCCACTCGGAGACCATTCCCGGAGTTTGCGACCATGGGCGACGCGCGGAAGTTTGTCGGGCTGGACGTCGGCGGGACCACGATGAAGGCCGCCGTCGTGACCGGCGACGGCCGCGCAGCCCCGGATGTCAGCCTGGACACGCACCCCGAGCGCGGCCAAGTCGCCGGCCTCGAAACGATGGCCGAGGCGATCCGCCGGGCCATCGCCGCCGCCGGGCTGACGCTCGCCGACATCGCCGCCATCGGCGTGGCCACGCCGGGGTTAATGGACATCAAGCTCGGGCTGATCTTCGACCCGCCCAACCTCAAGCCGTGGCGGAACGTCGAAGTCCCGCGGGCCATTTCCGCCAAGTTCGGGGGCAAGCCGGTCGCCTTCCAGAACGACGCCAACGCGGCGGCCTTGGGCGAGTTCTGGGTCGGGGCCGGCCGCGAGTTCTCGAGCATGGTGCTGTTCACCCTGGGCACCGGCATCGGCGGCGGCATCATCCTCGACGGCAAGGTACTCGAAGGCGCGCACAGCCACGGCGGCGAGATCGGCCACCTGCGCATCGACCTGCCCGACCGGGGCCGCCTGTGCGGGTGCGGGCGGCGCGGCTGCCTCGAAGCCTACGCCAGCGCCACCGCCGTCGTCGCCCGCACCCGCGAAGCCCTCGACGCCACCGCCCGGCCGTCCGAGTTGCGGCACGCCGGGGACGGCCAGTCCCTGACCGCCGAGACGATCTTCGACGCGGCCGCGGCCGGGGACGGCGTCGCCCAACAGGTCGTGGCCGACACCGCTTTCTACCTGGGTCTCGGGGCCGCGGCGCTGATGGCCACGGTGGACCCGCAGGCGGTCGTGTTCGCCGGCGGCATGGTCGCGGCCGGCGAGCCGTTCCTGGCGCAGATCCGCGCGAACGTCCGCCAGTACGCCCTGAGTTACCCGGCCGAGAAGGTGCAAATCCGCTACGCCACCCTGGGCAGCCACGCCGGCTTCATCGGCGCGGCCGCCTGCGCCAAAGCCCTCGCCGATGAGGCGTAAGCCGCTACAGGACGCCGGTCAGCAGGCCGACGGCCACCAGCACCAACAGGCCCGCGACGACCCGTTGGACGCCCCGCATCGTCAGCTTTTTGAGGAAGCGGTTGCCGAGCCAGGCCCCGGCGAACGCGGCCGCGACCGCCACCCCGAGCAGCCCGTAATCGAGCCGCGCGCCCTCGGCCAGTAGCGCCCGCGAGTAGACGCCGAGGCGGGACGCGTCGATCAGACAGGCAATGACGACGCCGGTCGCCACGAACGCTTCCTTCGACAGCCCGGCCCGGGACAAGAATGCCGACCGGAGTGCCCCCTGCATCCCCGACAGGCCGCCGAAGAAGCCGCTCAGCAGCCCGCCCAGGGGCAGGTACTCCGGGCCGAAGGTCCGGTCCCGCAATTGCGGCAGGAGTTCGACGACGCCGAACGCCAACAGCAGCGTGCCGACGACGAGCTTCACGGCCGTGACGCCGACCTCCCGGCCGGCCAGCGGGTACGTCAGGACCGGCTCAACGGCCGACAACCGGAGCAGGACGGCCGCGCCGGCGACCGCGGCGAGAACGGCCGGCAGCCCGAAGCGGAGGACGACCCGCCGGTCCGCGTGCCGGCCGACGAGGGCGAGTTTGAACAGGCCGTTCAAGAAGTGGACGACGGCCGTCATCGCCACCGCCTGCTCGACGGGGAAGAACAGCGCGAAGGCCGGCAAGAGGAGCGTCCCCAGGCCGAACCCCGAGAAGAAGGTCAGCCCGGAGGCCAGGAACGCGACCGTGCCGATGACGAGATAACTCACGCGTGCCCCTTCGTGGCGGTCGTTACAGGCGGCCCCAGGCGAGGCCGAGGGCCACGAGGAGCGCGGCGAGCAGCAGGAGGAAGCCGCCCCCGGCTTCGGGCTTTTCGACGCTCGCCGACGGGGCGTCGTCGAGGACGGCGACGCGGAGCAGCTTGAGGTAGTAGCCGGCGCTCAGGACTTGGTTCGCCACGCCGACGGCGAGCAGGACCAGGTACGCCGTGCCGAGCGCCGGCTGCGATTCGAGGACCGACTGGCCGGCGGCGTAGGTGTCGCGGTAGACGAGGAACTTCCCCGCGAACCCGGCGAACGGCGGCAGGCCGAGCAGGCTGGCGACGCACGCCGCGAAGCCGACAGCGACCAGCGGCGCGCGCTTGCCGAGGCCCCGCAGCGCGGTCACCTCTTCGGACCCGGTCGCGTTGCGGACCAGGGCGACGGCGGCGAACGCACCGAGGTTCATCAGCGCGTAGGCGGCGAGGTAGAGCACCAACGAGTCGGTGGCCTGCCGCGTGCTCAGGGCCATCATCACCGTGCCGGCGTGGGCGATGGTCGAGTAGGCGAACAGCCGCTTCAGGTTCGTCTGGCGGAAGGCGAGCAGGTTGCCGAAGGTCATCGTGACGGCCGCGACGACGATCATGCCCCAGCGCACGCCGTCGTCCGCCGGGGCGATGTGCAGCAGCCGCGCGGCCAGGCCGACGGCCCCGATCTTCGCCGCCGTCGAGAGCAGCGCGGCGACCTCGGCCGCCGACCCTTCGAGCACGTCCGGGAGCCAGACGTGCAGCGGCACGACGCCGAGTTTGAACATCACCCCGACGGCCACGAACAGCCAGCCGACCAGCGGCACGAACCCGGTCCCGGCCATCGTCCCGCCCCCGGACACGGCGAGCAGGCTGATGCCGTAGAGCAGGACGCCGGCCGCGGCCGCGCCGTACAGGACGTACTTCATCGCCGCCTCTCCGGCCGGCCGCCGGCCCTTCAAGAAGCCGGCCAGCGCGTACCCCGGCAGGCTGGCCATCTCGACGGCCAGGAAGACCGTCAGGAAGTGGTTCGCCGTCGTCATGACCATCATGCCGAGGACCGCGCCGAACACCAGCACGTGGAAGTCGGCCGCGTCGTCGGCGTCGGGCAAGCCGGTGATCCGCGTCAGCACCACGAGCAAGAGCAGGAAGCCGACGAGGACGGCGCGGAGTTGGAAGGCGAACGGGTCGAGGTGCAGGAGGCCCGAGAACGCCGGGCCGTCGTCGAAGCGCGGCCACAGCCCGAGGCGCGGCCCAGCCAGGGCGACGCAGGCGGCCAGGGCCGCGGCCAGCGCGACCGTGCCGGGGTGGAGTTTCGGCGCGACCATGCGCAGCACGAGCAGGCCGACGACCGCCCCGATCAGGACGACCTCCGGGGCGAACCGGTGCAAGTCTTCGAGCAGCCGCAGTTGGAGCGCGGCGACCGACGCGGGCGTGAACAGCATGGGGGGCCGACCTGGGCAGCGCGGGGAGACGTTGCGAGCGTTTTACCAACCCGAGGCGGACTTGACGCCGGGCGCGGGTTCCGGTGTCATGCGGCAATGCCGGACGCCGCCCCCCCCGCCGACCCCGCCGACGCCCTCGTGCAAAGCCAGGCGCTCGCCGCGGCGCTGGGGGCGCTGACCTGGGAAGTGGACGGCGACCCGGGGCTGGAAGCCGAGCCGGAGCCGCCGCCCGCGGTCGCGCCGAAGCCGGTCGCGGGGCCGAAACCGCCGGTCAAGGCCGCGCCCGCCGAGCCGACGGCGACGCTGGAGCCGGAACAGATTCTCGAAGCGATGCTGTTCGTCGGCGGCCCGCCGTTGAACCCGGACGCGGTCGCCCAGGTCATCCGCGGGTACACGCCGGAGCGCGTCCGGGACGCCATCGACGCGCTCAACCGCCGGTACAAGGCGCAGAACCGGCCCTACGCCGTGGTGCCCCGCGACGCCGGGTACGTGCTGGCGGTCGGCCCGGCCTTCCACGGCGTCCGCGAGCGGCTCTTCGGTGGCCCGCGCGAGGCCCGCCTGGGCCAACCGGCGCTCGACGTACTGAGCCTGATCGCCTACCGCCAGCCGGTCGCCCGCGCCGACCTGGACGCCCTGCGCGGCGCGGACTCGACGGCGGCCGTGCGGCAACTCGTCCGCCTCGGCCTGATCGCCACCAGCCGCGGCGACGCGGACGCCGGGTACGGCACGACCCCCCGCTTCCTCGAACTCTTCGGCCTCACGGGCCTCGACGACCTGCCCCGGTTGGCCGAGTAAGGCTCCGCCGCAGGCGACGGCGAGCGGCCCACGTGAGTGGGCTGTTCCAACCTGGAATGGGAGGCACAACCCGGGGGAAGTGCCCAGCGCTCGCGGTGGGAAGTCGCCCCCATTCCGGGCTGGAACAGCCCACTCACGTGGGCCGCTCGCCGTCGCCTGCGGCGGAGCCTGAGAATGCCGTTACGCCGCGGCCTTGAGAATTTGCGTCACGTACTGGCGGACTTCACCGATGGCGGCGTCGATGCCGACCTGGGCGTTCGGCCGGCCGGCGGGGGTGACGCGGTCGTCCACGACCATCATGCCGCGGGTGAACTGGCCGCGGGTCTCGACCTCGACGAAGTGGGGGACGACCCGCACGGCCCCCGGTAACGCCAGGGCCGCGATGCCCAGCACGTCTTTCAGGTGGAACCCTTCCACGCCGTAGATTTGCGACGACGCGCGGATGCCGAAGGGCACGATCTGGCGGAGGAACTTGCCCGTACACGAGTCCGGGTTCGGCAGGCCCAGCAGTTCCGTCGGCGAGTAGAGCAGCTTGCGGGTCAGGTCGAGCGGCACGATCGTCGGGTGGACGCCGACGTGGAGCATCCGCCGGGCGGCGTCCGGGTCGAGGGCGAAGTGGAACTCGGCGACCGGCCCGGCGTTGCCCGGCTCGCGCCACGCCCCGCCGACCAGCACCAACCGGTCGAGCAGCCCCGGCAACTCCGGGTCCACGGCAAATGCCCGGGCCAGGGTCGTCGCCGGTCCCATCACGATCACGCTGACTTCGTGCGGGTTCGCCCGGACGAGTTCGGCGATGAGCTTTTCGGCCGCCGGCGGGGAGTGGCGTTCGAGGACAGGGAACTCGACCCCGCCCAGGCCGTTCGGGCCGTGCAGGCTCGTCCCGTCGCGGTCGTACTCGACGGCCACCGCGGCCGACGTGCGCGGCCGCCGCGGCGGGTCGAGTTGGTCGAGCAGGACGTGGACGTTGATCGTCGCCTGGGCCGCCGTCACGTTGCCCGCGCACGGGATCACGGCGAGGACTTCGAGGTTCGGGTCGTTGAGCGCCAGGGCGACGGCAAAGGCGGTGTCGATGCCGGGGTCGGCGATCAGGATGACTTGACGCGGCATGGGGTCACGCCCTGGTTGCGAGGAGTTGTTCGAGGACGCGGCGGGCCTTCCCACTATCGACGCTCTCGGTGGCCGACGCAACCCCCTCCCGCAGCGTCGAGACGGTGCCCACGGTGAACAGGCCGGCGGCGGCGTTGGCCAGGACGATTCGCCGCGCCGGCCCGTCGGTGCCGGCCAAGACGCTGGCGATGGCGGCGGCGCTCTCCGCCGCCCCCGCCGCGAGGATGTCGTCCACCCGGACCGTTTCCAGGCCGAAGTCGGCCGGGTGCCACTCGGTCGCGGTGAACTGGTGGCCCTCGACGACCCGGACCAGCGTCGGGGCCGCCAGGCTGACCTCGTCGAGGCCGTCGCGGCTGCAGACCAGGATCGCCCGGCGGATGCCGATCCGGGCGACCGCCTCGGTCAGCACGTCGAGCAGTTCGGGCTTGCCGACACCGAGGAGTTGGTAGTCCGCCCCGGCCGGGTTGGCGAGCGGGCCGAGCAGGTTGAAGATGGTCCGCACGCCGAGCTTCCGCCGCAGCCGCGCGACGTGGCTCATGCCGGCGTGGAAGTGCGGGGCGTAGCAGAAGGCGAAGCCGACGCGGTCCAGGCACCGTTGCGACCAGGCCGGGCCGAGTTCGATGTTCACGCCGAGTTCGCGGAGCACGTCGGCCGACCCGGACTTACTCGACACGGCGCGGTTGCCGTGCTTGACGACCGGCACCCCCGCGCCGGCGATCACGAACGCCGCGGCGGTGCTGATGTTGAACGTGCCCGAGTCGTCGCCGCCGGTCCCGCACGTGTCCACGACCGGGCCGTTGACGGCGACGAGGCGGACCATCTGCTCGCGCAAGGCGAGGGCCGCGGCGGCGACCTCGGCGGGGCTTTCCGGCTTCATCCGCAGGGCGGTCAGGAACGCGGCGGCCAGCGGCTCCTCGACCCGGCCGGCGAGCAGGTCGCGGAACGCTTCGGTCACCCGGCCGGACTCCAGGTCGCGGCCGGCGAGCAACTCCGCGTACAGGTCCGAGAACCAGGCTGGTCGCGGCAATTCCACGGGGGCGGACCTCACGGCGGTGGCGGTTCCGGGCTTGGGAAGTCCCCGTCACGATAGCAGGTTCGGGCGGAAAGTGGCAGATTCCTCTTGCCAGACTGTACACCCGTCAGATAGAATCTTTTCCAGACCTGGACAAAGTTGACCCAGTGAACGTACAGTGCCCGACCGACGCCGATTCCCGGAGGCCTCCCCGTGGGCGACACCATCCCCCTGACTGGCAAGCAGCAAGAAATCTTCGCCTTCATCCGCGGGTACATCGAGGACCACGGCTACCCGCCGGCGATCCGCGACATCGGCCGGGCGTTCGACATCAAGTCGCCCAACGGCGTCATGTGCCACCTACGGGCGCTTCAGAAGAAGGGCTACATCCACCGCCAGGAGAAGAACGAGTTTCAGGGCGGCATCGCGCGCTCGATCACGATCCCTGGGATCAGCAGCGGCGGGTTCAGTCTGCCGATGCTCGGCCTGATCGCCGCCGGCCCGGTGCTGGAGGCCACGGAACAGAACGAGCGCGTGGACATGAAGGACCTGTTCGGTGGGGACAACGTGTACTTGCTGAAGGTCCGCGGCGAGTCGATGATCGAGAGCCAGATCGCCGACGGCGACTACGTCGTCATCCGCAAGCAGGAGCAGGCCGACAACGGCGAGAAGGTCGTGGCGATGGTCGATCGGTCGATGACGCTGAAGAAGTTCTACAAGAAGAAGGACCAGGTCCGCCTCGAACCGTGCAACAGCGCGATGGAGCCGATCCTGATCGACCCGTCCCGCGAGAACGTGCAAATCCTGGGCGTCCTCGTCGGCGTCATCCGCAAGTGCCACTGAGCCGCGGTTAGGCTTTCTTCTTGGGCTGGCGTGGGCCTGACTTCTCGAAGATGCGTGTCACCGGCAGCGTAAAACCCGGAATGATCCTGCCCCCGGAGAGCGTGTCGGCAAGGGTGAACGTCTTCTTCGACTTCGCCCGCCCGCCGGGGTAAACATCGACCTCTTTACGGACGGGGTCGATGTACCAAACCAGCTTAACACCCGCTGCGGAGTATTGGTCGAGTTTACCGGCCATATCCCCTTTCGTGTTACTGCTACTCAGTACTTCTACGATCAGCGATGGCGGCACGTCTTGACAGACCGAACCGGGCGTTGCCCGCGCCCGCGAAGCCCAAGGCGTGTAGCAGGCGTCTGGCATTCTTACCAAGCCTGGTGCCAGGCGTAGCATGGCTTGCGAACTGCCAACAACGCCTAAGTCGTGTGCCGAGACGTACTCCCAGAGCAAGAACACCACCCACGAGGCGACGAGGTCTTCTTCGACGCCCATAGTTTTCCTTAGCAAGATGCCATTCAGCAATTCGTAGGACTCCCCGACCCGGTCGTACGCTTCCACGTCCGCCTCGGTCGCGGTGCCAGGCAGTGGGGTAAAGATGATTTGTTCCGGCGGCACGCCGCCAGTCGCAGCGATGATGTCGGCGAGTGTCAGGAAGTCTGCTTTGGGCTGAGTAACCTCAGTCGGCACCACTCGAACGCGGGGCTTCCGGGGCTTGGGGGCGGTTGCGGTCGTCATGGCATCTCCGGGCGGGTGGCGGTGAGTTCGTCGGCGAGGGCCTGGGCGTCGTAGACTTTCGTCAGCGCTTCGATCACCGCCCGGCTGTGGACGGCGACGTGCCGGGCCTGCACGTCGGTGTAGACGAAGTTCCGCACGAGGCCGTGGCGGTTGCGGTCGAAGTTCACCCCGACCACTTCCCCGGCGCGGTTCAACACCGGCGACCCGCTGTTCCCGCCGATGGTGTCGGCCGTGCTGACGAAGTTGAACGGGGTCGTCTCGCCGAGCTTCGCGCGGCGCTCGACCCACCGCGGCGGGAGCGCGAACGGGTCGCGCTTGTCGAGGTCTTCCCAGCGGCGGAAGGCGTCCCCGAAGGTCGTGTGGAACGGCAGTGTCTTGCCCTCGACGGCGTACCCTTTCACGGTGCCGAAGGCGAGCCGCAGGGTGAAGGTCGCGTCCGGGGCGACCGCCTTGCCGAAGGCCTTGAACCGCACGTCGGCGATGGCCGCGTAGGCTTGCCGTTCGACTTCCTCGACCTCGTCCTCGTACCGCTTGCGGAGCGCCCGCGCGTCGCCGTCGATCAGCCGGGCCAACTTGACGAGCGAGTCGGCCGACGCCTCGACGGCGGTGCGGCCGCCCTCGACGAGCCGCTTGCGCTCGGCCACGTCGGCGAGTTTGGTCCCGGTGGCGAGTTCGGCGGCGCGGTCGGCCGGACTTTTGCCGGCCAGGAGTTTGACGACCGTCGGGTGCTCGCCGCCGAGTTGCTCGGCCAGGAAGGTCAGCGCCGCCGCGAGCCGCGCCAGTTCGAGATTCCGGGAGACGGGCGCGGGGCTGTACAGCGTCAACTTCAACGAGTCGAGGTTCGAGTCGCGGTACTCGCGCAGCCGGTCGGCGTTCGGCTTGGGCAGTTCGTCGGCGAGTCGGACGCAGTGCCGGGCGACGGGGTACAGGTCGCTGAAGAAGGCATCGGCGCGCTCCAGCAGGGCGTACTCGCGCTCGAAGGCGGTGAGTCTCGTCTGGGCCGCCGCGACCTTGGCCCACGCCGTGCCGGGGTACCGGTCCGTGAGCGGCCCGTTGACCTGGACCGGCTGCACGCCCGCGAGTGTCGGCCGCATCAAATCTTCTTCCGAAGCGGCTTTCTGGGTCATCACGCCGGTGTCGAGCAGTCCTTGCAGTTGCCCGGCGAACGCCTTGCGGCGGTTGGCGAGGCCGTGCAGGACGGTCGCCGCCTCCCGGCGTTTGGCCGGCGACTGCTCGCTGAACTGGATCATCGCCGCCTCGTAGGCCCGCAACCGGGCGAGGTCGTAGGGCAGGGTCACGTCCCGGCGGTGCTTCAACTTGGCCAGGGTTTCGAGGCGGTTGGTCGTGCCGGGGTGGCCGGTCACCAGCACCAGGTCGTTCTCGGCAGGCCCGGCGGCGGACCACCGGAAGTAGTGCGGCACCCGGGCCGGCTTGCCGTTCTCGTAGGCGCGGAAGAAGGCCACGTCGAGGCTGGTCCGCGGGTACTCGAAGTTGTCCACGTCCCCGCCGAACGCCGCAATCGCGGACTCGGGGGCGAAGACGAGCCGCACGTCGGTGTACTTCTTCGACCGGTACAGGTGGTACAGGCCGCCCTGGTACAGCGTGACGACTTCGGACCGCAGCCCGGTCTTCGTGAACGACTCCTTCTCGATGTCGCTGGTCACCGCGCGGCGGGCCGCGGCGGCGGCCGCCGGGGCCATCGCGGGGGTCACGGCCGCGGCGATCCGCGCGGTCACGTCCTCGATCGACTGCAGCACGTTGAGTTCCAGGTCGGGGCACGGCAACTCGTCCGCGCGGGTGCGGGCGTAGTAGCCGTCGCGCATCAGGTCGCGGCCCGGCGTCGAGAGTTTCTGGATGGCGTCGCTGCCGACGTGGTGGTTGGTCACGACCAGGCCGTCGGGCGACACGAACCCGCCGGACGCGCCGGGGAAGCGGACCGACGCGAGCATCAACTTGGTACGGAACGCCTCGGTCAGCGTGAAGCCGTACTGCGCTTTCAGCGCCTCCGCCGGCAGGTCGGTCGGCAGCCACATGCCCTCGTCGGCGACGCCTCGGCGCATCGGCCAGCCCCCCAGAATGAACCCGACGACCAGCAGCGTGAGCGGACGTGCCATCTTACGGCCCCGGCGTTTCGAGGGTGGGAATTACAACAGGCGGGCGCGGCGGCGCAACAGCCACTCCGCGCCCAGCAGCGACAGCACCAGGGCGAACGTCGCGGCGTGGTTCCAGAGCGGCACCGGCGGCACCGGCTGGTTCAACGGCACGCGGGCGACCTCGGGCAGGTCGTCGGGGAGGTTCGCGGCGTCGGCCAGCGTGTAGAACTTGCCCCGACTCTCGGCGGCCGCGCGGGTCAGTGCCTGCCGGTCCATGTCGATGCGGTCGCGCTCGCCGGGCGGCGGGAGCACCTTGGCCTCGGCGCGCGGGCGACTGCCGGTCCCGGCGGGATCGGTTAGCTCGAAGCGGTACTGGCCTTCGGGCGTCCGCGTGAGGAGCGTCTGGTACTCGGCCCGCGTCCCCTCGACCCGGGCGAGTTGGACCGTCTGCGACTCGGTCGCGCCGCCCGGCTTCAACGGGGTGCGCTCGACCTTGACGCGGATCGGGGCGTCGTCGGCCGGCGGCGGGGCGTCGTCCGGGAAGCGGACGGTCAGGCGGATCGGCTCGTCCCGGCGGTAGTTGGTCTGCTTGTCCGTGCGGACTTCGGGCCGGGTCACCCGGTTCCGCGACAGCGTCCGCACGGCCTGCAGCCAGAACTGGTTGTACCGCTCCTCGCCGGTGCGGAACCGCCACCGCCAGGTCTCGTCGAAGCCGAAGAACATGACCCGGCCGGAGCCGACGAACTGTTGCAAAATGAGCGGGTGCTTCTCGCCGGGGAAGCCGTCCGCCGGGCGCTCGGGGTGGACGGCCAGGACCTCGGCGGACGCCTTGCGGCGGTACCCGGACGCCGCCCAGTAGAGCGGCTTGAACCCGGCCCACAGCTTGGCGTTCTCGGCGTCGTCGCTGAGCAACCGCAGGACGGCGTGCGACCGGCCGAAGGCGGTGAACTTGGGCCGGTAGCCGTCGGGCAGGGGCGTCGTCGGGTCGTCGGCCGCGGCGACCTCGGCCGGGGCCACCGGCAGGAGTTCGCCCAACGGCGTGCCGAAGAGTTTCGCCGGGGTCGCCTGCGTGCCGGCCAGGAAGAGCAGGCCGCCGCCGCGGACCTTGACGAACTCCGCCAGGTCGGCCAGGAAGGCGTTCGACCGCGGCAGGCTGGCCGGGTCCACGTCGCCCCACAGGACCACGTCGTAGGCGAGGAGTTCGGTCCGCGTCGGCAGGTTGCGCAGCGCGCTCTTGTCCTGCTCGGCGTACCCGGGGGCGGCGTCGAGCAGCATCGAACTGAGTTCGACCGTCTTGTTGCCGACGACGGCGTCGCTCTCGCGCTCCAGCAGCACCTTCAGGAAGCGGAACTCGTACCGTGGCGAGGCTTCGAGGTAGAGCACCTTCAGCCGGCGGTTCTCGGTGACGAGGACGATCCGTTCGAGGCGGTTGTTGCCGGTCTCGGTCTCGCCGGGCTGCGGCGGCACTTCGACGACGAACGTCTTTTCGCCGGCCTCCCGGGCGACGGTCGAGAGCTTGACCGGGAGCGGCTTGCCCGTCGGGTCGAGGGCGACCATCACCCGGGCGCGCTCGACGAGCTTGTCCCCCTGGCGCTCCGAGAGAATGACGGGGACGGTCGCGGCCGTCTTGCCGTCGCCGATGCCGCGCGAGGTCAGCCGGGCCTCGAAAATCAGCGTGTCGCCCTTCAAGACGACTTCCTCGGTCTTCAAGTCGGACAAGATCACGTCGGCCGGCTCGCGGCTCTCGCCGAGGCCGACGAGGTACAGCGGCACCCCGGCCCGCGCGGCTTCGCGGCCGGCCTTGGCCAGGTCGTCGCCGCTGGTGACGACGCCGTCGGTGTAGGCGATGACGGCTTCGAGCGAGCCGCCGCGGAAGGCTTTCAACACGGCCTGCAGCGCGTCGCCGAGGCGCGACTGTTCGCCGTCGGCCGCGAGCGCCGTCACCGCGTCCTGGCCGGCTTTGAGGTCGCCCGGCTCGACGCACTCGGCGACGAGTTTGGCCTGCTCGGCGATGGTATAAACGTGGACCTTGACCTGCTTCTCGGTCAGCAAGCGTTCGAGGAGGCCGTCGCCGGGGCGGGCGACGAGGAGCTTGGCCAGGCGCAGGCGGTCGAGGGCGGTGAGGTTGTCGAGGCCGCCGAGTTTGGCCGCTTTCGCGCGGACCTCGGGGTCTTGAAAATCGTCCACGGTCGCCATGCTCAGGCTCGCGTCGAGCAGCACCGCCACGTCCGGCCAGCCCTCGCGGTCGAAGGTCAATCGGGTTTGCGGCAGCACGAAGAAGAGCAGCACCCCGAGGGCGGCCAACCGCAACAGCAGCGGCAACAGCACGGCCGACCAGCGGCCGGCGGCCCGGCGTTCGAGGCGGTACAGGGCGGCGACCAGCACGAGTACGGCCGCCCCGACGCCGAGGACGATGCGGCCGTCGAGCCGGGCACCCTTGCCGAAGACGGTGCTCTGTTCGAGCCGCCAGCGCGTCCCTTCGCCGGGCGCGGCCGACGGCACGCCGATGGCGCGTTCGAGGGCCGCGCGCAGGCCGTCCGGGGCAAAGTCGAGCAGCCGGCCGGTCGCCGCGTGGTGCGCCAGGACCGCTAGTAAGGCGACCGCGATCGCCAGGGGAATCAGGGCGGCGAGCGGGCCGAGGAGGCGGAGCGGCGAGCGCGGTTCGGGCTGCGCGGTGCCGTGGCTACCCGACCGGCCGGGGCCGTAGTACCAGGCGACGCCGAGTTCGACGAGCATCGCCGCGAGCGCCGCCAGGAGCAGCCAGCGGGCGACGACGGGGCCTTGCGGCTTCGGCGTCAGGATCACTTCGCCGTCGCTGCCGGCGAGCAGTTTGGCGTCGGCCGGGTCGAGGGTCAGGGCGACCCCGTGGAGCAGGCGCAAGTCGGCCGCGTCCAGCTTGCGCAGGTCGGACTCGCTGCCGCCGCCGGGGCCGGACTCGGGCACGTTCACGGCGAACAGGCGGTCCCGCTTGCCGCCCAGGCCGACGCGGTACAGCCCGGACAGGGTGGCGTCGCCGAAGCGGACCAGGCCCACGTCCTCGCCGGCGACGACCGGCACGCCGACGCTCAGATTCTCGGGACCGGTGATCGTCGCCGTGAGGCCGACCGTCGTCGCCGGCAGGAACTCTTCGAGGGTTTCGCCGACGCGCAAGGTGCGGCGGTCGCTCGTCGTCACGGCGTAGCGGAGCAGTTCGTGCATGAACGGCAGGTACGTCGGGAGGATCGGCCAGTCGGTCCAGTCGGCGTTCAGCGTCGTCGTCAGCACGACCACGCGGCCGCGGTGCCGGGGCCACTCGACGAGGGCCGCGTCCAGGCGTTCGGCCGGCTTCGGCGGCGCGTCCACGGCCGGCGGCGCGGGCTTAGCGGGGACCGGGCCGGCGGGGGCGAACGACAAGATGCGGCGGGCGCGGCCGTCGGCCGGGGCGTCCAGCGACAGGTACTTCTTGAACGGCACGCTCGTCAGCGCGGCCCGCACGTTGTCGTCCCGGAAGGCGGCCAGCGGCGGGCGGCGGTATGCGTCCTCACTCGCCACCAGGCGGTACGCGGCGTCGTCCGGGTCGGGCGAACTCTTGACCGCCCCGACCTTGCCCGGCAGGATGCCCTCGCCGTCGGCGAACAGCACGCGGTTGTACCACTCGGTGTTCGCCGCGGCGTTCGGTCCCAGGGCGATGACGACCCCGCCGCCGCGCTTCAAGTGGGCCGTCAGCCGGGAGACTTCGGCGGGCGACAGGGTCGGCACGTCGCACAGGTAGACGCAATCGACGGCCGTCAGGTCGCCCAGGGTCGGGTCGGCGAACTCGCTCAAACTCAGGGTTTTCGGCCGGACGGGGTTGCCGGGGGCGCGGCGGCCGGACGGTTCGAGCGCGGCGTGCAAGTACTCGCTGGCCCGCTGGATCGGGTCGGCCGACGGCTTGCCGTTGACCAGCACGACCGGCAGCGCGTCGCGGACTTCGACGGCCAGGGTGCGGGTGTCGTCGGCCGACAGGTCGTCGGCCTCGACGAGTTTGAGTTGCACCAGGTGCAGGCCGGCGTCGCGGAAGCGGGTGCCGCCGGCGAGGGCAAAGGTCACGCTCGTCCGCTGGCCGGCCGGGATCGACTCGACGACGCGCGTCTCGATCGGCAGCATGACCGCGTCCGGCCCGCTCGCCGACGGCCGGCCCAGCGACAGTTCCAGCCGCACCGTCTTCTTCTCGGCCCGGCCGAAGTTCTGCACGGTCGCCGTGACCGCCGCCGGGGCGTCCACCAGGGCGACCGAATCGGTCAGCGACAGATCGACGACGGCGACGTTCTCCGCCTCCCCGACCGACGCATCGACGACGGCGACTTCGGCCCGCGGCAGGATGCCCCGCCAGATTTCGGGCACGGTGCCGTCGGGCTTCGGCAACAGCCCGGCCCAGGCGGACTTTTGCACGTCGGTGAAGAGCATGACCTGCCGCCGCGGGAAGCTGCGCGGCGACCGGCTCAGCGTGTCGGCGACCATCGCCAGCCCCGCCGCCAGGTCGGTCGTGCCGTGCGTCACCTTGAGCGTGCGCAGCTCGGCGAGCACCTTTTCGGCGTCGGCCGACGGGCCGGGGACGACGGCTTGCGCGCCGTTGGCCAGGAGGATGAGCGTGAAGCCGTCGCCGGGGTTGGCCGCCTCGATGGTCGCTTCGATTTGGGCGACGGCGTGGTCGAAGCGGGTGCCGTCCTCGTGCCGGGTCGTCATGCTCAAGGAGGCGTCGAGGACGAGAATGCGGTGCGTCCGCGGGGCGTTCATCGCCACCTCGACCGCGCCGGGCCGGACCGCCTGCCAGGCCCGCTCGGCCCACGGCGTCGCCGCGCACATCCCCCCCAGCGGCAGCAGCAGCGCCAGCACGCGGGCCGTGAGCAGCAGCCAGCGGTCGATGCGGCGGCGGTGCCGCTTTTGGGCCGTCACCAGGAAGCGCGTCGCCGCCCACTCGACGACCTGGAAGCGTTGCCGGCTGAGCAGGTGGATCAGCACCGGGACGGCCGCAGCGACGGCGACCGCGCCGACGGCGACCAGCGGCAGGGCGAACGAGGCGAACAGAATCATGGGCCACTCCGCGGTGCGTTGACTTGATTAGTATTGCGAGCCGGGGGAAAATTTCCGTAGGAAATCCGGCCGCGCGGGAACAACATCGGTGATGAGACCCGAGCGATCCCTGATGTTCTGGCGGCAACTCGCGGCGATGCGGGCCGAGCCGTTCGCGGCCGTCCCCGACGCCGCGCTCCTGGACCGCTACACGACCGACCGCGACGAGGCGGCCTTCGAGGAACTCGCGCGGCGGCACGGCGGCATGGTCTGGGCCGTCTGCCGGCAACTCCTCGCCGACCCGGCCGACGCCGAGGACGCCTTCCAGGCCGTGTTCCTGGCGTTCGTCAAGTCGAGCGGCCGCGTCCGCAACGGCAACGTCGGCGCGTGGCTGCACGGCACGGCGGTGCGCGGGGCGATGAAGATTCGCCGCGGGGCGGTGCGGGCGCGGCAGCGCGACCGGGCGACCGCCAGGCCCGAGGCGACGGTCCCCCCGGCCGACTGGAACGAACTCCTCACGGCCGTCCACGAGGAGGTCGGCCGGCTGCCGGAGGCGTTGCGCACGGCCTTCGTCGTCTGCGACCTCGAAGGCGTGCCGCAACCGGACGCCGCGACCCGGTTGGGCTGGAAAGCCGGCACACTGACCGGGAGACTGTCGAAGGCGCGCAAGCGACTGCTTGACGCGCTCACGAAACGCGGCCTGGCCCCGGCGGCAACGCTGGGGCTGCTCGGCCTGAGCGCGGCGACCACCTCGGCCGACGTGCCGTTGAAGCTACTCGTGACCGTGTTGAATTTCCCGTCGGCGGCCCCGGGCACGATCCCCGCGACGCTCGCCGCCCTGGCCCTGGAGATAGTCCCCATGACCCTCTCGAAAGTGAAACTCCTGGCGCTGGCCGCAATACTGACGTGCGGCCTCGCCGCCGGCACCGGCACCGTGCTGGTCCAAGTCGCCGACGCACAGGGGCCGGGCGCGATGCCACCCGGAGGCGCGGCACCCTCGGCGACTCCGCCGCTGGCCACGCCGACGGCTGACCCCAAGCCGGCGGCGGTGGCGGAGGTCGAGTACAAGTACATCCCGCGTCGGGTGTCCAAGGACGTTGTGGCTTACGAAAAGATCGTCGCCGTCATTAACAAGCAGTCGGTCGGCGGGTGGGAGTACGCCGGGACTTTTAACGCCGGGTTGACGGAGAAGGTCTACGAAGACTTGCTCGGATACCCCGGCAGTGAGCACGCCTCGAACACGGGGATCGTCGATTGCACCGTGATGGTGTTCAAGAAACAACTCTTGACGGCCAAACAAGCTCTCGTCACAACCACGGGTAACAAGAGTAAGGAAACGTTTGCTGCTGAAGAGTTAGTCATGGCCGCGTTAATGGTAAATCCGATCACCAACCCTGCGCTGTGTACGACGGCGTTCACGGTGACGGAAGCGCCCGAGAGCGGCGTGACGGTCACCTACACCTACAGGCCGGGCGAGGTCGTCGCGCCGAGGCACCTTCGCTACGCCGGCAACAACGTGACCGCCCCCAACAAAATCACCAACCTGCCGTTGCAAGCGTTGACGCGCACTCCGCCGCACTCTCAGGACCGACCGAAACCCCAACCCGCCCCCAGTCCTTCGGCCTTACACCGCATCGATCCGATCCTGCAACCGTCAGTGACCTTACCGACGCCTACTGTTTTCAATGGTCAAGAGTACGATTCGATTTGTACAAAGAGCTTTTCAGTTGGTGAGAACAATCGGGGGACAATGATGTACATCTATTATGAGCCCGGCGACCTTGTTCGGCCATCAGATGCCGGGTTGGCCGAAAAGTTAGGCGGACAAGTCGTCTCAATGATGCGTCAGCGGTTGTTAAATGCGAGTGGCGGATATATGCCGGAAGCGGTGCCGGCTACCCGTGCCGCCCCTAGCACGCCAATGCCAACTCCGGCTGTTCTTCTTCCTGTTGCCGCTCACACATCCGAACCCGTCGTATTGGAGTTGAAAGTCCTGTCCGCGCAGGAAGTCGTCTCGCTTTGCCAGGAAGTATCGCCGAAGTCAGTCAAGGTAATGGCGCTGCAGCAGAACAATAGCATCGTCGTGCTGAATGCGACTCCGACGGACGTGGCGAGGCTTAAGAAACTGCTGAACGTCATCGACGTGCCGGGCAAGAACCTTTCCGTCGTGCTAGATTACTCGCCTGACGGAACCCCGACGGGGAATCACCCCGTCGTACCGCAGCCTTCCAATCCCGGGGATCGACTGTTCCCGTCGGATAGTCCGCCTCTGCCCGCGCCGCGAATCGAAGCGCAGCCTTTACCCGCCCCGTCACTGATGCCCGCGAAGAAGCCCAAGACGAAGCCGGCGGAACCGGCTAACAATCCGCCCCCGGCGAGTCGCTAGAATCTCCGCATGACCGAACCCGTCGTCCGCCTCGTCCACTTCAGCGACGTTCACCTGACCGCCCGGCGGCTCGGGTGGCGTCGCCGGGACTTCGCCACGAAGCGGCTCACCGGGTGGTTCAACGTCAAACTCCTCGGCCGCGGCCGGCGCTTCAAGCACGCCCCCGCGACCGTCGCCGCCCTGATGCACGGCGTCCGGCTCCGCTCGCCGGACGCGCTGGTCTTCACCGGGGACGCCACGAAACTGGCCTTTGCCGCCGAGTTCGCCGCGGCGAGCTTGCAACTCGGCGTCGATGATGCGTCCCTGCCGCCGGCCGTCGCGGTGCCCGGCAACCACGACTACTACACGACGGAAGCCGCGACTTCCGGCCAGTTCGAGGCGACGTTCCGCCCCTGGCAAGTCGGCGTCCGGCTCGACGACCACCCGTACCCGTTCGCCCGCAAAGTCGGCCACGTCTGGCTGATCGCCGTCAACAGCGCGACGCCGAACCGCTTGCACCTCGACGCCAGCGGCGAAATCGGCCAAGACCAACTCGACCGCCTGAAACGGCTCTGCGACCGGCTCGACGACGGCCTCCGCGTGATCGTCACCCACTACCCGCTGCGGACCGAAACGGGGGCGCTCGAAAAGCGGATGCGCGTCCTGCGCGACCACGAAGCGGCCGTGAAAACCGCAACGGCGTGCGGCGTGTCGCTCTGGTTACACGGGCACATTCACCGGCCGTTTGTCCGCGGGGCGACGGCCGCCGTGCCGTTCCCGATGATCTGCGCCGGGAGTTGCACGCAGACCGGCCGGTGGTCGTACCACGAGTACGCGGTCACCGGCCGGCACCTCGTCGGCGTCCGCCGGACCTACGCCCCGGCCGACGACGCCTTTGTCGAGACCGACCGGTTTTCTCTAATGCTCCCGGCGGTCACTTGATGCGTTGGAACAACGGTTTCGGCTTGCCGTCGATCAACTCGGCCGTGACCCGCAAGTCGCCCGCCTGCACCTCGACCGTCGCCGCGTCGGCGTAGGTCACGTCGGCCCACGGCACGCCGAAACTGAAGCCGGCGTAGATCGTCTCGGCCGAGCGCGGGATGAACGGCTTCAACAAGATGCTCGCCATGCGCAGGGACTGGACGGCCGCGTAGATGACGAACTTGGCCCGCTCCAAATCTTGGGCGTTGCCCGTCTTGACGAGCTTCCACGGGGCGTGCGCGTCGAGGTACTGATTCGCCGGCGTCACAATGTTCAAGATGATCGTCTGCAGCGCCAGGTTGTACGCGCAACTCTCGACGTGACCGCGCACCTCCGCGACGACCTTGGCCGCGTCGAAATCCGGGGCGACGGCCTCGGGCGTGACCCCGCCGGTGCCGGTCAAAACCCCGGCGAAGTTCGCCGACCCGACGACGACGCAGCGGCTCAACAGGTTGCCGAGCTTGTTGGCGAGTTCGGTGTTGAAGACTTCGATGAAGCGGTCCGGCGTGATCTCGCCGTCGGAGGGGTAGGGGCACTCGCGCAGGAAGAAATATCGGAACCCCTCGGCACTGAACTTCTTGATGATGTCCATCGGTTCGAGCAGGTAATCAAGCCCCTTGGCCTTCAACTCCTCGGCCCGCGACTTGCCGATCTTATCGCCGTCGAAGTTGACGAAGCCGTGGCCGAAGACCTTACGCGGCGGCTCCTCCCCCGCGGCCCACAACATCGCCGGCCACAGCGCCGTGTGGAAGCGCGTGATATCCTTACCGATGAAGTGGACGTCGGCCGGCCACAACCTGCGAAACATTTCCTCGTCGTCGCCGTAGCCGATGCCCGAGATGTACGTCAGCAGCGCGTCGAACCAGACGTAGATGGTGAAGTCCGGGTCGAACGGGATACGGATTCCCCAGTCCTCGCCGGTCCGCGAAATGTTAATGTCGCGCAAACCCTCGGTCTCGATCAGGCTGACGATTTCGTTCTTGCGGCTCGCCGGCTGGATGAAGTCGGTGTTGGCGGCGTAGAAGGCCAACAACCGGTCGGCGAACGAGGACAGCCGGAACAGGTAACACGGCTCCGACCTCCGGGCCAGCGGCTTCTTGTGGACGGGGCACTTGCCGGCGGTCTCGCCGTGGACTTTGTCGCTCTTAAACTCTTCGCAATCGCTGCAATACCATCCTTCGTAGCTGTCCCTGTAGATGTGTCCGTTGTCGTACACCCTCTGGATGAACTTCCGGCACGCCACTTTGTGCCGCTCGTGGCTGGTCTGTTCAAAGGCGTCGTAACTGATTTCGAGCGTGTCCCAGACTTCCTTGAACTGCACGGCCATGTCGTCGCAATACTCTTGTACGTCCCGGCCGAGTTGCGCGGCGCGTTGAGAAACCTTGACGGTGTTCTCGTCGTTGCCCATCAGGAAAAAGACTTCGTAGCCCTCCATGCGGCGGTAGCGGGCTTGCACGTCCGCGCCGAGCTTCTCGAACGCCGTGCCGATGTGCGGCCGCGAGTTGGGGTAGTCGATGGCGGTCGTCTGGAACCAGCGGGGCTTCGCAGTCATGCGGTGGCCCCTCCTTCACTGTGGGCGTGAGCGCGGATCAATCGCGTCAGTTTATCGGAGAACGGCGGCGCGGGGGAGGTTCAGACGAGCAGAGCCGGCCCGAACCGCTGCCGCAGCCACTCGACGCGGCCGGGCGAGAAGCGGTTGCCGGTCAGGTCGAGTTGGTCCAGCCGCCCGGCCCAGGCGGACACGGCGAGGGCTTCGGCCCCGTCGTCGGTCAGGTTGCACCCGGCGAAGCTGAGCTTCTTGAGGCGCGGGAACAGCGGCTCCGGGGCGAAGCCGGCGAGGGCTGCGTCGGACAGAAAAGCGTCGCGGACGGCGAAGTCCTCCAGCCACGGGAACGGCCCGAGCCGCAACAGCACGCCCATGAGTTGCGAGCCGACCGGCGGGTCGCAACTGACGCGCAAGTAGCGGAGCGGGAACATCGGCTCGGGCCGCCGCAGGTGGACCCAGGCCGGCGACGCCGCGCCGACGTGCAGGGTCAGCGCTTCGACGGGCACGAGGACCGGGGCGCGCTCCCAGGCGTCGAGGAGCAGCCCGGCGTCGCACTCGAGCATCGCCGGGAAGCCGCACTCGTAGCGGACGAACCACCGCTCGCGGATCGCCTCCGGCAGCCCGTGCCGCCAGCGGCCCTCGAACTCGTTGAGCAGGTGCAACTCGGCGAGCGGGATGTGCCCCGTCGCGACGTCCCGGACGCGGGCAATTTGCAGGCGGATGAACTCGGCCCGTGCGGCGTCCTCCGGGGCACCCCGCTCGTCGAGCCAGTCGGCGTAGGCCAGCCGCCGCACGTCGCAGTGCGGGTCGGTCACGATGCCGCGGAGCAGTGCGATTTCGTCGTCCACGCTACACCGCGTCCGGGTCGATACCGGCCGCCCGCAGCTTCGCCCGCAGGGCCTCGTTCGCCCGCTGAAACGCCTCGGCCCGGTCGCGCTCGGCCTCGGCCCGGTCGCGCTCGGTCTGAGCGCGTGCCCGCTCGGCCTGGGCGCGTGCCCGGTCGCGGTCGGCCTCCTCGACTAACTCCAGGTAAGTGTGGAACCGTCCGCCGTCGGGGGTGTGGACGACCAGTTGGTCGGCCAACTCGAAGCGGACGCCGAGGCGCGGGCTGACGTGCCCGTCCATTACGGCGACCGGGGCGAGTTTCCCCCTGGCGTCGCGGCGGTAGCCCACCAGGGTGACCCGGTCGGGGTCGTAGACGTAGTACTCCTCGACGCCATACTTCTCGTAGAACGCATGCTTGAATTTCATCTCGCCGGCCCGGTTGCCGGGCGAGAGCACCTCGAAGGCGACCTGCGGGGCGATCCCGCCCTCGACCCACTGCCGGTAGCTGCCGCGGTCGCCCTTCGGCCGGCCGAACACAACCATAGCGTCCGGGGCGGCGCGGAGGTCCGGCCGGCCCTCGACGGGGTACCACAACATGTCGCCCTTGACGATCACGTCCGGATTCGTGCGGAAGAGGGCGTCGAGGCTACCCTGCAGCGTCACGATCCAGCGGAACTGGAGGTCGTTCTCGGCCACACGTTCTCCGTCCGAGTCCGGGTAGTCGAGTTCGGGCATCACGACGGCGCTCATCGGCATCCCCTTGGCGTAATAAGTCAAGCGTAGACACTAGCGTTTTGATCGGCTATACCGCGTCCGGGTCGATGCCCGCGGCGCGAAGCCTCGACCGCAACGACTCGAGGGCTGCCGTCGCGGTGGCCGCCGCCCGTCGCTCCCGCGCGGCCTCCGAGTGGTTGGCCTCGGCACGCTCGACGAGTTCGACGTAAGTCAAGAATCGCTCGCCGTCCGGCCGGTAGACCACCAACTCGTCGCCGATTTCGAAGCGCACTCCGAGTCGCGGGCTAACGTAACCGGCCATCCGGGGCACGCGGACGAAGTGTCCCGACTGGTCGCGCACGTTGCCGGCCAGGGCGATGTCATCCGGGTCGTAAACGTAGTACTCTTCGACGCCGTGCCGCTCGTAAAACAGGAGCTTCTTGGCCATCTCGGCGGGCCGGTTGCCGGGCGAGAGTACCTCGAACACCACCTGTGGGGCGATTCCGCCCTCGACCCACTGCTTGTAACTGCCGCGGTCGCCCTTCGGCCTCCCGAAGGCGACCATTGCGTCGGGGGCGGCCCGCACTTTCGGTTGCCCCTTCACCGGATACCAAAGGAGGTCGCCGGCGACAAAAACGTCGGGGTCAGCGCGGAATAGCGCGTCCAGGCCCCCCTGGAAGGTCATGATCCAGCGGAACTGTAACGTGTTGTCTGAGATACGCTTCCCGTCTGAGTCCTCGTAGACGACCTCGTCTTGGAGCGTGGCGATGCTCATGCTGGCTCCTTGCCGTTACAGGGTCACGCGGTCGCCCGGCTCGGGGACCGCCACGTCGTCGAAGCCGATGCCGCGCAGGGTTTGCGCCAGCGACAACGATTGCTCGCGCTCGCCGTGGATCAGCCGGACCTTGCCGCACTTGCCGGCGATCGGGCCGAGGTAGCTCAGGAAGTCCGTCTTGTCGGCGTGCCCGCTGAAGCCTTCGAGGTGGACGACCTCGATCCACTTGTTCCACTCGCGGCCCAGGAACTTCACCGTCGGCTTGTTCTCCAGCAGCCGCCGGCCGGTCGTGCCGGGGGCCTGGAAGCTCACGAGGATGACACTGCAGCGCGGGTCATCGACGTGCTGCTTGAGGTGCGACTGGATGCGGCCGGCGTCGCACATGCCGCTCGACGCGATGATGATGCACGGCCCCGGGCGGGTCGTCAGCTTCATGCTCTCCTCGAACTCGCGGACGTACTTGACCCCGTCGCCGCCGAGAATGCCGTGGCCCTCCTTGACCGCCTCCGCGACTTCCGGTTCGAGGCTGTTCGGGTGGGCGCGGTACACGTCGGCGATGTCGGCCGCGAGCGGGCTATCGACGTAGATCGGCACGTCCGGCAGGATGCCCTTGCGCAGACCCTGCTGCAGGAAGTGGACGATCAGTTGCGAGCGGCCGAGGCTGAACGCCGGGATCAGCGCTTTGCCGCCGCGGTCGATGGTGCGGTTGACGGCCGTGTACAGCTTGGCGATCGTGCCCTCGATCGGCTCGTGCTGGCGGTTGCCGTAGGTGCTCTCGCAGATGAGCAGGTCGGCCGGCGGCACCGGGGCGGCCTGCTTCAACAGCGGCATCCCGCGGCGGCCCAGGTCGCCGGTGAACGTCAGCGTCTTGGTGCCACTTGGCCCCTGGGCGACAGCGTGGACGAGGGCGGAGCCGAGGATGTGCCCCGCCTCCTGAAAGCGGAAGCGCATGCCCCGGCCGACATCGACTTCGCGGCCGTAGGGCACACTCACCGACTGTTGCAACACCCGCTCCACGTCGGCGAAGCTGTACAGCGGCTGCACCCACGGCTCGACGTAGTTGCGGGCGATATTGATGTGCGCCGCTTCCTCTTCCTGAATCTTCGCCGAGTCGCGGAGCATGACCCGGATCAGGTCGCGGGTCGGCGGCGTGCAGTAGATGGGGCCGGTGAAGCCGCGCCGCACCAGGGTCGGCAGGTTGCCGCAGTGGTCGATGTGGGCGTGGCTGACGATGACCGCGTCGATCTGGTCGGGGTGGAACGGGAAGTGCGAGTTGCGCTCGCGGGCGTCCTCGCGCTTGCCCTGGTGCAGGCCGCAGTCGAAGAGCAGCTTGGTGTTGCCGGTCTCCAGAATGTGCATCGACCCGCTCACACTCGACGCGGCCCCCCAGAAGGTCAAGGTCGGCTCGTCGGTCGGCGGGAAGTCCCGGATTTGCTCGTTGTGCGTTTTCATGAACGCATTCTAGCGGGAACCGCCGGGACGGCGGTAGGCCGGCTTCCGGGCCGCGGCGGAATCGCTAGAACCAACAGACATCCCCGCCGACATCCCGCCCCGAGCCGCCATGCCACCCTTCGCCCTCGCCACCCTGTACCACGTCGAGAACGGCCGGACCGTTTACCACGCCATGCCGGTCATGATCGGGGCGCTGCTGGTGCTGGCCCTGGCGTACCGCTACTACTCCGCCTTCCTGGCCGCCCGGGTCGCCGTCCTGGACGACGCCCGCGTCACCCCGGCGGTCCGCCTGGACGACGGCCAGAACTACCACCCGACCAACCGCTGGGTGCTGTTCGGCCACCACTTCGCCGCGATCAGCGGGGCGGGGCCGCTCATCGGCCCGGTCCTCGCCATCCAGTACGGTTATCTGCCGGGGCTGATCTGGCTGCTCGTCGGCGTCTGCCTGGCCGGGGCCGTCCAGGACATGCTCGTGCTGACGGTCTCGGTCCGCAGTGACGGCAAGTCCCTCGGCGAAATCGCCCGCCGCGAAATCGGCCGCCCGGCCAGTGTCGTCGCCTCGCTGGCCATCCTGTTCATCGTCGTGATCGCGCTGGCCGGGCTGGGCATGGTCGTCGTCAAAGCCCTCGGCGGCGAGCAGGCGAAGTTGCCCGCCGGGATGACGATCTTCGTGCCGATGCACGGCCTCAGGACGACGACGGCGACCGACGCCGGGACGCTGACGCACCTGCCGCCCAAGTGCGTCGTCCACTACGCCCCTGGCGACGCGGGCATCCTGCGGCCGGAGGCGTTCACGGTGCGCTCGCCCGAACCGCCCGGAGTGGTCGTGATCGGCGACGGTACGGGGGCCGAGCTGGTTCATCTGCCGGCGGGGAGCGTGCAGGTCATCCCCGGCTCGTCGTGGGGCACCTTCACCATCGCCGCGACCATCCCGATTGCCATGCTCGTCGGCCTGTGGATGCACAAGGTCCGGCCGGGCCGCGTCCTCGAAGCCTCGCTCGGCGGGGGCGCGCTCGTGCTGGCCGCCGTCGTCGCCGGCAACTGGGTGCCCGGGTCACCCCTCGAACCGTTCTTCTCGCTATCCCGCGAGCAAACCGTGATCGCGCTGGCCGTCTACGGCTTCGTCGCGGCCGTGCTGCCGGTCTGGCTGCTGCTCGGGCCGCGCGACTACCTGTCGAGCTTCCTCAAGATCGGTACCATTGCGTTCCTGATCTTGGGGGTGTGCGTCGCCAACCCGCCGTTGCAGGCCCCCGAGTTGAACGAGACCTTCATCAACGGCGGGCCGACGTTCAAGGGGAACATCTTCCCGTTCGTGTTCATTTGCGTGATGTGCGGCTCGGTCAGTGGCTTCCACGCGCTGGTGAGCAGCGGCACGACGCCGAAGATGGTCGGCCGCGAGACCCACATCCGGATGATCGGGTACGGGGCGATGCTCGTCGAGTGCCTGGTCGCCGTGACGGCGTTGATCGCCGCCGCGTGTCTTCCGCCGTCGCTGTACTACGACATCAACGTCGCCATTGAGGACGCGCCGAAGTACGCCGCGCAGGTCCGCGAAATTAACTCGAACTACGGCGTGCCCGCGCTGCCGCCGGAGGCGACCGACCCGCTGCACGCCGTCGGCCGCGGGCCGCACCTCGACCTGGGCACGATCGAAGAGAAGGTCGGCGGCGAGTCGCTGCGCGGCCGGACCGGCGGGGCGGTGACGCTGGCCGTCGGCATGTCGGTCGTCTTCGAGCAGGCCTTCGAGCAGGTCGGGATCCGCGGCGGGGCGCTGCTCAAGTACTGGTACCACTTCGCCATCATGTTCGAGGCGCTGTTCATCCTCACGACCATCGACGCCGGCACCCGCATCGGCCGCTTTCTGCTGCAAGAAACGGCGGGCCGGGTCTACGCCCCGTTCGCCCGGCCGGACTGGCTGCCGGGGTCGTTGATCGCGGCGGGGTTCATCACCGGGAGTTGGGGGGCGCTGATTTACACCGGCAGCATCGGCACGATCTGGAGCATGTTCGGCGTCGCCAACCAACTCCTCGCCGTGCTGGCCCTGGCGCTGGTGACGACCTGGCTCGTCAACACCGGCAAGGCCCGGTTCGCGCTGCTCACGCTCCTGCCGATGCTCTGGGTGACGACGACGACCCTGACCGCCGGGACGCAACTCCTCGTGGTCCGCTTCCCGCAAGAGATCGCCGACGGGAAAGTCTTAAGCGGCCGGCTGAGTTTCGCCCTCACGGCGTTCGTGATGCTCTCGACGATGACGGTGGTCACGTGGGCGGCGGCCCGCTGGGTCGGGGTGATCTTCGGCTTCCTGCCGGTCCGGCGCGACCGCTCGCCCCCGACCCGGGAAGAATTTCCGCCGGGGCAAGTGGGGTAATTTCGGACCGGGCGGCGGTGCCGATCCGGCGGTTGGGGTGCAGTTTGTGGCGGAAACGGCCGATCTGGGAGAGAATCCTGTTGCGGGTCGGAGTGGAAATCGGGTAGATTCTGTCCTTCCCGGGAGAAAGTGGCCTAGAATACACCTTTGCCGGGACGCCTTCATCTGCTAAGGCAGGTGGGGCGAACGGAAGTTGAGGTCGGAAGCGATTGAGGTAGCAGTTGACGAAGTGATTGCGAAGGAACGGCGTGCCGAAGTTGCGAACCTTTTTTGCACTTTGAGTCTCCGTCAATAACGACGACGAACCTCGCGGACCCCGACCCGGCTCCTGATATGGGCTGCGGGTCGGGTATCCCCCGGATCGTTGTCGGAAATCTTTCGCCCCAGGTCCGACGACCGGAACCGTCGGGCCTCGGAACCCACGACAGTAAGAAATCGTGACGCGCCCCGCCCGGGCCACTCGCAGGAGACTGCGTGCAGCGATCTGCACCCGTCTCGCGGCACCGGCGGAGCGTCACCTGTTGTGGTTCCCGCGCCCCCTTCGGGGCAGTGGGAGTACGGACTACGATCGGAAGCATTGGCTGGCCGCCGGGCCAGGGATCGGGACACGCGACGATGAGCCGGACTGCACAAACCCGCCAGGCCCCCGTGGGCGCGGACCCGAAGACCCGTCGCGTGACGGACAAGGAAGCCCCGTCGCTCCGCGAAGACGATGCCGACGAGGACGACGACGACGAGGACGACGACGAGAAGGACGACCTTCCCATCGACCCGCTCGCCCACGTGGCCGGTCCGTCGGCCGACGAACTCCCCGCCGAGGAAGCCCCGACCGCCCAGGAAGACTACTCCGGCGGCCCCGACGACGCCCTGGGTCTGTACCTGCGGCAGATGGGCCAGATCAAGCTCTTGAAGGGGCCGGAGGAGAAGTCGCTGGCCGAGTCCCTCGAACGGAACCGGATGCGCTTCCGCCGGTCGGCCCTGTTCTGCGCCTACGTCGTGGCCCGGGCCACGACGACGCTGGAAAAGGTCCGCGACGGCCTGGCCGCGATCGACCCGCTCATCGACGTCTACTCGACCGAGGAGATGAAGCTGAGCCGGGCCGAGATCATCGGCCGGATGCCGCACAACTTGCCGCTCATTCGCAAGCTGCTCCGCGAGGACGCCGGGGCCTTCGCCCACGGCCTCGACACGGACAACCCGGCCGAGGCCCGCGAGTGGCGGGTCGCCCGGTACCGCCGGCTGCACAAGGTCGAGAAGCACATCGAGCAACTGTCCCCCCGCACCGAGCACCTCGAGCGGTGGGTGGACGAGTTGGCCGGCATGGCCGCCGAGATGAAGCTGCTCGTGCGGAAGTCGAAGACGGCCAAGAGCGTGGCCGAGCAGGCCCGGTGCGACCAGGAATTGCGCGAGGCCCAGGAGAAGGTCCACCTGACGCCCGAGGAGTTGGCCGACGCGGTCAAGGTCCTCCGCAAGCGCCGCAAGGCGTACCAGAAGGTCCGGAGCGAACTCGCCGAGGCGAATCTTCGCCTTGTGGTGAGTATCGCGAAGAACTATCGTAACCGGGGCTTGCCGTTCGCGGACTTGATCCAAGAAGGCAACCGCGGCTTGATGCGGGCGGTGGACAAGTACGAACACCGCCGCGGCTTCAAGTTCGGCACCTACGCGACCTGGTGGATTCGGCAAGGCGTCCAACGGGCCCTCGCCGACCACGCCCGGACCGTGCGGGTGCCGTGCCATCAGATCGGCCTGATCGCCAAGATGGAGCGAAAGAAGAACGAGATGACGGCCGCCACCGGCCACGAGCCGACGAGCGACGAACTGGCCGTCGCCCTCGGCGTCAAAAGCGAAGAGACGAAGTCGCTGCGGGCGGTCGGCAAGCAACCGATCAGCCTGCACGAACCGATCGGCGGCGACGGGGAGCGCGCGATCGAGGACTTCCTCTCGGACGGCCACGTGCCGAACCCCGGC
>JAYTSV010000002.1:0-10966 GCA_043745465.1 Fimbriiglobus sp.
CTCGGCCCGGTGGACCCCAGCGTCCCCCCGTTCGTCGGCCTGTCGGACAAGTGCGGGCACATGGAGTGGGCCGACCCAGGCAAGCCCGGGTTCCTCGGCGCGCCGTTCGGGGCGTTCACCCCGACCGGGCCGGACATGGCCAACATGCGGCTCAGCGCCGTCAACTCGACCCAGTTGGGCGACCGCAAGAAACTCCTCGCCGGGTTCGACCACCTGCGCAAGGAGCACGACGCCGGCGGTGCCCTGAAGGGCATGGACGCGCACACCGAACGCGCCATGAACGTGCTGCTGTCCAGCAAGCTGCGCGACGCCCTCGACCTCACGAAGGAAGACCCGCGGATCGTGGACCGGTACGGCAGCGGCAAGCCGTACAAGTACGTGCTCGACGGCACGCCGACGGCCAACGACCAGTTCCTCATGGCCCGCCGGCTGATCGAGGCCGGGGCGCGGTGCGTGACCTTGAACTACGGCCGGTGGGACGCCCACTCCAAGAACTTCGACCTGGTCCGGGACCACGGGCCGAAGCTCGACCAGGGGATTTCGACGCTCGTCTGGGACCTGGAACGCCTCGGGATGCTCCAAGACGTGACGGTCGTCGTCTGGGGCGAGTTCGGCCGCACGCCGCGGATTAACAAGGAGGGCGGCCGCGACCACTGGCCGCAAGTCAGTTGTGCGCTCCTGGCCGGCGGCGGCATCAAGGGCGGGCAGGTCGTCGGCAGCACCAACCGCCTCGGCGAGTACGCCAAGGACCGACCGGTCACCTTCGGCGATATGTTCGCCACGCTGTACACGAGCCTCGGGCTGAACCCGGACACGACGAACGTCCTCGACCCGACCGGCCGGCCGCAGCACCTGGCCGAGGGGACGGCGATCCGCGAGCTGGTATAATTCGGGGGACGGAATGCCCCGCACCGCCCGCAGGACGCACCCGATGGCGGCCCCCCGCAAGAAGCCCGCGAAGTCGAAGCCGGCGGCCGACCCGCCCCCGGACCCCGTTCACCACGCCCCGCCCCGCAAGAGCGCCGCCAAGCCGCTCGTGAGCGTCGTCGCCAAGACGGTGATCGCCGTGTCGCTGATCGTCGGCGTCGTTTACTTGATCGTGCGGGCCGGCGAGTCGGCCGGGCAGAAAGTCGCGCCGCGCGACCGGTACACGGTCGCCTTCGCCGACCTCCAGATCGAGCCGCCGCCGGGCCTCGACCGCGTCACCTTTTTGAGTGAAGCCCAGCACCTGGGCAGTGCCCCGGCGACGGTCCAGGCCGTCGATCCCGACTTAACCGCCACGCTGACCGCGGTCTTCTCGAAGCACCCGTGGGTCGCCGAAGTGTCGGGCGTCAGCGTAAGCCCGGACACGACCGTTTCGATCACTTTGAAGTACCGCGTGCCGGTGCTGGCGGTGACCGTGGCCGACGGCGACGACCCCCGCACCGTGGACCGCACCGCGACGCTACTCCCGCCGCTCCCCCCACCGCCCGCCGACCTGCCGCGACTCCTGACGGAACGCCCGGCCCCGACGACCGCCGCCGGCCAGCCGTGGCCGGACGACATCGTCCGCCGGGCGACCGACCTGGCCCTGACGTACAAGCCGCTAACCATCGAGAAGACGGCCAAGGGCTGGCGACTCAAGCAGCGCGACGGCAGCGCGATTATCGTGGGCTATTGACGGCGGCCGGCTCGCCGGTCGAGGCCGGCGCGATCCGCAACGCACTGATGACGAGGCCGCGCTTGACGCCGTTGACGACGGCGATTTCAGTGAGATGGCCTAGCGGCACGAAGCCGAGGCTGTCGTTGAGGTGCTTGGTCGCGGCGTTGTGGTCGAAGTGCATACTCAACAGGGTCGTCACGCCGAGGGTCGGGCAGTGGGCGATCATCCGCTCTTTGAGGAAGCGGCCGATGCCCCGGCCGTGGTGGGCCGTGCCGACGTACAGGCTGATCTCGGCGGTCGCGTCGTAGGCCGGGCGGCCGGCGTAGAAGGACGTTAACCCGACCCAGGCGACGACTTCGCCGCCGACCTCCGCGACCCAGAGCGGCCGGCGGGCGGGGTGGAACTTGCGGAACCACTCGACGCGGTCGGCCACGGCGACGGGGGCCGTGTCGGCCGTGGACCAGCCGCCGGGGATCGACTGGTTGTAAATCTCGACGACGGCCGGCAGGTCGGCGTCGGTCGCGTCGCGGACGGTCAGTTCGCCGGGGGTCACTTCTTCTCCACCTTTTCCAGGAGGCTGGCGCGGTCGCGGGTCAGCTTCGCCGTGTCGGCCTCGCCGAGCAAGAACACCTCCGGGCGGGCCGGGTCATTGACCTTGGCGTAAAGCTGCTTGCCGCCGCTCGTCCCCTCGGGGCCACCGATGGCCAGCGACTTCGTCGCCCCGCCGCGGCCCACCACGGCGACGACGCGGGCCGGCTTGTCGAGGCCATAGACGGCGAGGTCGGCCTTGGCGTCCGCGACGTAGCGCTCGGCCTTCAAGCCAGCGAACGCCGTAGCGAGTTCGGTGACCTTCGCCGCGTCGAACTTGTCGGTCGGCTTGGCCGGGTCCACCCAGGCGGTGCCCTGCTTTTGCAGCACGACATTGCCGGTCGGCGTCGTCAAAATCACCGACTCCAGTTGCGACGCGTCCACGTCCGACCAGGCGGCGCGCTTGCGGTACTCGGCGAGCACTTTGCCGGTCAAGACGGGGTCGAGCAGTGCGACGAGGTCGCCCTTGTCGAGCATGGCGTGGACCCGGCCGGCGGCGTCCTTCTTGCCGAGGAGCAGCGTCAACACCGGCTTGTCGGCGTTGAACAGCGTCCATTTCGCCTCGGGATTCTTCAAGCCGTAGGGCGTCAGGTCGGCCGGCTTCTCGGCGACGAGTTCGTCGGCGCGGAGGGTGGCGAGCGCGTTGAGTAGTTCGTCGAGGTCGCCCTGCTCCGCGTCCGCGGCGACCGGTTGCGTGAGCTTCCAGGTGCCGTCCACCTTGCCGAAGGTCGCCGTGCGGCCGCCGCGTTCGAGGACGAACTTGTCGGCGTCGGCGATCTTGGCGAGCGACCTGTCGCGGAACTTGATCGGCTCGCCGAGGAGCCGCTTCGCCGTCGCTCCGGCGATCACCAGCACGGTCTTCGGCCGGTCGGCGACCTCGATCATGGCGTAGCGGTCGCCGTCGGGCTTGGCCGCATCCACCATCGCACCGAGCTTCAGCGTCTTCGTTTCGGGCTTGTCGGTGCCGAGTTTCAAGGCGACGACGGCGACCGGTTCGGCGAGGCCGTAGGGCTTGACGAGGTCGGCCGGGGCGAGCGCGGCGACCTTGACCGCCCGCAAGCGCGACAGGGTGTCGGCCAACTCCTCGACGGTCGCCTGGTCGGCCTTCATCTTCGCCGGCTTCGTCACGTCCCAGTTCAGGCCGTTGGCGGTCGGCGTCAGCTCGAACTCGGCCTTGCCGACGGTCCGGGTCAGCCCCGTGAGCGTCGTCGGGTCGAAGGTGAAGACGGTGCGATCGACGAAGTCGAGCTTCGACTTCGATAGGGCTTCGGCCGCGCGGCCGGGCAGCACGCCGACGGCGGGGCCGTCGTCCACGCGCAGGTAGCGCTCGCCGGTCGGCTCGGTCTTGCCGAGTTTCAGCGTGTGCTTGACGGCCGCTTCCGGCGGCGTCGCGGCGACTTCGACGGTGACCGTCGTCGTCGGCGCGTCGAGGCCGAAGTCGGCCCACTTCACGGCCGGGCCGTAGGCGGCGATGCGGGCCACCGGAGGCCGTGCGGCCAGCGCGGCGAGGGCGTTCACGGTCGGGGCGTCGAGTGTCAACGCGGCGTCACCGGCCTTCCAGGTGCCGTCCGGCTGGCGGGTGAGTGCGACCGCCTCGTCGGCCTTGGCCGGCGTCACGGTGACGGTCGCTAATTTGGCGGGGTCGAGTGCGAGCAGCGACTTGTCGAGCCGGTCGATGGCCGCCACGTCCAGGAGTTGCGGCAGCGCGGCCAGCGTGAAGACGGCCGGGTTCGGGTCGCCGTCGAGCTTGGCGAAGCGGGTGCCGTCCGGCGACGGCTTGCCGACGATTACCGTCCGCGGCTTGCCATCGACGGTGAACGTCACGCGGGCGGTCGGCTTGTCGAGGCCGTATTCGGCGAGGCTTTTCGGGGCGAGCGTCTCGAACTTCGCCGCTTGCAGGTCGGCCAGGGCGGCGACGAGCGGGTCGATGCCGGCCTTGCCGACGGGTGCGGCGAACGGCTTGGTCATCTTCCAGACGCCGTCGGTCAGGTCGAACGTGGTGACCTCGTTCGACGGCTCGCCTCGCGTGACCGTCACCGACTGAATCTTGGTCGCGTCGAGCTTCCAGAGTTGCGGTGCGAGCAGGGCGACGGCCCCGGCGTTGAGGCCGTCGAGCAGCGGCGTAGCCACGGTGAACACGCCTCCGCCGGCGAGCCGGGCGTAGGTCTCCGGCTTGCCCTCGCGCGGCCCGCCGACTTGCAGCGTCACCGGCGTCGGCTTACCGCTGAAGGTCAGCGCGACCGTGAAGCGCGGCTTGGCCAGGCCGTACTTCTTGTCCAGGTCGTCGGGCTTCGGCGCGTCGTCCACGAACTCCGTCGCTTCCAGCCGCGACCAGGTCGAGGCGAGCGCGTCGGTCTTGGCCGCGTCGGTCGGCACGGCGACGGGGGCGGTCAGCGACCACTCGGCCCCGACGGCCGGCGGCGTCTTCGACGACGACTTCACGGTGAACGCCTCGCCGCCGTCGCGGGTGACGGTGAGCGCGGTCAGCTTGGCCTCGGCCGTGTCGAACAGCCGGCGACTGCGGTACGCCAGTGCCGGGCGGTCGAGGAACTTCAAGACGGTGTCCTCGACGGCGTACACGCGGTCGCGGCCGGGGACCATGACCGCCAACGTCTTGGTGCCTTCCTTCTTGGGGTCGAGCTTCTTCGGCTCGAACGGGTCGGGCTTCTTCGGCTCCTCCTTGGCGTCGAACGCCTTGCCGACGAGTAGCGTGACGGTCCGCGGGGCAGGTGCGGCGTCGCCGGGGGCCGGCTTCGACTGCACGGTAAGCGTCACCTTGCTCGGGGCGTCGAGGCCGAGTTCGGCGAGCTTCGCCGGGGCCGGGCGGTCGAGCGCCGCGTCGGCGGCTTTCGCTTCGAGTTTGGCCAGCGGCTCGAGCAGTTCGCTCACCTTCGATTGCTCGGCGAGTTGCTCGCCGTTGACGGTCCAGCGGTCCTGGCGGTCCTCGTCGCGCTCGGCGTCCTTCACCCCCGGCTTGCGGACGAGCGTCACCGGGGGCTGGCCCTTCATGGCCACGGTGAGCGTCGTCACGTCGGCCGCGTCGAAGCGGACCGGGCGCGCGTCGCGGTAGCCGTCGGGCTTCTGGAAGTTGGCCTCCAGGGCGTCCGATCGCACTTCAAAGATCAGGTCGTTCTCGGCGAGCTTGGCGGCGCGGAACTCCTCCAGGGTCGCCTTCGGCGGGGTCGGCGGCATCCCCGGTTGCGGCCGAGACGGCTCCTCGAACTTGGTCGTCGTGCGCGTCACCTTGCCCAGCAGCAGCGTCAAGGTCTTGCCGTCGGCGCGGCGGACGGTGATCTTACGCTCGGGCTTATCGAGGCCGGTCAACGCCGGCGTCGCCTTCGCGGGCGGCAGGAAGCCCTCGACCCACAGGTCGGCGGTCGCGGCGAGGACCGCTTTCAACTTCGCCGGGTCGGCCGGTTCGCGCAAGGTCGTCGGCTTGCCGGCGTCGGCGGGGCCGGCGATTTCGAGCTGCCAAGCCTCGGCGAAACGGTCGAGGGCCAGCGCCGGCTCGGCGGTCGGCCGGTCGGCGTCGCGGCGGGCTTCCGGGGTCGGCTGGACGCGGGTGAAGGTCACCTTCTGGCCGTCCTCGGGCTTCTCGTAGGTGACGGCGGTGGTGGCGTCGCCCAGGATCGCCGTGCGGCCGGGGGCGGCGCTGGCGGTCGGGTTCAGCGGGTTGAAGGCGTCGGCGGGGAACTTGATGCGTTCGGCGTCGGGCAGGAGTTGCCGGCGGCGGTAGACCTCGGCCGGGCGGGCGAGCGTGGCGTACACCTCCGGGCCGACCTGCACCACCTCCGGCTCGTCATCGACGCGAACGAAGGTCGGCCGGCTGAACGCACTCGACCCGGCGACCAGCGGGGCCTGCCCGACGGCGAGATTGAGCGTCCGCGTCAGGGTGCCGGTCTGCACGTCGAGTTGCACGGCGACGGGCCGTTGCGCCGCGGCCAGGCCGTAGTCGGCAGCGGACTCGGCGGCGTAGGCGACCGGCGTCATCCGCGACTTGAGGCTCGACAGCGTGTTGACGAGCGCGGCGACTTCGCCGTCGCGCAGTGGCCAGTTCCCCGGCTGGCTCCAGGTGCCGTCGGCGGCGCGCGTCAGGGCCAGTGGCGGCTCGCCGGGGCGGGTGAGCGTGACCTTGCGGACGGTCGCGGCGTCGGCGAGTTCGGCGAGCCGCTCGGTGCTGCCGCCGCCGGTCGCCACCTTGGCGGGGCGGAGGCGGTCCTGGAAGGCGAACAGGGCGACGGCGACGGTGGCCGCGGCCGCGAGCATCAGCGTGAAGAACCAGCGCATGGCGTGTGTCGTCTCGGTGGGGGTCGGGTCGGTTACCGCACCTTGCGGATCATCAGCGCGATCAGGCCGATCACGGCGATCGCGGCGGGCAGGCCGACGAACGTGCCCCACCGCCACTGGAAGAACTGCCGCGGGGTCAGGTCGGCCCGGGGGAAGGTCCACGTCGTTTCGGCCGACGGCGCGACCGGCAGGGCGTCGTCCCGCCGCAGTTGCCAGTTGAGCGAATCGACGAGCAGCGTTTCTTGTGCGCCGTCGAGGACGAGGCCGTTGAACAAGCCGCCGTGGCCGAGCACGACGAGGCGCACCGTCGGCCGGGCGACGGCGTCGTTGGCGAGGTGCGTCAGTGCCGCCGTCAGGCCGCCGTCGAACGGCAGGGCGAGCGCCGCGGCCGACTCGACTTCGACCGTCGAGAGCTTGGCGTCGGGCTTGTCGAACCAGTCGGCGGGGACTTTCGCCTCGACGGCCACGCCGACGGTGAAGGGGCCGCGCCGCTCCTCGTCGCGGGTGCCGCGGCGGGGGTCGTCGGGCCGCGTCGGCTCGTACTTCGGCGGCGCGTCGTCGGCCGGGACCGGGTTCTCCTCGTTGAAGCTGTTGGCCCCGGTGAACATGACCTCCGGCGTGAACGGGCTGCGCTCGGCGACGCCGGGGGCGAGGTAGATCGGCCGGTAGCCGCCGCGCTTGAGGTCGAGCTTCTTATCGACGGCGCGGGCCGTCGTGCGGAAGGCGGCGGCGATGGGGTTCGGGAGTTTGCCGGCCGCGTCGGCGTGGTCGAAGTTTAGCGGGGTGAGCTTCTCGGCGACGCCGAATTCCTGGCCCTGCCGCTCGGCGATGGCGGTCGCCTCCTCGTCGGTGAGGATCGTCTGCCGGCCGGGGATGACGCCGAACTGCGGCAGGAGTTTCTCCACGTCGTCCGCGCCCTCGGCCGGGCCGCGCGGCTCGGTGACGACCGGCCCGAGCGCGAACAGCACCGGCTTGCCGGCCTTCAGGAACTCCTTGACGACCTCCGCCTGCTCCTTACTCACGTTGAACAGCGACGACGGGATGACGTTGCCGCGGACGATATCGACCACGCTGACGCGGGGCACGATGAGCACGTCGGCGTCGGCCGTGTACTGCTGGAACTTCGCCTTCACGTCGGTCACCCGCCGGCTCTCGACGGCCCGCTCGTTCCGCAGCAGGTCGCGGTACTTCGCGGACGCCTCGCCGACCTGCGACTGCAACTCGACGAGTTCGGCCTTGAAGACATCGAGCTGCGTCTTGAGTTGCGCGAGGACCGACCGCAAATCGGAGTCGGTGGTGATGCGGGTGCGGACGTAGCCCTGGACGACCTTGGCCGCGTCGGTCAGGGTCTTGCGCTTGGCGTCGGTCGCCGTGGCGGCGTCGGCGGTGCGGATCAGGGCGTCGGCGGCGGCGGTGTCCCGGGCGATCTCGCGGATCAGCGCCTCGCGGTTGGCGATGCCCGAGTTGATGAGCTTGTCGCGGGCCTCGCTGCGGTCGAGTTCGCTCTCGTCGAAGGTCGTCGCGGCCGGGGTCGGCGGGCCGCTGCGTGACCACTTCTTGAGGATGATGTCGGTCACGTCGAAGCCGTTCCGCTCCAGCGCGAGCCGCAGCCCGGCGGCGCTGTAGTCGTTGATCGTCTCGCGGCTCGTCAGGAACGGGTGGATGACGGCCAGCGCCACGCGCGGCTTGCGGGCTTCGAGCGTCAGCAGCCGCTTGACGAACGCCTCGGGGCCGCGCGTCAGCAGCACGAGGTTGCCCTGGCCTTCGACGCTGCCTTCCGGGCCGCGGGCGGCGATGCTGGCCGTCTTGTCGAGCTGGTAGAAGTCCCGGAAGGCCATGCGGGCGATCGTGCCGGGGTAGACGAGCGACTTCGCCGCGTCGTCCGGGTCGGCAGTGACCGCGGGCCGGGGACCGGTGCCGCCCTGCAAGCGGTCGGCTTCGGCGCGGGGTTTGGCCACGACCTTCTCGTCGGCGTAGAAGAAGATCGAGTTCTCGGGGGCACCCTCGATGGCCGCGGCCAGGCCGGGCCGGCGGCGGGTCAGTTCGGCCGACTGCCGCTCGAACTTGGTACTCTTGGTGTCCAGGACGACGACGTTGAAGCGCGGGCCGAACTCGCGCAGTTGCGCGACGAGGTCGCCGACCTTCTCGACGACCTTGTTCTGGGCCGCGTCGTCGTAGGCGTCCGGCGCGCCGGCGAGTAGGTTGGCCTGCGCGCCCTGCCGGAGGACGACGATCGTCGTCGGGCTTTCGGCCCGCAGCCGCTTCAACTCGGCGACGAGGTCGGGGGCGAGCGTGAAGCGGCGGTCGCGGGTCGCGTCCTGCCGCCAGTAGTTGGTGAACGAGACGGCGTTGACCGCGACGAGCAGCACCGTCGCGGCGGCGACCTGCACGACCGTGTTCAGGCCGATGGCGGTCCGCTTGCCGGTGACGAGGAAGGCCGCGCCGACGAACTCGACGGCGAGCCACAACGCCAGCAGCGCCACGCCGGCGACGATGGCGACGGCCCCGACTTGCGGGGCGACGCCGGACTCGCCGCGCAGCACCGGCGGCCAGCCGTCTTTCACGGCTTCGATGCCGGCGTCGTAGGCGGGCAGGACGCCGTGCGTCAGGAGCAAGCCGGTCGGCACGGCCAGCAGCGCGAGCAGCCCGAAGACGCGGGCGGCGAAGCGGAGGCGGTTGCCCAGGGTCGCGCGGTGGCGCTCGTCGCGGTTCGGTTTCATAAGGTCGGGGTCCGTGTCCGGGTTAGGCGCGCAGGCGGCGGGCTTCGAGCGAGACGACCGTCAGGTAGAGGCAGAACGCGGTCACGCTGCCGTAAAGGACCAGGTGCCGGCTGTCGATCAAGCCGCGGGTAAAGTCCCGGCGGAAGTGCTCCGGCACGCTGATGAAGGCGATGAGCTTAGCCGTGAGCGAGTTCGCGTCCAGGTCGGCCCGCCAGAACGCGGCGACGACGAAGACGAGCGAGATCAGCAGCGAAATCTGCGCGGCGACCAGTTGCGACTTCACCAGGCTGCTGACGAACAGCCCGATGGCCAGGAACATCGCCCCCGCGCCGAAGAAGCCGACGTAGGAGGTCAGCACCGGCGTCGGGTCGATGCGGGCGTGCATCGTACTCCAGTCGAGGTTCACCAGCACCGGGACGTACAGCAGCGTCGGCAGCCCCAGGACGACGTAAAAGAGCAGCGCGCCGACGTACTTGCCGGCCACGACCTGCCAGTCGCGGATGGGGGCGGTCAGCAGCATTTCCAGCGTCCCGGTGCCGCGCTCCTCGGCGAGCAGTCGCATGGTCAGCAGCGGCGGGATGAGCAGGAAGACGAGCCAAAACTTCTCGTCGCCGAGCAGCCCCTGCATGGGGTACTCGATCCCCTGCGGCCCGCCCTCGGTGAGCGCCGTCATCGTCAGGTAGAACAGGTGCCCCGTGACGAACAGGAACACGGCCAGCGTGACGTAGGCGATCGGCGACAGGAAGTACGCCGTGAACTCGCGTTTGATGAGCGTGAAGAGGGCTTGCATGGTCTCTCGCGGCCGAGTGATGAAAAGTCCCGGCGAGCCGGAAGCGTCAGCGCCCGGAGTCCGTGACGCGCAAAGAACTCCGGGGGCTGACGCTTCCGGTTCGCCGGGGCGTCAGATGCCGACCTGCCCGGTGAGTTGCAGGAAGATCTCTTCGAGGTTGCGGTTCTTGTGCTTCGCCCGCACGTCCGCCAGGGTGCCGTGCTCGGCGACCTGGCCCTTGTCGATGATGATGACCGTGTCGCACGTCATCTCGACTTCGGACAGGATGTGCGTCGAGAGCAGCATCGTGTGCTGCGCGCCCAACTCGCGGATCAGTTTGCGGGTCTCGCGGATCTGCGTCGGGTCGAGGCCGGCCGTCGGCTCGTCGAGGATCAGGACGGGCGGGTCGGCGAGCAGGGCGTCCGCCAGGCCGACGCGCTGGCGGTAGCCCTTCGACAGCGTGCCGATGAGTTGCCGGCGCACGTCCTTCAACCAACAGCGTTCGAGGACGTAGTCGATGCGCTTGCGGCGCGTGCCCCAGCCGAGGCCCTTCAAGCCGGCCCGGAAGCGCAGGTGTTCCTCGACCCGTAACTCCGGGTAGAGCGGGCAACTTTCGGGCATGTAGCCGATGCGGCGGCGGGCCTGGATGGGGTCCGAGAACACGTCGAAGCCGTTGATCGACGCGCGGCCGCTGGTCGCGGTCAGAAACCCCGCGAGGATGCGCATGGTCGTCGATTTACCCGCGCCGTTCGGCCCGAGGAAGCCGACGACGTGGCCGCGCGGCACCTCGAACGACACGTCGCGGACGGCCGGGTACTCGCCGTAGTATTTCGTCAGGTGTTCGACCGCGATCATGCACCCGCCCCCGCACCAACCTGTCTGGAACACGGGTAACGATTACGCGGAAAGTGCCGGTCCGGCAAGGGCGGCGGCTCCGCTGCAGGCGCATCTTGGCGAGCG
>JAYTSV010000003.1:0-2953 GCA_043745465.1 Fimbriiglobus sp.
AGCGTCCGGTCGTGGGCCGAGAAGAACGAGGCCGGGTCGGCCGCCTGGAAGGCCCCCGGCGTCAACGCCGTCAAGAACGACATCGAAGTCTCGTACGCCTGACGGCCGGCGGTCCTCGCCTCCGCGGGCGCGCCCGAGGCCGATGTGTAGCTCGCGGCGGGGACCGGCGTCTGCGTGCTGGCTCGGCTGCCATCACGCCGGCGAGCCTTTCAACCCGTCACTGGAGACGCCCATGTCGAGATTGTCCACGCCGACGGCCGACGGGTTCGGGCCGAGCGAGTCGGTCTTCCCCTCGACGCGGGGCGTCACGCCCTCGCCCGCCGTGGCCCGACGAGGGTCCGACACGCCGGGCTACGCGCCCGTCGCCACCTCTGTGGTCGCCGCGTGCATCGCCCGGCACGCCCGCGAGCGCGGCGAGGCCGACGGCCCGGACCCGCAGCGGGTCCACGACCTCCTGTTCCTCTGCCAGGGGTACTCGCTGGCCGCCCACGGCAGGCCGCTGTTCACGGGGCGACTGTTGGCCTCGCCAGGTGGGGTGTCGTGCCCCGACGCGTCCGAACCCCACGGCGACCCGCACGCCGGCGACGGCCCCGATGAGGTGCGTGAAGTCGTGGCCCACGTCTGGGAGAAGTTCGGCGGCATGAGCCCTCCGAGGCTCCAGTTGCGCGTCCACAGTCACGTCCGCTGCGTGCAAGAGATGACCGGGGGCGGCCCCGACCTCTCCGCCGACGCCGAGGCAATGGAGAAGGCCTTCCGGTTGGCGGTCCGTCAGGGCCTGAACTGACCCGGCCGGCGTCGAGCGGAGCCGCCACCCCCCCGCGGGAAGCCCCTTCCGCCAACTGCCGACCGCGGCCTCCCCACCGACTCGCGGATCGCCAACTCGGTCGGCCCCCTCCGACCTCGGCAAGCTCGCCTGGCTCGTCACCCACTCGAGGCGGACGCTGCGGGTGATCCGGCAGAATGTCGGCTTCTCGCCGGCGGTCAAGGCCGCGTTCGTGGTCTTGACGCTGTGCGGGTACTCGTCGATGGGGGCGGCGGTCGCGGCCGACTCCGGGGCGACCCTCCTCGTCGTGTTCAACGCCCTGCGGCTACTCCGCCCTTAGAATACCCCTGCCCGAAGCGTGCCCAGGAGAAGACGATGACCGTGACCGACATCGAACCGCGGGGGCTTGCCGAGTTGAGCAAGTCCGGCCGGCCGATCGACCTCATCGACGTGCGCACGCCGACGGAGTTCCGCGAGGTCCACGTCGAGGGCGCGCGAAACGTCCCGCTGGACCGGCTCGACCCGGCGGCGGTGATGCAGTCCCGCGTCGGGCCGGCCGGCGACCCGGTGTACGTCGTCTGCCGCTCCGGGGGCCGCGGCGCGCAAGCCTGCGCGCGGTTCGCCGGGGCCGGCTTCCCCAACGTCGTCAACGTCGCGGGCGGCACGTCGGCGTGCGTCGCGGCCTGCCGGTCGCCCGCGGCCCGAAGGCGGTCTCGCTGGAGCGCCAGGTGCGCATCGCCGCGGGGTCGCTGGTGCTGCTCGGGGCGGCCCTCGGAGCGTTCGTGCACCCGGCGTTCGTCGGGCTGTCGGCGTTCGTCGGGGCCGGCCTGCTGTTCGCCGGCGTCACCGACACCTGCGGCATGGGGATGGCCCTGGCCCGGATGCCGTGGAACCGCCGCGGCCAGGACGCGGCCTCCTGCCCCGCCCGCTGAAGACTCGCCAGACCCGATCACCGAGGAGTCCTTGCCGTGAAACTGGTCATCGTCGGCGGCGTGGCCGGGGGGGCGTCCACCGCCGCCCGCGCCCGCCGTCTCTGCGAAGACGCCGAGGTCGTCGTGTTCGAGCGCGGGCCGGACGTGTCGTTCGCCAACTGCGGCCTGCCGTACTACGTCGGCGGGGCGATCGCCGAGCGGGGCAAGCTGCTCGTGACGACGCCCGATAACCTGCGCGAGCGGTTCCGGCTCGACGTGCGCGTCCGGTCGTCCGTCGAGTCGATCGACCGTGCCGCCAAGGCGGTGCGGGTCCGCGATCTGGCCACGGGGCGGGAGTACGACGAGCCTTACGACAAGCTCATCCTGGCGACCGGCGCGGCCCCGTTCCGCCCCGCCGTCCCCGGCATCGACTTGCCCGGCGTGTTCACCCTGCGCAACCTCGACGACGCCGACCGAATCAAGGCGTGGGTGGACCGGGGCGTGGCGCACGCGGTGCTGTTGGGGGGCGGCTTCATCAGCCTCGAGATGGCGGAGAGCTTCGTCCGCCGCGGCGTGCCGACGACGGTGGTCGAGAAGAACGCGCAGGTCCTCACGCCGTTCGACCCGGAGATGACCACGCCCGTCGCCGAGGAGCTGGCCCGCCACGGCGTCACGCTGATCCTCGGCGCGTCGGCCGTGGCGATCGAGCCGTCCGCCGACGGCCTGGCCGTCGTCCTGAGTTCCGGCGCGCGGCTGCCGGCCCAACTGGTCGTCCTGGGCGTGGGGGTGCGGCCGGAGAGCGGGCTGGCGGTGGCCGCCGGCCTCGCGGTCGGCCCCCGCGGCGGTATCCGGGTGGACGAGTTCCTCCGGACCGCCGACCCCGACATCTACGCGGTCGGCGACGCGGTCGAGGTGGTTGACATTGTGTCGGGCGACATGACCCAGGTGCCGCTGGCCGGCCCCGCCAACCGCCAGGGCCGCATCGCTGCCGAGAACGCGCTCGGCGGGTCTGCCAAGTACCGCGGGACGCAGGGGACCGCCATCGTCGGCGTGTTCGGCGTCACAGCGGCACTCACCGGGGCGTCCGAGAAATCCCTGCGCAAGTCCGGCCGGCCCTTCCGCAAGGTCTACGTCCACCCGGCCCACCACGCCGGCTACTACCCCGGCGCGGAGGCGATGAGCCTGAAGCTCCTGTTCGACCCGGCGACGGGGCTGGTCCTGGGGGCGCAGGCCGTGGGCGGGGCCGGCGTCGATAAGCGCATCGACGTGCTCTCGGTGG
>JAYTSV010000004.1:0-37456 GCA_043745465.1 Fimbriiglobus sp.
CCTGGTGCTGGCGGCGGTGTTCGTGCCGTGCCTGTTCATCAGCGGCATCCTCGGCCAGTTCTTCCGCCAGTTCGCCGTGACCATCGCCATCTCGACGCTCCTGTCCGCGTTCAACTCGCTGACCCTCAGCCCGGCCCTGAGTGCGCTCTTGCTCCGCCCCCGGCACGGCCGGGTCCGCGAACCGTTGCCCCGCATCGCCATCCCCGTGCTGCTCGCCGGCCTGGCACTGGTGGCCGCGCGGCGGTACGCCGTCGAACTCGGACCGATTGACGCCTGGCTGACGGCGACGGTCCCCGCCGAGTGGCTGGCCCGGGTCGAGCCGTGGCGGGCCGACCTCGTCCCGTGGCTCGCGGCCGTCGTCGGCTTCCTCGTCGGCTTCGCGCTCCGGATCGTCTTGAACCGCGCTCTTGGGTGGGCCTTCCACGTCTTCAACCGCCTTTTCGACGGCCTGACCCTCGGCTACCTCGCCGTCGTCCGCGTCATGCTTTTCGTCGCCCCGCTGGTACTCCTCGCGTACCTCGGCCTGGTCGGCTTGACGGTCGAAGTGATGCGGCGGTCGGCCGTCGGCTTCGTGCCCAACCAGGACAAGGGCTACTTGATCGTCAACTTACAACTGCCCGACTCGGCGTCGTTGATCCGCACCGACCGGGTGTTGCGGACGGTGGACGAGTTCGCCCGCGCACTGCCCGGGGTCACGCACACCATCGCCGTCGCCGGCCAGTCGCAACTCCTGGGGGCGAACGCGCCGAACCTCGGCACCGTGTACGTCATGCTCGACGGCTTCGAGAACCGGCACGACCCGGAACTGTTCTCCGCCGCCATCGGGGCCGAGTTGCAGCGAGTCTGCCAGGCCCACATCTCGGACGCCGTCGTGACCGTGTTCGGGGCACCGCCGATCGACGGCCTCGGCGCGACCGGCGGCATCAAGCTGGTCGTGCAGAACCGCGGCGAACCGGACTCGCAGTTCTTGCAGGCGACGACCGAGCGCATCGTCGAAGACGCGCAAGCCCACCCCGAGTTGCGCGGCGTCTTTACCGGCTACCGCGCGGACACGCCGTGGCTCGAACTGCGGCTGAACCGCGAGCAGGCCGAGGCGACTGGCGTGCCGGTGGCCAACATCATCAACAGCCTGCAAGTCGAGTTCGGGTCGTACTACGTCAACGAGTTCAACCGCTTCGGCCGCACCTGGCAGGTCAACATCCAGGCCGACCAGCGCTTCCGCAACGACCTGTCGGACCCGCGGAAGATCACCGTCCGCACCCGCAAGGGCGAGATGGTGCCGCTGGGCGGGTTCCTGACCGTCGTCGAGACGACCGGCCCGGTCATGGTGACGCGGTACAACCTCTACCCCGCCGCCGCCGTGACCGCCGACCCCGCGCCGGGCGTGAGCACCGGCCAGGCCATCGCCACCCTCGAACGGGTCGCGCGGGCGTCGCTCCCGCCGGACGCGCGGGTCGAGTGGACCGAGTCGGCGTTCCTGCAAAACGAGACCGGCAACACGGCGCTTTACACGCTCATGCTGTCCGTCGTGCTGGTCTTCCTGGTGCTGGCGGCACAGTACGAGAGTTGGGCGTTGCCGCTGGCCGTGATCCTCGTCGTGCCGATGTGCCTACTTTGCGCCGCGCTCGGAGTGCTGGTGATGGGGCAGGACGTGAACGTCTTCACGCAGGTCGGCTTCGTCGTGCTGATCGGACTGGCGTCGAAGAACGCGATTCTGATCGTCGAGTACGCCCGCGCCCAGCACATGACCGGGGTCGGTATCCGCGAGGCGACGATCCGCGCCTGCCGGTTGCGGCTGCGGCCCATCGCCATGACCTCGATCGCGTTCATCCTGGGCGTCACGCCGCTGCTGACGGCGCAAGGGGCCGGGGCGGAGATGCGGCAACTGCTCGGGACGGCTGTGTTCGCTGGGATGCTCGGAGTGACGCTGTTCGGCGTGTTCCTGACGCCGGTCTTCTTCTTCTCGATTCAGTGGGTCGTCGATAAGCTGCGCGGCTCGTGGGCGTCCGACGACACGCCGGGGATCGGGGTGTGAGTCAACGCCTCGGCCTCCGTCTGGGCCAGGATTTGGTTCAGCAGGGCTTCGACCTCCGAGTCCAGGCCGGACGCGGTCGTAGTCCGTAGTTTCGGCGTCGGCATGGCGGCCGGCGCGCCGCGGCGATTGCGGACGAACGCGGCAAAGGCTTCCATCGAGACGAAAGCGCCGAAGGTCAAGCCGCCCAACAGCAGCGGCATTCGCACCTTCATTTTGGCCGAGGGTGGCTCTCCAGTCCCGCCGGTTTGGAGCATTTGAGCGTCGGCGAAGGTGCCGGCAAAGGTCGCCAGGCCGTAGCCGATGGCGGCGGACAGCAGGCTCACGGGGACGCCGGACTTGAGCACTTTGACGAAGTACGGACGCATGGGGACGACTCGCCCGATGGGGACGCTGATCCGGGGTGAGGCCGGGAACAAATCTCGCGTCGAACCATAGAACGAGAAATGCCAGAGGGCCGCGGTCCGTGCCGTTTCCTGTCTCGAGAAAGCCCAACCGTGAGTGTCCCAACCACGATCGCCGTGTCCGCGTCCGAATCGGCCGCGCCGTGCGCCCAGGCCGCATGCGCGCGAATTCGTGCCGCCGGCTACGAAACCCGGACGTTTGAGGCCGACGGTCGTGGCGGCCCGGCATTGGAGGAGTTCGTCCGGGCCGGCCACGCCGCCGGCGTGTTGGACCTGACGACGGCCGAACTGGCGGCCGAACTGCTTCAGTTTGCGGCCCGGGGGTCGAACCGGCTCACCGCCGCGAGTATGACGGGCGTCCCGCAAGTGATCTCCCTGGGCGGACTCGACGGAGTGGCCTTCGGCCAGATGGAGACGGTGCCGACGCGCTTCCGGTCCCGCCGGTTGCACCACACTGGCACGGCCGTGACGACGATGCGGACGACGCCGGAGGAGAACGACCGGCTCGGTCAGGAGATCGCCATGAAGGCGTGCGCCGCCCGCGGGCCGACGGCGATTCTCGTACCTTTGCGGGGCGTCTCGACGCTCGACATCGACGGCGGGCCGCACTGGTGGCCCGAGGCGGACGCGGCACTTTTTCAGAGCTTGCGGAACTGGGTTTACGGCGTCGAACTGATCGAACTCGACCTGCACGTCAACGACCCCGCGTTCGGCCGGACGTGTGCCGAGACGCTTTTGCGGCTGCTCCGCGTCACAAATGTGTCACAATCGACGCCCGGCGGTTAATTTTCGGCCGGCGATCTTCGTCTACACAGTGCGGTCGCCCGTTCCCGTTTCTCCCGAGGGTCTCCCCATGCGTTGGCGTAAACTCCTGTGGCTCGCTCCGGTCGTTGCCTGCGGCGGCGTCGCGGTCGCCGTGATTCAACCGCCCCCCAGTGGCCCGAAGGCCGCGCCACCCATCGAAGGGAAGGGCGAGATGAAGCCCGCGACGAAGTTACCCATTACCCAGGTCGTCCTGTTCAACTCCGGGGTGGGTTTCTTCTCCCGCGCCGGCGAGGTGGACGGCAACGCCCGCGTCGATTTGACGTTCCCCGAAACGGACATCAACGACCTGCTCAAGTCGATGACCCTGCAAGACCTCGACAAGGGCCGCATCGACTCCGTCTCCTACGACTCCCGGGAACCGGTCGCGCGGACGCTGGCGAGCTTCGCCATCAACCTGAACAACAACCCGACGATGGCCCAAATCCTCACCCAGGCCCGCGGCGAGCGCGTCGAGGTGTCGCTGCCGCCGTCGGCCGGGGCGCAGCCGGTCACGATCGCCGGCACGATCGTCAGCCTCGAAAAGCAGAAGATTCCGGCGGGTAAGGACACCGTCCTCGAAGTCGAGGTCCTGAACCTGATGACGGCCGAGGGCTTGCGGGCGGTCAAGCTGAGCGAGGTGCTGAGGATCAAGTTCACGAACCCGTTGCTCGAAGCCGAGTTGAAGCGGGCGCTCGACGTGCTGGCCCTTTCGCACGACACGCAAAAGAAGTCTGTGTCGCTGAACTTCGCCGGCGAGGGCAAGCGGCGCGTCAAGGTGAGCTACGTCGTCGAGGCCCCGGTCTGGAAGACCTCGTACCGCCTGGTCCTCGACAAGGACGGCGCGCCGTTCCTGCAGGGCTGGGCGATGGTCGAGAACCCGACCGACGAGGACTGGGGCGGCGTCAAAATGGCGCTGGTCAGCGGCCGGCCGATCTCGTTCAAGATGGACCTGTACAACCCGCTGTACGTCCCACGGCCGACCGTCGAGCCGGAACTGTTCGCGTCGCTGCGGCCGCCGACCTACTCCGGCGGATTCGGCAAGGATCAGGCCGCGGCGATGGCAGGCGGGGGCGGCATGGTACCGCTTGCGGCCCCGGCACCGGCGATGACGCGCGGGCGGGGCGCGGCGAAGCCGGCCGGCGAGATGGCCGCGGACTCGGTCACCGCCGATGGCGCTAAAGAGGACAAGCAGTTCGCCAAAAACATGGGCCGCGAACTCTCCGAGCGCATGAACCTCAGCGGCGTCTCGTCGGCCGCCACGGCGAGCCAACTGGGCGACTTCTTCCAGTACCTGATCGAGTTCCCCGTGAGCCTCGCCCGGCAGAAGTCGGCGATGCTGCCGATCGTCAACAAGTCGATCGAGGGCACGCGGGTCAGCATCTACAACCAGGCGGTCCAGCCGAAGCACCCGCTGCTCGGACTGAAGTTCAAGAACACCACCGGCGGGCACCTGTCGCAAGGCCCCGTGACCGTGTTCGAGGGCAGTAGCTACGCCGGGGACGCCCGCGTGCTGGACATCCAGCCGAACGAAGAGCGGTTGATCGCCTACGCCATCGACCTCGGCACCGAAGTCATCCCGCAGTACGGCCCCGGAAGTAACGCCATCACGTCGGTGAAGGCCAACAAGGGCATCATCACGACCGTCCGCAAGTTCCGCGAAGTCCGCGACTACAAGATCACCAACCGCTCGACGACCGACCGCGTGCTACTGATCGAACACCCGAACCGGACCAACCAGGGGTACAAGGTCGTCGAGACGGCCAAGCCGACGGAGGAGACGGCCGAACTGTTCCGCTTCCAGACGCCCGTCGCCGCCGGCAAGTCGGCCGAGTTCAAGGTCGTCGAAGAGCGGAACCTGTCCGAAACGATCCAGTTGAGCAACCAGCCGGACGACCGCATCCTGTACTTCATCGGCCTGACCGAGGTCAGCCCCGCGCTCAAGGCGAAGCTCAAGGCAGCCCTCGCGGTCAAGGCGCAGTGGGACGCCGTCCGCACCAACTTGCAGCAAGTTTCGGCCGCGCTGCAGGCGATCACGGTCGATCAGGACCGCATCCGCAAGAACCTCAAGGAGACGCCGAAGGAGGCCCCGGTGTTCGACACCTGGCTCAAGAAGCTCTCCGACCAGGAAAAGGAGATCGACTCTCTGACGGCCAAGCAGAAGCAACTCCTCGCCGACGAGGTGACCACCCGCCAAGCCTACGAGGCGTTCCTCGGTAACATCAGCGAGTAAAGAAACCTCACCCCCGGCCTCTCTCCGACGCGGAGAGGGGAGCAAGCGGGTTTTAGTCGTCGAGTGCTTGGGTCGTTCTCCCCCTCTCCGTTTCGGAGAGGGGGCCGGGGGGTGAGGTCGCCTTTCCCGCCGGGGTGCACAGAAACCTCACCCCCGGCCCCTCTCCGACGCGGATAGGGGAGCAAGCGGGTTGTTGTCGTTGGCTGGAACCTGCTTGCTCCCCCTCTCCGTTTCGGAGAGGGGGCCGGGGGGCGGGTTGCTTCGTTTTCCCAACCGCGTCAAATCAGCGGCAGCACGACGCGGTCTACGTCGGCTTCCGTCGCCACGCTCGGCACGCCGCCGAAGAGTTCCCACTGCTCGCGCAGCGTCGCCGACTCCCCGGGCCGCAGCGTCACGAACTCGCCGACGGTCTCCATTTCCAGCATGTCCTCGTTGCTGAACGTCTGGTAGCGCGTGCCGCGATCGGGGTAGACGGCCCCGTCGCGGTAGTCGAAGCGCTTCACGAACAGCGTCCCGGAGTTGACGTAGCCGACCCAGCCGGCGCGGTGTGCCAGGCCGATCTTCGTCGGCCCCTTGTTTACGTCCTGGCGCAGCAGGATGTACTTCTTGCCGAAGCTCCACCGCGTGTCGGCGAAGTCGAAGTACGGCCACAAGACGAGTTCCTGGTTCGGCGCGAAGTCGGCCGGGGACTTCGCGTTCGAGGTGCTGCCGGGGTGCGGAGCCTTGGCCGGCAGCGGGATCACCTCGACGCCGCCGGGGGCCATGACCGTCGGCCCCCAGGGTGCCAGCTCGGTGGCCGCGGTCCCGGTGTTGGTCACGGTCAGCGTCACGTCGCACTTCGTGCCGGTCGGGTGCAACTTCAAGTGGACCCGCTTCTGCACGCCGTACTCGACCTCCGGCGGGGCGACGATGGTCACGGCGAGTTCGCCGTCGGGCACGAAGGCGACGGGGCGGTTGTCGGGGAAGTACGTCCGCGTCAAGTCTTCGGGGGCGAGCCAGAAGCGGTGGCCGCCGCGGAGTTGCCACTCGGCCTCGCCAGTGCCGCCCATCATGGCGTCGTAGTTCTTCATCACGTTGAACCCGCCGGGCAACCGGTAGGCGATCACCCGCGGGCCGACATCGAGCGTGACGACGAGTTCGACCTCGCCGTTCGTGAGGAGCAGATTGTTCATCCAGCCGCGGTACTCGACCTGTTTCAACATTGCGTCACCGGGGAGGTTCGAGGGCAGGTTGGGAACGAAAAGAGCCGCCGTTCGGGCGAACGGCGGCTCCGGTGTTGTATCGGCGTCGGCTCAGGACGACAGCGGTCGCCGGAAGCGACGGGCCGTCCACAGGCCGGCGATGCCGAGGACCGCGAGGACGATTGCCGGCGGGGCGGGAACCTGGCTACCGTCGGGATTGTTCGGGCCGACCGGCGGGGTGAGCACAGGGGGCTTCGCATCGGGCGGCGTCGTCACGGGCGGGATGATTTCCGGCGGCCGGATCGCCGGCGGAGTCGTGACCGTTCCGGTCGATTCCTGCGGAGAGGTCGTCCCAGGTTGAACGGCCGTGGTCGTGGCCACCGTTGTGCTCGGGGTCGTCAAGCCGCCCAACGGCAAGCCGCCGCCGCCGAATCCGCCGCCACCGCCTCCCGGGAAGCCGCCAGTGCGACCGAAGCCGCCGCCGCCGCCGAACCCCCCGCCGCCACCGCCGAAGCCGCCGCCGCCGACCGGGGCGGCGCTGGGGCTGAAGCCGCCGGACCCGCCGCCGGCACCGTTACCGCCGCCCGCGCCGGCGAGCAAGCCCGGGGCGGCCCGTAGCGCGAGTTGCGACTGCGGAGTCAGGCCGTCCGCTCCGGCGAGCCCGTTCAATCGAACGAGGTCCAGCCCTTGCAATACCTTGGCGTCGCGGAAGGAACTGTCGTCGCCGGTCAGACTCTGCAGGTAGCGTTGGCCCGTCTTCACGTACTCCGGGGCTTCGGCCTCGTTCGGGTAGTTCGCCTTGAACGCGCCGGTGAACAGGTTGAACGGCAAGGGGCCGTCGGGGACTTGCGTCTCGCCGGCGAGTTCCCAGAGTGCCGTCTGGAAGCCGGCCGTGGCGACCTTGTTGTCTTCGATCGTGTCCGCGTAGTAGCGGCCGTAGAGTTCGCGGATGTAAACCGCCCGCCGCTCCGCCGCCACCTTGCCATCGAGCGTGTCGGGCAGGCCGTAGGAAGCCGGGTCGTTGACGGGGCCGACGGCGAAGTCGTACAACCGGCCGGCGAAAATCGGCACGAGCGGCTCGATGCAGAACGTCCGCTGTTCGGCCGCGAGACCGGCCGCGGGAGCCGTGCCCTGGGGGAACTCGAAGTTCATGTCGCCGACGGGCTTGGTAAACTCGCCACGATTGGCGACGACGAACTTGAACTCCTCGCGGTTCGTGAGTTCCTTGTAGCGCATCGAAACGACGGGACGCGATAGTTCGTCCGGGGGTTGTGCCGTAGCCGGACCGACGCAGAATACTGCCGCCATCAGCGCGGTCAAAACGCTTTGTGCGGTAAAAGTGAGCGGTCGGGTTAGTCGTGTCATCGCGGTGTCACTCCGTGTTAAGGGGACGTATCTTCCTGTCCCGATCTGCTTCATCCTTGGAACAGCATTCCTAGACTACCATGAAGCTAAGGTTACGAATAGTTCGATTTCCCGCCCGTTCCGAAAGTTCTGGTAATAACGTGGATTGATCCGGTGTTCGGCGGAACGTCTACGCCCGATCCTGATCGGCTCAAAAGCGACACGGCCACGACTCCCGTCCTTTGCCGTTCAATCCTCGGGCTTCGGCGTGGTGCCGGCTCAGCACTGGACTAAGATAGACTACCTCGTTCGTTCCAAAGTCCGCGACGCTACCCATGACTACCCCGTCCAAGCAGGCCCCGCCCCGCAAGCTCTCGCTGCCCCTCTGGACGGCGCGGCACGCGGCCCCCCTCGCGCCGGTGACCGCGGCCGACATGGCGGAACGCGGCTGGGACGCCGTCGATGTCGTGTTCGTGACCGGGGACGCCTACGTCGATCACCCGAGCTTTGCGATGGCCATCCTCCATCGCGCGCTCGACCACGTCGGCTATCGCGTCGCCATCCTGAGTCAGCCCGACTGGAAGACCTGCGAGCCGTGGCGACAGTTCGGCAAGCCGCGACTGTTCTACGCGGTCAGCGCCGGCAACATGGACTCGCTGATTAACCACTACACGGCCAACAAGAAGGTCCGCAACGACGACGCCTACTCCCCCGGCGGCCGCATCGGTTTGCGGCCCGACCGCGCGACCCTCGTCTACACCCAGCGGTGCCGCGAAGCCTTCGGCGGCGTGCCGGTCATCGCCGGCGGCGTCGAGGCGTCCTTGCGCCGCCTCGGCCATTACGATTACTGGTCCGACACTGTCAAGCGGTCCATCCTGCTCGACTCGAAGGCCGACCTGGTCGCCTACGGCATGGGCGAAAAGACGATCGTCGAGATCGCCCGCCGCCTCGCCGCCGGGCAGACGGTCAAGGACCTCCGCGACCTCCGCGGCGTCGCCTACGCCCTCGGCGCGAAGGAGTCCCCTCCGGCCGAGACCGCCGCGGACGTGTTGCCGGCGATGCTCCCCGCCGTGGACGCGCCGCCCGAGTCGCACCGCGTCCGCGCCGACGGCTCGCGCTGGCAGCCCGAGACGATCGTCATCCCGAGTTTCGAGCAGATCAAGACCGACCTGCTCGCCTTCGCCGAGGCGACGCGGCTGATCCACTCGCACACTAACCCGTTCAACGCGGCGACCCTGGTTCAGTACCACGACCGGCAGGCCATCGTCCAAACCCCGCCGGCGTTCCCACTGACGCAGGCCGAGATGGACGCGGCCTACGACATGCCGTTCACGCGGCGGCCGCACCCGATGTACAACGAGCCGGTCCCCGCCCACGAGATGATCAAGGACTCGGTCACGATCATGCGCGGCTGCTTCGGCGGCTGCACCTTCTGCTCGATCACCGCCCACCAGGGCCGCATCATCCAGAGCCGGTCCGAAGAATCGATCCTGAAGGAGGTCGAGAAACTCGCCGCCGACCCCGAGTTCAAGGGCACCATCTCGGACATCGGCGGGGCGACCGCGAACATGTACGAGATGCGGTGTACGCGGCCCGAAGTCGAGGCCAAGTGCCGCCGGTTGTCGTGCGTCCACCCGGGCATCTGCAAACTCCTCGGCACCGACCACGGCAAGCTCATCGACCTGATGCGAACGGTCCGCGACGTGGACGGCATCCGCTTCGTCCGCGTCTCGTCGGGCATCCGCATGGACCTGGCGCAACTGTCCCCGGAGTACGTCCGCGAACTGGCCGAACACCACACCGGCGGCCGACTCAAGGTCGCCCCGGAGCACACCAGCCCCAACGTGCTGGCGGTCATGAAGAAGCCATCGATCGACAACTTCGGCATCTTCGCCGACCAGTTTCAAAAGGCCTCGGTGGACGCCGGCAAGTCGCGGCAGCAAATTATCCCCTATTTCATCGCCAGCCACCCCGGTTCGACGCTCGACGACATGATCGACCTGGCACTCTACCTCAAGCGCAGCGGCTACCGCCCCGACCAGGTGCAGGACTTCATCCCCGCCCCGTTCGACATCGCCACGTGCATGTACTACACCGGCATCGACCCGTTCACCAAGAAACCGGTGACCATCGCCAAGGGTCTGCGCGACCGCAAGATGCAACGCGCCCTGATGCAGTTCTTCAAGCCGCAAAACTACTTTGAGGTCCGCGAAGCCCTGATCCAGGCCAAACGAACCGACCTCATCGGCGGCTGCGAAGGCCTGATCCCCGCCGAGCCGCCCAAAGAAGCCATCGAAGCCCGCCGGCAGCAGGCGAACGCCGTTACGCGAGGTGACCACTATCATACCGTCGCTAATCCGGCGAAGGGCGAGCAGGCGGGGGAACGCGGGGCGGAGCCGGTGAAGTCGGGCTATCGGCCGGGTCGGAAGTCGGCGGAGCGGCGGAAGAAAATTTGAGCCTCGAATTAGGCGGCATGAGCAAGAAAATCTCGACGGGGGCGGTAATGGATTCGATTGGTGCAGGCGATACTTGGGCGTTGGTGGTGGCGAAAACGGGTGGCGCAATTGCCGCGGCTGCCGGTACCGGTAAAGCCGTATGGAACACCATCAAGGCAGTCGGCCCATACACAGTAGCACAATGGGATCTAGCCTCACTAGCTTACTCGAAACACAACGCACGGCTGGCAATGGTTGAAGCGGGCAAAGATTTTCTGAAACAAGAACTAAGTAACTGTGCGGACGTGTCTAAAGAGCTTATGTCGGACTACGTGGCGGCAACGCCCAAGAAGAAACTCCAGATACAAAATGACTTGGAGTTCATCAACCAGCGGACACGGCAAATAAGCATCGGCATCTTAGCCATTGGATATATGCCGTCGAACGCTGACGACACTGAAGAAGTCAAAAACGAAGTTCAACAGGAGATTTCGACACATTGGATGGACAAGTTTAACGATTTAGCTCGCGCTAATAACGAGCCTTGGCGGGAGCAAATTTTAGCCCGAGCGTTAGCGGCAGAGTCGGTCAATCCCGGAAGTGTTAGTCCCCGCGCGCTTTGGTACTTGGGAACGCTCGAGGAGCCAATCTTTAAGGCTTTCGCGACTATACTCGACCTTTGCATTCTGATCGGCAACCATCTCGCAATTCCAAACTCAAACAAATACAATAATCGAAACGTGCCTGATTCGTTGCACGACAAGGTAAGCACTATTGGCGGACTGCTTTATATGCTCAACGAAACTGGTTTTCTGGCCGAATCCTCGACTGGTGCTATAGTTTTCGAGGAAGGTAAGCGTATCGCTACTTATGGAGCTGAACACTATTTATTAGCATGCATACCGGGCGAGACTCTCGAAGTGCGCGGCATTTTATTATCTGGTTTAGGCCAGGCGATCGTATCGTTCTGTGAACGAAGCCCTAGAGTTCTTGGTTTTGAGATTATGAAAGCATGGTTTGAAAGTTTAGATAAAAGAAAACATACAACTGCTCCCGTGGTGCGAATCGGATCGGAATGGTATGATAAGTCAGACGCACCGATTTTGTAGCACGGCGATTTGCAGTAATCATTGTTTCTGACGCTCGAAGCAGAAACACTGGTCTACGGCGCGAAGGAGCGGCAAGCACAAGTGGAGGTGGTTCATGATCACAGCAGCTACACTTTACCTCGAAATCGATCCGCGGATCGAGTCGAGAGATGGCTTGCGAACGCTCGTTCAACTGGCGACCGACTACCTCGAAACCTTATCCGCGGAAGGCCCGCCGACCCGGACGCCTTCTTCCGTGCGTGTTGTGTGGACTTTCGACACGCTCGATGGCGAAGAGGTCATTAAGCCCACCGTCACAGAGCGTGAGGAGAACGGCGACGTGCGGTCGTCTACACGGTCGATCCCGACGCGACACTTGAGCGACCCCGTCAACCGTGACATCTGGATGCTCAGGCTCTGGCGTGGCGTCTTGGCGGCTCGCTCGGCGGAAAACGCGAAACGCATCGACGCCATTCTTCGGCGGATGGACGAAGAGGAGGCAACCGATGGCGTCCAAGTCGCCGACTGAATACGCCCGGGAGATCGCCACGGATTTAGCGGTGTTGCGCGCCGAGTACGATTCCACAAGCCGAGAATTCGAGAAGGCCGACCTTGTCAATTTGCGGGAGAGAATGGCAATTCTCGAAACCCGCGTCGCAGAACTTGAGCGGTGCAAGCAGGAGGCCGACAAGCGGCAGTGGCAGTTCGTGTACATCTTCGCCGGCGGCATGGCGACCCTGCTCAGTAGCGTCGTCGTGCAACTCTTGATCGCGGTGTTAAAGAAATGACGCCACTCGCGCCATTCACGGTCATTGCCCCTGAAGATGGCCACACGCTGGCGAAAGTCCTGCGGTCGCGGCTGCACGAGTCGGGGCCGTCGTGGAAGGTCGTGCGGTCGCTGATCGAGGCGCGGCGCGTCCGCATCGACGACGACGTTTGCACCGATGAAGCTCGCCGGCTGAAGGAGGGCGAACTCGTCGAGTTGCTCGCCCAGCCGAAGCCGTTGCCGAAGGAGGCCCACCCGGAGCGGCTCGTCGTGCGGCACCTCGACGGCCACGTCGTCGTCGTCGAGAAGCCGGCCGGGGTTAACAGCGTCCGGCACCCGTCGGAGTTGGAGTGGTCCGAGCAGCGGCGGCAACTCGTGCCCACCCTGCAAGACCTCGCCACCTGGGCTGTCGCCCGCCGGCACAACGTCCGCCCCGGCACGCTCCCGCCCCTTCGCATCGTCCACCGGCTCGACAAGGAGACGAGCGGGCTGCTCGTCTTCGCCCGCAGCGCGGACGCCGAACGCGGCCTGGGGCTGCAGTTCAAGATGCACACCGTGTCCCGCCGGTACTTGACGCTCATCGCGGGGTCGATGTCGCCTCAGACGATCGCGTCGATCCTGGTCAAGGATCGCGGCGACGGCCGGCGGGGGAGTTCGACCTTCCCCGGCCCCGGCAAGCGGGCCGTGACGCACGTTTCGCCGGTCGAGACGTTGCCCGGCTACACGCTGTTGGAGTGCCGGCTGGAGACGGGGCGGACGCACCAGATCCGCATTCACCTGAGCGAAGCGGGCCACCCGGTTTGCGGCGACAAAGTCTACTGCAAGCGGCCGACCGGCGAAGTCGTCGCCGACGCCAGCCTTGCCCCGCGGCTCATGCTGCACGCCACCGAACTCGGCTTCGAGCACCCCGTCACCGGGGCACGATTGCACTTCGACATGCCGATGCCGCCGGACATGGTCCAGGCCCTCGCCCGGCTCCGCAACCCGGCGAACCGTCAGTAGCGGACCCAGCCGGTCAGTTCGCAGAGTTGCAGAATCCACGGCGGTCGCCACGGGTTCCACGCCGGGTACGTTACGCTGAACGCCGATGCCGCGAGCAGCAGCCCTGCCACACCGCGGCCAATCCGCGACCGGCCGGCGGCGTCTACGGCGGGCAACATCCCGAGCGTCCAGAGCGGCGTCAGCCACATCAGCCAGCGAGCGCAGCAGCAGAAACCGCCGTAGTTATTCGTGCGTGCCGTATAGAAACTGAACACGACGGCCGAGACCGTCAGCGTCAGTCCGGCCAGTTTCGCGGGCGTCCAGGTTGCGTCCGCCGGTCGCACCGTCCACTCGGGCAGACTCCGCCGCGCTTGCACGACTAACCCCGCGAGACCGAGAAACCAGACCGGCGTGAGGCTGAACCAGCCGTGGTGGCCGAGCAGGAGGTGGAAGGCGTACAGCGGCTTCGACTCGTCGGCGAAGTCGATTCCGAAGCCGACTTTCGATCCCGGGAGCTTGAGCTTCGCCCAGTGACTGCCGGCGAAGTCGTACCACGGCCCGCCGAACTCTCCGTAGGCCGGCAGCCAGCGGCCCATTGCCGCAAAATTGCAGGCGAACAATGCCGCGATGGGCAGCGCGGCCCCGGCGAGATACCACATCGACCGGCCGCGCCGGGCGACGGCCAGCGGGACGAACAGGCCGACGGCCAGCGACAGCGCGGGGAGTTCGAGCGTGGTCGCCAGTCCGACGAAGAAGCCGCTCGTGAACAGTGACGCGCGAGTATCCGTTGCGCCGGGTCGGAGGAGCGGGTACAGTGCGAAGAGTACGCAGCACACGGCCGGCGTGTGGTTGTTCAGGGTCGCGGAAAAGGTCGTTACGAAGGTCGCGCTGGCGGCGACCGTAAACGTGAACAGCTTGGCGAAGTCGGTGCGGCCGTGGTGCTCGACGAGGACCGCGAGCAGCCGCAAGTAGACGGCGAAGGGCAGGGCGTTGAACGTCAACAAGATCGCGCCGACGACCCACCAGCGGTGCCGGTCGATCGACAGCCCGCACGCGTTGTGCAACAGCCAGTATTCGCCGGCGACGAGCGTCGGGAAGAGCGGCGGCTTACTGGAGTAGAACAGGCCGGTCTCGGGGTCCATGACCTTGTCGAGGGTCTGATAGCCATCGGTGAAGACGATACCACTGTCGCGGTAGTCCGTCTTCGACGCGAAGTTCTCGCGCCGGCCGATGACGTAGGTGCCGTCCTCGACGAGCGCTTTGACCGTGGCGAAGCGGGAGCGGTCGTTCGAGCCGAACATCGGCGTCGGTTCGGGGCGGGTCGCCGGCCAGAGACGCTGCGGGGCGGCGACGCGGTCCGCGCCGTAACTCGCCTCGGTCGGTGGCTTGAAGCGGCTCGGCTCTAAGACGTTCTCCGCGCCCACGATCTTCGCCACGCAGACCGCCACGCCCAGCATCGTCAGCAGCATGTAAAAGGCGCGGCGGAGTTCGGCGGTGGGGTCGGTCGTCACGGCGAGCCGTCCAGGCCGAGCGTCTCGGTAATGGCGAACGGCGGCGACGTGGGCGCGAGTTTGGCCACGAGCAGTTCCGCGACCAGTCCCACGAGGAACGCCTGGCCGCCGAGTGTGGCGCTGACGCCGGCCGCGAGCAACCCGACGAAGCCGAGCGGTGCGGACCCGGCGAACCAGGCTACGTATCCGGCGGCGACGAACACCGCCGTCAGGGCGAAGCCGAGGACCGCGAGTGCGCCGAAGGCGTGCAGGGGTCGCCGGCCGAAGGCGGTGACGAACCGCACGCCGAGCATGTCGATGAAGCCCTTGAGGAAGCGCTGCCAGCCGAACTTCGAGCGGCCGAACTTGCGGGCGCGGTGTTGCACGACCCGCTCGCCGACGCGGAAACCTTGCGCCGCCGCTAGCACGGGGACGAAGCGGTGCAGTTCGCCGTACAGCCGCACGCTTTTGACCACGTCGCGGCGGTACGCTTTGAACCCGCAGTTGTGGTCGTGCAACTTGACGCCGGTCGTCCAACTGACCATCGCGTTGAAAATGCGGCTCGGCAACACCTTGTAAATCGGGTCGTGGCGGACCTGCTTCCAGCCGCTGACGACATCCTTGCCGGCGGCGAGCGCGGCGAGGAAGCCGGGGATTTCAGCGGGGTCGTCCTGCAGGTCCGCGTCGAGCGTGAAGACCACGTCCCCGGTGGCCCGCTCGAAGCCGGCCTGGAGGGCCGCCGCCTTCCCGAAGTTGCGGCGGAATCTAACCCCGCCGAGGCCCGGGTGTTCGGTGGCCAAGCGCTGGATTGCGGCCCAGGACGCGTCGGTGCTGCCGTCGTCGATGAAGAGGATTTGCACCGGCAGGCCGAGGGTCGCGCGGACCGTCCCGATCTGGGCCACCAGTTCCGGCAGGCTCTCGGCCTCGTTGTACAGCGGGATGACCAAAGTCAGCGAGCGCGGCCCGGCGTCATCCATGCGTAGCCCCGGTGAGTGTGCCGGTGGATACCAGGGAGGCCGCCGTTTGAGAAGGGGATTTCACGCGGCCGATCCACCACAACAGGACCGAGAACGCCGCCTCGAAGAGCGTCCAGACGAGCCGCAGGGCGAAGGCGGTCACGACCGCGAAGCCGGTCGCCGAGTCCCCCAGCGTCGGCCGGAGTTGGACGCTGAGCATCCGCTGCAAGAGTTCCTCGCGGACGCCCAAACCGCCGGGCAGAATGATCGCCACAAAGCCCGAAATGTAGGCGACGGCGTTGGCGACGACGAGGCCGGCCGACCCGTCGGCCGTCAGCGGCAACGCGACATCGCTGAGGCCGATCACGGTGAAATGCAGGCTCGCACCGAGGAGCAGCCAGCCGACGCTCGCTTGAAGCAGGCCGCGCACGAGCAGCCAGAAGGGCGGCTTGGGAATGATCGCCTGGTCCGGTCCGCGGAACCGCCGCGCCACCCGGATAGCCAGGCGGTTCAACAGGATCGCGCCGACCGGCAGGCCGGCGACGCCGAAGATGGCGTACCGCTGCATCGACCCGTCGGCGAACACCAGTCCCGACCACGGCAGCAACAGCGCCCCGATCATCGCGCCGGCGGCCATGCTCGTGAGCGTTTCGTAAATCCCGGCCACGCCGATGGTCGTCGTCGTGAGGCCGGTGCGGCGCAGGATGACCACGCGCAACAACAGCACCCACGCCTTACCGGGGACGTACTTTCCGGCCTGGCTGATGAAGTAGGCGCGGAGGACCGTCAGCCACCCGACGCTCGACCCTTGCTTGCACAGGAGTTGGTAGAAGAAGGTGCCCCAGATCGTGTGGCAGCCGAGGTACAACACCCCCGCGGCGGCCAGGTAACCGTAGCGCGGCGACACGGCCCCGGACTGGAGCGGATTGTCGGCAAGTAACTTGCCGAGGTGCCAGGCCATGCCGCCGATGACGAGCAGGCCGAGCAGTGTTTTTAGCGCCAACGTGGCGCGCCGTCGCGTGACAATCATTTCCCCAATCTACGGAGGGGCGTGGCCATCGGCGTCCGTTGCCGTTGTCGGCAGCGGCGCGGACTGATAACGTCAGAGGATTCGTATAGGGGAATCGCCATGACCGAGCCGAACCAGCCGACGCCCGCCGCCGCACCTCCCGCCCCGGCCCCGGCGACCCCCACCCCGGCCGTTCCGCCGCAGGCTCAGAGCCAGTCGCAACAATCCGACCGCCGCGGGGGGCCGCCGCGACCCGGCGACCGCGGCCCGCGCAAGGACCTGCCGCCGCGCGGCGACCGGCCGCGCAACGACGGGGCGAAGCCGAAAGACCTCGACCGCGTCGATTTCTCGGCCCTCCGGCCCAGCAAGCGCGACCTCGACGCCGACCTCGAACGCGAACTCGACGCCGCCCTCGCCGGGTTCGACCCGAAGGGTACCGTCGTCGCCGACGAGAAAAAGCGGTCGGTGCCCGGCGCGCCGAAAGTCCGCGAGAAGAAGCGCGGCCGCATCGTCGCCATCCACGGCAAGGACGTGTTCATCGACGTGCCCGGCGGCCGCGGCCAGGGCGTCCTTCCGATGCTGCAATTCACCGACGGCAAGCCGGTCATCGGCGACGAGGTCGAGTTCGACATCGACGGGTACGACGGGGCCAACGGCCTGCTCAACCTGACGATGATCGGGTCCGTGCAGAACGTCACCGACTGGTCGAGCCTCGCCCGCGGCATGGTCATCGAGGCCAAGGTCACCGGCCTGAACAAGAACGCGACGGGTTTACAAGTCGAGGTCAACGGCATCAAAGGCTTCATGCCGGTCAGCCAGATCGACATGTACCGCGTCGAGAAGCCCGAGGACTTCGTCAACCAAAAAATCAAGTGCATGGTCATCGAGATCGACCCGGCCGAGCGGAACCTGATCGTCAGCCGCCGCAGCCTGTTGGAGCGCGACAAGCAGGAGAAGGCCGAGAAGTTCTGGGCGACGGTCGAAGAGGGCCAGGTCAAGATCGGCATCGTCCGCAGCATCAAGCCGTTCGGCGCGTTCGTCGAGTTGGACGGCGCGGCCGACGGCCTCATCCCGGTGTCGGAGATGAGCTGGTCGCGGGTCGCCGACCCGAGTGAGGTCGTGCAACTCGGCCAGAAGGTCGAGGTCGTGATCCACCGGCTCGACAAGGAGACGCGGAAGATCGGCCTGAGTTTGAAGGCCCTGATCCGCAGTCCGTGGGACGACTTCGCCGACGCGACCAAGCCCGGGGCCAGGCTCGTCGGCAAGGTGACGCGCGTCGAAGACTTTGGAGCGTTCGTCGAAGTCGCGCCGGGCGTCGAAGGGCTGGTCCACGTCAGCGAACTGTCCACGATGCGCATCCGCCGCGTGCGGGACGCCGTGACCGAAGGGCAAGAAGTCACGGTGCAGATCATCTCCGTGGACGCCAAGGCCCGCCGCATGGCCCTGTCGCTGAAGGCTCTGCAAGCCGAGGCCGAAGCGCAGGACGCCGTCGCGGCCCAGGCCGACAAGGAGTCGGACATCAAGGCGGCCGAGGCCCGCATGGCGGCCCGCCTGACCGACCCGAACAACAAGCTGCGCGGCGGCATCGGCGGCAGCCGGATGACGTTTGAGATGGGCGAGTAAGTTCGACGGTCGCCTGCGGGGCAGTTCCTATACTGGGTTCACCGTCGAACCGTGACACCCCACCGGGGACCGCCCTGCGATGCCTGACGCCCAAGCGCCCAACCCCCCGGCGTCCGAACTGTTGCCCCGCCTGCGGACGCTCCAAGACAACATCGCCAGCGTGTTCCTCGGCAAGCCGGAGTTGATCCGGCTGTCCCTGGTCGCGCTCCTCGCCGAAGGGCACTTGCTCCTCGAAGACGTGCCCGGCGTCGGCAAGACGCTGCTCGGCAAGGCGATTGCCAAGTCGCTGGCGTGCGTGTTCAACCGCATCCAGTTCACGCCCGACTTGCTGCCCGGCGACCTGCTCGGCACGAGTATTTACAACCAGCAGACGCAGGCCTTCACCTTCCAGCCCGGGCCGATTTTCGGCCAGGTGATTCTCGCCGACGAGATCAACCGCGCGACCCCGCGGACGCAGTCGGCCCTGCTCGAAGCGATGAGCGAGAAGCAGGTCACGATCGAAGGCCTGACGCGCAAACTCGGCCCGCCGTTCCTGGTGCTGGCGACACAAAACCCTTACGAGTTCGAGGGCACCTACCCGCTGCCGGAGAGTCAACTCGACCGCTTCCTCGTGCGGCTCAAAGTCGGCTACCCGACCCGGGACGCCGAGCGGGCCATCCTGACGCAGCACCGGGCCGGCGAACCGGTCGATGAGTTGAAAGCCGTGCTGACGACGGCGGACGTGACGGCGCTGCAAGCGCACACCCGGGCGGTCCGCGTCGAAGCCCCGGTCGCCGAGTACATCCTCGACCTGATTCAGGCGACCCGCACGCACCCGGAAGTCCGCCTCGGGGCGAGTACCCGCGCGGCCCTGGCGTTCTACCGGGCCGTCCAGGCGTTCGCGGTCCTGCACGGGCGGGATTACGCCGTCCCGGACGACGTCAAGGCCCTGGCCGACGGCGTCCTGTCGCACCGCATGATGACGAAGGCCTGGGATCAGGGGGGCCGGGACGACACGTCGGCCATCGTCCGCGAAATCCTGGCCCGCACCCCCGTCCCGGCCTGACCCCGTCGGGAGGCGACTCGTGTCGAACAAACCCACTGGCCGGACCCGCGTCCGCTCGACCCGCGCCGCCTGGGTCTGGGTGATGACCGCGGGCATCATCACCGTCGTCGGCTGGTACAAGTCGATCAACCTGCTCGTCCTCGGCGGCTATTTTTTACTCGCACTGTTGGCGGTCAACCTGCGGCTCGCCTGGCGGGCCTCGTCGCGGCTGCGGGCGGTTCGGCACGCGACCCTGCCGGCCTTCGCCGGGGAGACGGTCACGGTCACGGCGGACATCGTCAACGAGGCGTCCTTTCCGCTCACCACGCTCGTGACGGCCGAGGCCGGGGTGAACCGCTCGGCCTGGATGTTCTCGCCGCTCGACAGCGGGGACCGCAAGACGATCACGGCCCGGTGGAACTTCGCCCGCCGCGGCCGCCACGCCCTCGGCCCGCTCAAGGTCGATTCGTCCTACCCGCTGGGCCTGCTCCACGTCGAACGACAACTCGCCCCGGACGAGTCGGTGTTGATCCTGCCGCTGGTCGGCAAGATCGACCTCGAACTCTTCCGCTACTGGTTGACGCGGCAGGAAGCGGGGGCGGGGGAGACGCACCGGCCGTCCCGCCGCGCGACCCCGGGCAGCGGCGACGTGCGCGGCCTGCGGCCGTACCGTCCCGGCGACAGTCCGCGCGAAGTCCACTGGAAGACCGCGGCCCGCCTGAACCAACTCTTCGTGCGCGAGTACGACCGCACCGAGCCGATGGACCTCGTGCTGATCATTGACCCGTGGGTACCGACTGTCGTCAATGACGAGGCGGCGCGGCGGCTGGAGTGGGTGCTGAGCCTGGCCGTCAGCCTGGCGGTCGCGTCGGCGGTGAGCGACAGCCCGGCGGAACTGACGCTGATCGTCCCGGGGACGCCGCCGGCCACCTTCCACGGCCGGGCGACGACGACGTTCGTCCGCCGGGCGTTCGCGGCCCTCGCCGAACTGGAAGGGTGCGCGGACGTGCCGCTCGTCCCGGCCGACTTCGTCCGGCCGCGGTCGAACCGGGCCGCCCGGCTCGTGTTGAGTACCCGCCCGCGCGGCCCGACGGCACAGGCTCTGCGTGCCGCCAACTTGACGTGCGCGGAAGTCACGCCCGACCGCCCGCCGTCCTGGTTCACGCCGCCGTTCGTCCTGGCCCCGACCGTTGAGAACTCCAGTCGCTGACGCCCTTGGCTCGCCTGGATTGAGGTGCCGCCGTGCCGACCCTGTTCGCCTTTCGACTGAGTACCTATCTGACCCTCGCGCTAGCGTGCCTGTGCGTGTCGTACGCCGAGTGGAACGTCTTGAGGCAGGCGTCGTACTTCGGGGCCGTCGTGCTCGCACTCTTCGGCCTGGCCTTCTGGTGCGAGGGGCGGTACGAGCTGGACCTGTCGGCGGCGAACCGCCTCGGCTTCATCATCGGCATCGTCGCGGCCGGCTGGATCGCCGTGCAGTTCGTCAACAAGAACAGTCTGATTTACACGCTCCCCTGGCCGACGAGCCTGTTGCCGTACCTGGGACCGCTGCTCATGATCCTGATGCCGGCCAAGCTGTTCCGGCCCAAGCACACCGGGGACTGGTGGGCGATGCAGGGGATCGGCCTCGCCGCCGCCGGCCTGGCCACGGCGATCGAAGACGACGCCGTCTTCGTCGTCCTGCTGGGCCTGTACGCCGTCGCCGGGGTGTGGAGTCTGTCGCTGTTCTTTTACTTGCGCGTCGGCGGGTTGCTCCCGCCGGTGCCGCGGACCGACCCCGGCCCCATGCCGACGATCCTGGCCTCGCAGGTCCAAATCGAGCGGGTGCAGTTCGGCGGTCACTTCTTCGGCCAAACGCTCGTCTGGGTCGCGGTCGCCCTCCTGCTCGCCCTGCCGTTATTTTTCCTCACGCCGCGGTCGAGCGCCCCGCCGTGGCAGTTCGGGAAGACGCGGCTCGAAACCGGGATGACGACCGACCAGGCCGTCGATTTGAACAAGGCCGGCGAGTTACAAGTGAACCGCGAGATCGTCTACGAGGTCCGCGCCCGCAACCGGGACGGCTCGCCGCACCTCGACCTGCCCGGCGACCAGCGGTTTCGGTACTACACGTTCGGCAATTACGACATCGGCCGCTGGCAAAAAATCGGTAACGGCAAGCAGAATCTAGTCTACGCCCGCGGCGCGTCGATGCCGCAGGTGAACGTCGTACCGGACTTCGGCCCGGAGCAGATCGAGTTGACCTTCACGGCCAAATTGTCCCTGCCGGCCCCGGTGTTGGCCGACCCGGTGGCGTGGCGCGTCGATCAGCCGGCCCCGGTGTCCAACGTCTCGGACGGGTCGGTATGGTTCCAACCCCAGGACGGGTTTTTCGCCCCGCGGCGGCTGACGACCGGGAAACCGATGATGCCGGACTACCGCCAACTCGTGGCGTTCAATCCGCCGCCCGACCGCGACCTCGGCCCACCGTTCGAGTTGAGCGTGCCGTTCCATTTCGCCGGCCAGCCCGCCATCCCCGAGAACCCGCTGGTCGTGCTGCGGACCGTGCGGCTGCCCCGGCTGCGGACCTGGAGCGTCGATTTCTTCAAGCGGCTCGCTCTGACCGATCCCGTGATCGCCGGGTGCCTGGGGCGGGCGATCGACAAGCCGGAATTCCAGTTCGTCCCCGGGGATTACGAGGCCGTGGCCGTGCGGCTCGCGGCCTACTTCAACGTGACTACCGACTACCAGTACACGCTGAAACTGCGCCGCCTCGATCTGACCGTGGACCCCGTCGAGGAGTTCCTCGTCCAGACCCGCGAAGGCCACTGCGAGCGCTTCGCCGCGGCGACGGCGTTGATCCTCCGGTGCGTCGGCGTCCCGACGCAATACGCCCTCGGGTACAAGGGGTGCGACGGCGACGACAGCGGCGTGTACACCATTCGCCAGGAGAACGCCCACGCCTGGGTCGATGTCCTGGTGCCGCGGCCCGCCCCGCCCGGGTTCCCGTTCGCGGGCAAGCCGCCGGAAGAGTTGGACGGCCAGGTCGTCGTCTGGCACTGGCTGAGCATCGACCCGACCCCCGGCACTGAGGCTGAGACCAGCGCCGCGACGCCGGGGGGTATCACGGGTCTGTGGAGCAGTACCGTCAGCTTCCTGTCCGACTTTGTCGTCGGGTACAACGCCGAGCGCCGCCGACAAATCGTGCAGTCCTTCGCCCGCTGGGTTCTCCAAGGCCCCGGCCGACTCGTCCTCCTCGCCGTCGCCCTCCTCGCGGGGCTTCCGGCGGTCGTGCTCATCGCCCGCGCCCGCCGCAAGCGCCGACCGGTCGTCGCGCGGTCCGGGCTGACCTGGTTCGACCGCTATCTCGCCCTCGTGGCCAAGTCCGGGTTGCGGTCCGATCCCGGGCAAACGCCGCGCGAGTCGGCCGCCGCCCTCGACCAGTCGCTCGGCACCGACGTGGCCTCCCTGATCGTCGAGCGCTACTACCTCGCCCGCTTCGCCGGCCGACCCGTCGCGGCCAACGAAGCCACCCGGCTCGACGGCCTGGTCGCAACCTTGCAAGCCAAACTCGCGGGGCGCACGTCGTGACGGACCGACTCACTCCCGAGGCGTCCGTGGTCGTCGTCATCGACCTCCAGGAAAAGTTGCTGCGCGTCGTACCGGACGCGACGGCCGTGACCGAAGCGGTCGCATTTCTACTCGACGTGGCGCGACTCCTGGGAGTGCCGACCCCGGCGACCGAGCAGTACCCGCACGGTCTCGGGCCGACGACGCCAGACCTGGCCGTCCGACTCCCGAATCCTATCGCGGCGAAGACGCGGTTCAGCGCCCGGGGAGTGCTGGAGCCCGGATTCGCCGAATATGCGCAGCACGCTTTCGTTTTGGTCGGCGTCGAGACCCACGTCTGCGTCGCCCAAACGGCGCTCGACCTGCTGCGTCGCGGTCACCGGGTCACGATCGCCGTGGACGGCGTCGGCTCGCGGCGGCGGCTCGACCACGACACCGCGTTGCGCCGCCTGGAGGCCGCGGGCGCGACGCTCTCGACCGTCGAAGCCGTAGCCTTCGAGTGGCTCGCGGACTCGGCGCACCCGCAGTTCAAAGCCGTCAGTCAACTCGTCCGGCAACGGGCCGTCGATTAGCGCGGCTGGTCGTCGTGGACGATCTCGGCGATCTTGCCGAGGATCAGTCCTTCGCGCCGCGTCTTGACGCCCTTGGCCAGCGGCACGTCGTTGACGAAGACGGCGAAGACGAGTTCGCGGCCGGACTTGGTCGTCATCGTCCCGGCCAGCGCCTTGCTGACGAGGTGCGTGCGGCCGTTGGCGTCGTCGTCCCCGTAGTACGTCCCCGTTTTCGCGCGGACCTGGCCGTGGGCGGGGCTGGTTTTCGGCAGGATCGTGGCCAGCGTGCCATCGACGCCGATGACCGGGAGCGCCGCCTCGAACGCCGACCAGTCGGGCCGCTTCTTCAACGCCTGGAGGAGTTGCACGGTCGCCCGCGGAGTCACCTGGTCGGCCCGCGACCCGCCCGCGCCGCCGCCGAACGAAATCGCCGTCGCGTCGATGCCGAGACTCTTCAACACCTTGCCCTCTTCGAGCAGGCCGTCCTTGAGCGTCGTCTTGCCGGCCTTCGCGCCGACCAGGCAGGGCAGGGTGCTGGCGTACAAATTGTGGCTGACCTTCAGCGTGACCTTCAACGCGTCCTGGAGCGGTTCGGACTCGTAAGACGCGACGACGGGCAGTTTCTCGTAGCCGACCTTGCCGTCGGGGAGCGCGACCTTCGGCGCGAGGAACAGCGGCGCATCGACCCGCACGCCCTCGCGCCGCAGGGCTTCCACGAGCAGCGTGCGGGCGAACTCGGCCGGCCGCTCGATGGCAACGGCGTAGACGATCGGCTTGCTGCCCAGGGGGATGCTGCCGCTCAACACGAACGCCGCGGGGTCTTCACCCGGCTCGGCCATCGTCACCTTGCCGCCCTTCTCGCCGGTGCGGACGCCGATGTCGCCGCGCAGGTAGGCCGTCTCCGGGCGGACGGTGATTTTGGCCGGTTCGCCGACCTTGTCGCCGGGCGCGATGACGAGGTCGATCATGTTGTCGTTGACGATCACCGGGCTGATGGCGGCGGGGCCACTGCCGGTGCCGCGTGCCGGGGCAAAGAGTCGCGCGTCGATGAGGATTTCCCCGGCGACGTGTGTGATGCCGGCAGCCTTGACCTGCTTCGCCAAGGCCTTGAAGGCGTAAAGCGGGTCGGTGTCGGTGACTTCGGCGTCGGGGGTCAGGCCGTCGGTGTAGGTGTGGTCGCCGTCCTTGAACGCGGTTGTGCCGTCGGCGGCGCGGCGGCCCCCGAAGGTCAAATCCCCCTGGGCGACGAGGATCAGATCGCCGTCGAGTTTGCCGTCCTTGGAGACCTCGCCGCGGCGGTGCAGAGGGGTGACGAAGTGATGGTTCGCCCCGTAGGCGACCATCGCCGCGCCGCACGTGAACAGTTTCGTCACGCTGGCCGGGCAGAAGAACAGGTCGGGGTTCTTGGCGTAGACCACATCGCCCGACTTGGCGTCCACGAAGAGTAGGCCCCAGCGGCTGTGCGCGTAGTCCGGGCCGTCGATGACCGCGGCAATCTTGGGGGGAAGCGCGTCCTGGGCGGGCGCGAGTTGGGCCAAGAGTAAAACCGCCAGGCAGGAGCAGAATCGGGGCACGTCGCACCTCGGGCTGAGTTCGGGAGGTGCGATTGTGAATCACGGCTGCGCGAATAGCAAGCCCTTGACGGACAACGGCATCGGGCTAGGCTTTCCCGGTTGGGCGCGGCGGCGTGCCCGGACTCTTTTCACTCGGCGATGGACGGATTGGTATGCCCGCGACGTGTGTGGTCGGCTTGCAATGGGGCGACGAAGCCAAGGGCAAAATTGTCGATCTCCTGTCGGACGACCACGATTTTGTCGTCCGCTACAACGGCGGCGCGAACGCCGGGCACACGATCGTCTGGGGCAGCCGGACGTTTAAGTTGTCGCTGTTGCCGACGGGGATTTTGAAGTCGAAGGTCACGTCGGTGATCGGCAACGGAGTCGTCGTCTACCCGCCGCGGTTCCTCGAAGAAATCGACCAACTCCTCGAAGCCGGCGTCCCGGTCGGGGCGAACCTCAAGGTCAGCGACCACGCCCACGTCATCTTCCCGTACCACATGGAAGAAGAGCGGGTCGTCGAGACGGCCGGGGACGGCGGGGCCATCGGCACGACGGGCCGCGGCATCGGGCCGTGCTACCAGGACAAGGTCGGTCGCCGCTTCGCCATCCGCGTCGGCGAACTGCTCGACCCGAAGCACCTGCAAGAGCGGCTGAGTTACGTCGTGCCGTACAAAAACCGCTTCATCCACGCACTCACGGCCGGCGGCACGCACACGTCGAAGAGCTTCGAGCCGGCGGCCATCGCCGACGAGTACGGCCGGTACGCCGAGCGGATGCGGCCGTTCGTGTGCGACACGACGCGACTCCTGCACGACGGCCTCAAGGCGTCGAAGACGATTCTGTTCGAGGCAGCGCAGGGCAGCTTGCTCGACGTGGACCACGGCACGTACCCCTACGTCACCAGTAGCAGCAGCCTGCCGGCCGGCATCTGGGGCGGCTCCGGCGTGCCGTCGAAGGTGTTGACGCGGACCATCGGCGTGGTCAAGGCGTACACGACGCGGGTCGGCCGCGGGCCGTTCCCGACGGAACTGGACGACGGCCCGGACGGCCTGGGCGAGCGGATCCGCCGCATCGGCCGCGAGTTCGGCACGGTCACCGGCCGGCCGCGCCGCACCGGCTGGCTCGACGGCGTCGCTCTGAATTACACGACCGCCCTGGCCGGGGTGGACGAGTTCTCGCTGATGCTCCTCGACGTGTTGAGCGGCATCCCCGAGTTGAAGATCGCCACGGCCTACGACCTCGACGGGGAGCGGATCGCGCACTTCCCCAGCGACGCGCACGTCCTCGCCCGCTGTAAGCCGGTGTACGAGACCGTGCCCGGCTGGACGGAAGACTTGACGAAGTGCCGCAAGGTCGGCGACCTGCCCGCCAACTGCCGGCGGTACATCGACCGGGTCGCCGCGCTGATCGGCGTGCCGGTCATGGTGGCGTCGGTCGGCCCGGACCGCGACCAAACGATTCCGATGAAGTGAGTATGCCCCCCGCCGCCCACGACCCCCGCGCCTACGCCGCGAGCGTCGGCCTGGACCCGGACAAGTTGCCCCGGCACGTCGCCGTCATCATGGACGGCAACGGCCGGTGGGCGCAGGAGCGCGGCCGGCCCCGCCTCGACGGCCACCTCAAGGGGGCCGAAGTCGTCCGTACCACCGTCACCGAGGCGTGCCGGCTCGGCATCGGCCAGTTGACGCTGTACTGCTTCAGCGCGGAAAACTGGAAGCGGCCTGCCGACGAAGTCGCTTGCCTGATGGCGTTGCTCAAGGCGTACCTGCTCGACGAGCGCGAACTGATTCAGGCCGAGAACATCCGCTTCCGCGTCATCGGGCGGCGCGACAACATCCCCCCCGACGTACTCGCCGAGATGGACCACAACACGGCCCTCAGTGCCGGCAACACCGGCCTGACGCTGTGCCTGGCGATCAACTACGGCAGCCGCACGGAACTCGTCGATGCCGTGCGGGCGATTGCCATCCAGGTCGAGCGCGGCCTGCTCGACCCCGCCGCGATCGACGAGGCGACGGTGGACGGCGCGCTGTACACCGCCGGGATGCCCGACCCCGACTTGCTCATCCGCACGGCCGGGGAAATGCGCGTCAGCAATTACCTGCTGTGGCAAATCTCCTACGCCGAACTCTGGGTCACGCCGTTGGCCTGGCCCGCGTTTGAGCCGGGCGTCTTCCACGACGCCTTGCGCGACTTCGCCGGCCGCAACCGCCGCTTCGGCGGACTGACGAACTCCCAGGGGGCGGCCGGCTAACCGATGCTCCGTTACCGACTGCTCACCGGGACACTGCTCGCCGCCGGGATCGCCGCCGAACTCGTCGCCGACGCCCGGCTCGCGCCGTACTTCCCGATCCTGTTCGCCCTGTCGATGGTCTGCGGCGTCGTCACCTGTCTCGAACTCGTCGCGCTGCTGCCGGCGGACCACCGTCCGGACCGTTCCGCCGTCGTGCCGGGCACCCTCGGCGTGCTGGCGTCGAACTGGTACACCCCGGTCCGCGAAACTTTTGGCGGCGTACCGCTGTTGCCGACCTTCGCCGACTCGTGGCAGCCGGTCATCGTCGCGTTTACGCTCGTCGTCCTGGCGGCGTTCCTGCACGAAATCTACCACTTCCGCGGCCCCGGCACCGTGACCGTGCGGCTCGCCATGACGACTTGGATCGTGGCGTACCTGGGGCTGCTGCCGAGCTTCCTGCTCAAGCTGCGCTGGCTCGACGGCAACCCCGATCCGGCGTTCACCGGCTGGCTTCTGATGCTGGTCATCTTCGTGCCGAAGTGTGCCGACATCGGGGCGTATTTCACCGGCCGCCTGATCGGCCGGACGCCGTTCAGCCCGCGCATCAGCCCGAAAAAAACCTGGGAAGGGTTCGCCGGCGGGCTGGCTTTGGCCGCACTGACCGCCGTCGGCATCGACGCCGTCGTGCCGATTTTCCGTTACGGGGCCGCGGAGGCAATCGGTTTCGGAGTGGTCGTCGGCACAGCGGGGGTGCTGGGCGATCTGGGCGAGAGCCTTGTCAAGCGCGACTGCGGGACGAAAGATGCTTCGCAGAGGTTGCCGGGCTTCGGCGGGTTGCTCGATGTGATGGACTCGATCCTGTTCGCGGCCCCGGTGGCGTACCCGTGGCTCGCGCGGAATTGATGGCCCCGTCCGTACCGGGTTGCCGACAGATTCGATGAACCCGCTCCCCGTCGCCGTGTCCGTGAAGCGTTGTCCCGTGGCCCCGTCAGGAGATGCGATGACCGAGACGCCGACGATTTCGCACAGCCTCACCCTCGACAGCCGGGAAGAGGCGACGGTACTGTTCGGCCCGCGGGACAATAACTTGCGGAGCATCCGCGACGCCATCGGCGTTCGGCTCGTCGCCCGCGGCGACACGGTCCAACTCGACGGCACCGCCGAGCAGGTCGGCCAGACGGAGCGCGTCTTCGCCCAACTCCGCACCGTCCTCCGCAAGCAGGCCCGCTTGACGGCCGAGGACGTGAAAACGGTCCTGGATGTCGTCAAGGGCGGCGAGGCGCGGACCGGGGCGTTGACGCTGGGCACCAACGAATCGGGCAAGTACATGCGGCCGCGGACCGACGGGCAGGGCCGCTACGTCCAGGCGTTGAAGGCCCACGACATCGTGCTGGCCGTCGGCCCGGCCGGCACCGGCAAGACGTACCTGGCCGTCGCCTGGGCCGTGACCCTGTTGCGGGCCGGCACGGTCAAGAAGATCGTGCTGGTGCGGCCGGCGGTCGAGGCGGGCGAAAAGCTCGGCTACCTGCCGGGCGACTTGATCATGAAGATCAACCCGTACCTGCGGCCGCTCTTCGACTCCTTGAACGACATCCTCGACGCGGAAATCGTCAAGAAGTACATGGAGAGCGACATCATCGAAATCCTACCGCTCGCCTACATGCGCGGCCGGACGCTGTCGAACGCCTGCATCATCCTCGACGAGGGGCAGAACGCCACCGTCAACCAGATGAAAATGTTCCTGACGCGGATGGGCCACGCCTCGAAGATCGTCGTCACCGGGGACATGACGCAGGTCGATTTGCCCCGGACCGTGCGCAGCGGCCTGGCCGACGCGGTCCACCGGCTGCGGAACATCGAGGGCATTTGCATCATGCACCTCGACGAGTCCGACATCGTCCGCAACCCCCTCGTGGCCAAGATCGTCAACGCCTACGACGACGAGGCCAAGCCCCGCAAGCCGACGAATGCTTAACTTTTCGACTGGAGGCCACGATGTCAGCCATCACGATTCAATTGACCGGGGAAAGCCTCGACGAATTGAACAATCGCGCCCTCGCTGCCGGGGTGACGGCGGAAGAGTTCTTGCGGCACCAAGTCGAACAACTGCTCGCTTCGCCAGTTGATGACTTCCAGCGAGCCGCAGCTTATGTACTCAACAAGAACGCCGAACTGTACCGGCGGCTGGCGATGTGAAGTTACCACTAAGCCTCAACGTAAAAACGCCGCGGGGAGTATTCTCCCCGCGGCGTTTTTACGTTTCCGATAGCTCGGAGTTACTTGCCCGGCATCAGCACGGCATCGATGACGTGGATCACGCCGTTCTTGCACTTGATGTCCGTCTTGGTGACGTTGATCGACTTGTCGCCCTTGACGAGCATGACCTTGTCGCCTTCGACCTTGACGGTGTAACCGTTGACTTCCTTACCGGCCATCGCGACGACGTCGGCGGCCATGACGGCCTTGTCCTTGACGACGTGGACCATCAGAATCTTGGTGAGAAGTTCCTTGTCGCCGAGGACCTTCGTGAGGGTCTCGTCGCCGAGGGCTTCGAAGGCCTTGTCGGTCGGGGCGAACACGGTGAACGGGCCGGCACCCTTGAGGGTATCGACGAGGTCGGCGGCCTTGACGGCGGCGACGAGCTTGGTGAACGTCTTGGCACCGACGGCAGTGTCCACGATGTCCATCTCGGCGGCCTTGTCTTCGGCGAACGCCGGGGCGACGAGGGCGAGGGCGACCGCGACGCTGAACAGTTTCTTGAACATGGTGAGCTTTCTCGACGGTGAACTGTGGGGTGACGCCGCGGAACAGTTCCGAGGCGCGAAACATTCATACGCGGGCAGTGCCGGCACCTTTCCAGTCCGATCGGGTTTTTCCGCGATTTTTGTCTGGAGTTTCACACCTCCACGTCAACTTCACCTCCGGCGTTGAGAAGCCCGGCGGGCGGCGTAGAATGAAACGGCCATGCCGCGCAGTTCGAGACGATTCCATGCCGCTCGCTTCCCAGGACGGGACTCCGGTCACTCTGTTCGAGATCGATTTCTTCCCCGGGTTCGGTCCGAGCCTCTTCCGGCCGGCCGGCGAGGTTCCACTGAGCCGCCGCATTCGCGCGAAGGGGGAGGCCAAGCTCAAGGCCGCCGTCCGCGAACACGCCCCGCGACGGCCCGGCGTCTACGGCATGATCGACGCCCGCCAGCGGGTGATCTACGTCGGCAAGGCTAAGAATTTACGGGCACGCCTACTGAGTTACTTCCGCGAGAACAGCCGCGAGCACAAGGCCGGCAAGATCATCGGCCACACCCGCGTGCTGGTTTGGGAAGAGACGGCCGACGAACTCGCCGCGCTACTCCGCGAGTTGGAGTTGATCCGCCACTTCAAGCCGCGCTTCAACGTTCAGGGGATGCCCGGCCCGCGGCGGTACGTCTACCTGTGCCTCGGCCGTAAGCCCGCGCCCTACGCCTACTTGACCCGTGACCCGACCGGCAAGGAAGCGGCCGCTTACGGCCCGCTCGTCGGCCGCGGCCGGCTGAACGACGTGGTCCGCCGGCTGAACGACTGGTTCCAACTCCGCGATTGTTCGCAGCGGATCCCGATGATATTCGCGGACCAGCCCGAACTCTTCCCGGTGGACCGCGCACCGCGCTGCCTGCGGCACGACCTGGGCAATTGCCTAGGGCCGTGCGTCGGGGTGTGCAGCCGCGCCGCGTACCAGGTCAAAGTCCGCGCGGCGAAGGCGTTCCTCGACGGCCACGACCGCACGGTCTTGAACGAACTGACCAAGCGGATGAAGATGGCGTCGAACGAACTCCGCTTCGAGCAGGCCGTCGCCATTCGGGACCGGCTCGTGCCGCTGACCTGGATCGAGGAGCGGCTGACGTTCCTCCGTACCGCCCGCGAGCAAGGCTCCTACGTCTACCCGTTGGCGTGCGAGGACGGCCGCGTGACGTGGTATCTGATCCACGCCGGCGAAGTCCAGGCCGCACTTCGGGAGCCGCGCACGCCCGAGGCATGGGCCGCCGCGGTGGTGCTGATGCGGAGCGTCTTTACCGGCAAGGCGAATCAGACCGAGTTGACGTACAAGACGGTCGATAGCGTGTTGCTCGTCCACGCCTGGTTCCGCAAGAACACCGACGAGCGGGCCAAGCTCCTGACGGCGGCGCAAGCCTTCGCCGCCGACCCCCGTTCGGCCGCGCCTGCCCCCGTGTAACGGCGACAAGTTCGGCTTGCGGCGTTTATCGGGTGCGCCTTAAGCTGCGGCGATTGAACCGTTACCGTGAGTAGGGAGGCTCGGGTCATGCCGCGTCGTTACCACCTCGTCGCCCTCGTGGGGTTGGCCGCCGGCGTCGGCACCCTCGTCGGCCAGACTGCCCCACCGCCGAAGACCTTGCCCGCGAGCATCACGGGGCAAGTGCCCGGCCCGGTGCCCGTGACCCCGGTCGGCGGCAATCAGGTCGCCGCGGCCGCGCCCATCGAGCGATTTCTGAAAGACCGCGGCGCGTTCCCGCCGGAGACCGAGCAGGCGATCGACTCCGCCCGCCTCGGCGGCGACTGGCTGTTTCGCATGAACCAGCCGGGCGGGCGGTTCCTACCGGGCTTGAACCCGGCCACGCGGCAGTGGGTCGAAAGCGACGCCGACTTCCGCCAAGCCTTGGCCACGCTGGCACTGTGCGAAGCCGCCAAGTTCACCGGGGACGAGCGCTACGCGGCGCGGGCCAACGGCGCGGTCTTGGCCCTGCTCGCCGCGACCAAACCCGACGCCGATCCGGCGTGCCGGGTGCCGACGCCGGCCAACGACCGCTGCAACCGCGTCGGCTACGCCAGCGTGACGGCCCTGGCGGTCTACGCCTTGCCGAACCCGGACGCGAAGTTACTGCAAAGTGCCGACGCATTGATGAAGTTCGTCCGCAAGCAGGTCCGGGCCAACGGGGCGATCGCCTGCAATGAACCCGCGACGGACGACCCGCACACGGCGGACGCCGTCGGGACCGCGATCTACCCCGGCTACGCCCTCCAGGCGCTGAGCGCGAGCCTGCGACTGCGGCCGGACGCCGAGACGCGGGAACTCTTCCCCAAGGCGATGGCTTACCAGGCGCGGCTGCTCAAGTCGCACCCCAGCCCGATGCTGGTGGCGACGACCCTGCCGGCGCTCGTCGATTACGCCCTGCTGGCGAACAAGGACCCGGGCGTCGTCGGCATGGTCTTCGCCGCCGCCGACTGGCTCGTCGCCTGCCAGGTGACGCGGGCCGACCCGCGCCGCGCCGCCTGGGCCGGCGGGTTCACGTCCGGTCCGGGCGCGACCGCCGAACCGACGGCCGACTCCGCGGCGTGTTCCCTCGCCCTTTGCCACGCCGCCCGACTGACCCGGCAGTTGCCGGACGCGGCGCGCTTCACCAAGTACCGCACCGCGGCCGTCGATGGGCTGGCGTTCGCGCGGAACTTGCAGTTCACGGACGAGACGGCCGACCACTTCGAGAAGGCGTTCCGCGTGCGGCACGTCATCGGCGGCGTCCGCGTTTCCCCGTCCGACGGCACCCTCCGGACCGACGCGACGGCGCAGACGGTCCTCGCACACCTGGCCTACTTGCAGTGCGGCACGGAACAGCGGTTGGAGTGACGCCCGGCGTAAGAGTTACGCCATCCCCGGAGTGTTCCCTATATTGCCAGTTGACCCGTGCGCGCCCCGTGGACGACCGACGAATGAACGACGACGCGACGACGACCCGGCCGCCCTTGCCTCGTCCGAAGTGTCGTTCGCTGATGGGGGTCCGCATCGCCGGGACCGGGAAGTACGTGCCGGACTCCGTCGTCACCAACGAGCACCTGCACGCCCGCCTCGGGTTCGACTCGAACTGGATCGTCAAGCGGACCGGCATCCTCGAACGCCGGCACGCCCAGCCCCACCAGGCGACCTCCGACCTGTGCGTCGAAGCGGCCACCGACTGCTTCGCCAAGTCCGGGTTGACCGCCGCCGACATCGACTTGCTCGTCGTCGGCACGTTCACCCCGGACATGTCGTTCCCCTCGACCGCCTGCCTGATCCAGGACCGCCTCGGCATCGTCGGCCCGGCCATCGAAGTCGAAGCGGCGTGCGCCGGCTTCATGTACGCCCTGATCACGGCCTCGACGTACATCCTGAGCGGGGCCAGCGACCGCGCCCTCGTCATCGGCGGGGATACGAACAGCCGGGTGCTCAACCCCGACGACATCAAGACCTACCCGCTCTTCGGCGACGGCGCGGGGGCGGTCGTCCTCGAACGCGCCCGGCCCGGTCAGGCCGGGTCGGACGCCCAGGGAATTCTCGCCTACAGCATGGGTTCCGACGGCTCCGGCGGGCCGTTACTCGAACGCGCCGCCTGCGGCAGCCGCTTGCCCGTCACGCCCGAGTTGATTGCGGCCGGCAAGCACTTCATGGTCATGGACGGCCGGGCCGTCTTCCGCTGGGCCGTCGAAATCCTCTGCGACACGATCCAGGACGTGTTGACCGCCGCCGGGCTGACGCCGAACGATGTCGATTTGTACATCCCGCACCAGGCGAACATCCGCATCATCAACGCGGCCATAGACGTCTTGCACATTCCGAGGACGAAGGTATTTAACAACCTCGAAAAATACGGCAACACCTCCGGCGGGTCGATCCCGATCGCGCTCGACGAGGCCTACGCCGAGGGCAAGCTGAAACCGGGGATGCTCGTCGTGATGAGCGGCTTCGGCGCGGGCTTGGCCTGGGGTACGGCCGTGATGCGCGTCTAGCGGAGGACTGGCCATGACCGACGACGACTTCGACAACTCGACCGCGATGTGGGGCGTCCCGCTCGACGAGACGACGGCTCCCGCCGTGACGCTGCCGTTCCCGGAACCCCTTGCACCCGTCGATGCGGACATCGACACCTTCTTGCTCCGCGGCGAAGACCCGCCGTCCGACGGCGTTTACCGCCCCCGCTTGCGCGGCTTCGGCGACGCCGCCTGAGTCAATCCTTTGGCAGCAACAACGCGGCCGACAGTACCTCGAAGGCGTCGGCTTCGTGCAGCGGCCGGAGACAGAACTCGCCCGACTCGTCGTTGACCCAGAAGTCGAGCGTCCAGTCGTTGGGCGTCAGCCACGGCATGCACACGCTCGCGCCGGTCGTGCCGTCGGGCCGTTGCCACGCCACTTGAATCGGCACACGCTCGCAGGCCCGCGGGTAGCGCAACGTCACCCGGACGCCGGCCACGAAGCCCCGTGTCGGCACTGCGAACCGCCAGACGGGCGGCGTGCCGACGACCCACTCCGCGGCCGGATTGCCGGGCACGGTCAGGGGGGCGGAAGTCGGCACGCTGAGTGGGAGTACACGGTAAGCAGGTGCGTCCGCGATGTCGCGGGCGAACGGGTGGCCGCGCGCCCGCAGCAGCCGCATGCCGCGGAGGACTTCCGAGCCGGGGAACATCTGGTGATGCGACACGAGGAATTCGAGCGGCAACCCGCGGTCGCGATCCGCCACGAGCAGGTCATACTTCGTCCGGTGGAAGTTCCCCGCCCTCTCCGCCTCGACCCAACCGACGGCGTGAATCGACGCGGCCACGCCCAGTGAGACGGCGGTGACGACTCGGCCGAGGCGTCGGCCGGGCGGCGTGGCGAACTTCGTGGCGTGGATCAGGGCCAGGATCGGCAGGAACGCCAGCAGCGGAATGTTGCGCACAGCGTTGCCGTTCGCGCGGTGCCTCCCGGTGCCGTAGGCCATCATCGCCAGGGCGAGAACCACGGCCAGCACTCCGACCGCGACGAGACGCCGGCCGGGCGAGTGGGCCACGCCGCGGACTTGCACGGCGACGAGGGCGGCGACTCCCACTCCGACCCCGACGCCGGCGGCGGGCGTCCACCAGACGCCGAAGTTGCCGAGGGCCATCCCGAAGAATTCGCCCGTCACCCGCGCGACGGCTGGCCAGTCGTTTTCCGGTTGGCCAGCGATCGGGTGCCGCCTCACGTCGAGGTACGACCAGGCGAAGTAGCCGCAGGCGGCGAGCGCCGGCCCAAGTGCGAGTCCATTCCGTCGGCCACCACGCCAGACGAGCACGGCGACGAGCGCGGTCGCGCCGGGCACGAACGGCAACCCGACCCAGCCGCCGAGGGCGAGTGCGACCGTGAGTGCCGCGACCCGCCAGGCGGTCACTCCCGGCGGCCACACGTCCGCGAACGCGACGCACCGGACGAAGACGGCGACCAGCAGCACGTCGATGGTGAAGTGCATCTGGTAGCCGAGTATGAAGTTCTCCGACGCCCCAGGGTTCATCAGCAGCAGTGGGACGACGACATCGATGCCGTGGGACCGGCCGCGCAGTTGCCGCAGGGTGCGCAGGAGAATCGCGGTGGCGACCGACAGCAACGCGACACTGACGAAGAGACCGGCGCGGAAGTCGCCCCCGGTCGCGTGGAACATGCCGTACATGATCCCCCGGCCGAGGACGTAGCGGTGCTGGTTAAGCCGGCCGAAGACCCAGTCGAGCGAACTCGTGACGCCGTACAGCCCGTCGAGGTCGTACCACTCCTCCCACATCGGCGTGTCCCGGCCGTGCCGCACGACGTAGGCGAACAGCGCGACAGTCAACGCGAGCCAGACGCCGGCGGCCCAGCGGGCGGGGTCGTTCCAGTGAGCGCGGAAATCCCGCGCAAGCCAGGTCATTTCGGGCACTCAATAGCAGGGCGGTTGAGAGCGTGAGCCGTTCTTGATTCTCCGGGTCAAGATGGTAAAGTATCGGCACTTCTTCACGACATTCGTGACCCGTTTCGTCAAGCTCGGTCCGAGAGAAGTTAGTGTGAGTGTTCACCCCACCGCGGATGCCTTCGTAGCCGATGCGGAGCCGGTCCGTTTGGCCGACACGCTCGACTACTTTCACGCCGGCGGCAAGCCGCGCGGCGAGTGGCGCGTCGGGGCCGAGTTCGAGAAGTTCGCCCTCGACCGCCGCACCGGCCGCGCCATCACCTACGGCGAGCCGGGCGGCATCCGCGACATCTTGCACAGCTTGGCGAAGCGCTTCGGCTGGCGACCGCACCACGAAGGCGACCACCTGACTGCGTTGAGCCGCGCCGGCTGCATGGTGTCGCTGGAACCCGGCGGGCAGGTCGAATTCTCGACGCCGCCGGTCGAACGCCTGGACGACATGGCGCGCGAACTGCGTCGCCACCGCGACGAACTCCGGGCGGTCGTGGACCCGACCCGAATCGTCTGGGTCGCCGCCGGGGTGACGCCGTTTGCCCGGATCGAAAGTATCCCGCTGGGGCCACGCCGTCGGCACGCGGTGATGGCAGAGTACCTGCCGTCGCGGTCGCCGACGGCGCTGGCGATGATGAAGGGGACCGCCAGTACGCAAGCAACGTTCGACTACTCCGACGAAGCGGACGCCGTTCGCAAGTTCACCGTCGCCCTGAAACTCGGGCCGCTCTTCAACGCCCTGCTCGTGAATAGCGAGTACGTCCACGGCGTGCCGTCGTGTTGGGCGTCGTACCGCGGCCGCATCTGGCAGGGCATGGACCCCGACCGGTCCGGCCCGCTCGTCGCCCTACTCGAACAGGGCCTGAACTTCGAGAGCTACCGCGACTACCTGCTCGACGTGCCGATGCTCTTTCTCTACCGCGACGGCGACTACCGGCCCGCCGAAGGCCGCACCTTCCGCGACTACCTCACGCACGGCATCGACGGCCGCTTTCCGACGCCGGCCGAGTGGGAACTGCACCTGACGACGGTCTTCCCCGATGTCCGGCTCAAGAACTTCCTCGAAGTCCGCGGCGCGGACGCCACCCCGCCGGCCCTGGCCCTCGGTGTCCCGGCCTTCTGGAAGGGCCTCCTCTACGACCCCGGAACGCTGGCCGACGCGGACGACATCGCCCGGAGTCTCCCGCCGAACCACCTCCCCGCGCTCGGCGAAAGCATCAGTCGATACGGCTTGAACGCCGAGTACGCGGGCCGGAGTGTTCGCACCTGGGCGACGGAGTTACTGAACTTGGCCGCGCGAGGTTTGGTGAATCACGAAGCCGCGTATCTTGAGCCACTCCGAGAAGTTGCGAACCTCAAACAGACTCCGCACGTCGAACACGTCAGCCGCGATGCGGTTCTGGCATCACTCGAATACTAGGCCGTGTTGATTGAACCTGGGGCGTCGGACGTTCGCCGGAGTCACTTTAGCCAGAGCGTGATCGCGGCGAACAGCACCATCCCCAGGAAGTTC
>JAYTSV010000005.1:0-37433 GCA_043745465.1 Fimbriiglobus sp.
AATGAAGAGGTCTTGGGTTCAATTCCCAATGGCAGCTTTTGGAGGGCGGGCCGCAAGCCCGCCCTTCGCCCCTTGATCGGGGGCCGGTTCGGTGGCGGCTTTCCGGGAATCGTACCGTCCCCAAGGGAGACCTTGACGGGCTTCGTACGATGCCCCCGGGAAGCCCCGAGGCGGCGCAATCCGGACTTCCGGCACTGGCGGATCGGGATTTCCGGGTTCCTTTTGGCAACAACATTCCCTGTAGATTGAGGCGAGAGCGACCTCTCGGAGATCACGATGGCGAAGGAGACTTTCAACCGGACCAAGCCGCACGTCAACGTCGGCACGATTGGCCACATTGACCACGGCAAATCGACGCTCACCGCGGCGATCGTGGCCCGCCAGGGCTTCAAGAACAAGACGGCCGTCAAGAGCTACGCCGAGATTACCAAGGGCGGCACCGTCCGGGACGCGAACAAGACCGTCACGATCGCCGTGTCGCACGTCGAGTACGACTCGCCGAACCGCCACTACGCCCACATCGACTGCCCCGGCCACGCCGACTTCATCAAGAACATGATCACCGGCGCGGCCCAGATGGACGGCGCGATCCTCGTCGTCGCCGCCAACGACGGCCCGATGCCGCAGACCCGCGAACACGTGCTGCTCGCCCGCCAAGTCGGCGTGCCGCACATGGTCGTGTACATGAACAAGTGCGACACGGTGGACGACCCCGAGTTGCTCGAACTCGTCGAACTCGAAATCCGCGAGTTGCTCACGAAGAACGACTACCCCGGCGACGTGATCCCGATCATCCGGGGCCAGTCGAAGGACGCCCTCGAAAACCCCTCGAACAACGACGGGCCGGGGTCGAAGTCGATCGACGAGTTGATTGCGGCGCTGGACTCCTACATCCCGCTGCCGCCGCGCGAAGAAGACAAGCCGCTGCTGATGTCGGTCGAGGACGTGTTCTCGATCAAGGGCCGCGGCACCGTGGCCACGGGGCGCATCGAGCGCGGCACCTGCCGCGTCGGCGACGACGTGGAGATCGTCGGCCTCCGCAAGGACAAGGTCAAGACGACGATCACCGGCATCGAAATGTTCCAGAAGACCCTCGACAGCGCCATCGCCGGCGACAACGTCGGCGTCTTGCTGCGGGGCATCGACCGGGACGGCATCGAGCGCGGCCAGGTCATCGCCAAGCCGAACTCGATTACGCCGCACCTGAAGTTCGAGGCGAACATCTACGTGCTGTCGAAGGACGAAGGCGGTCGCCACACGCCGTTCTTCTCCGGCTACAAGCCGCAGTTCTACTTCCGCACGACGGACGTGACCGGCTCGATCAAGCTGCCCGCCGGCGTCGAGATGTGCATGCCCGGCGACAACGTCAAGGTCGATGTCGAGTTGATGGACGGCATGCCGGTCGCCATGGACGAAGGCCTCCGCTTCGCCATCCGCGAGGGCGGACGGACGGTCGGCTCGGGCGTGGTGACGAAGATCACTGCCTAAATCGGCAGTGCCCCTGGTGATTCGCTGGTTGGGATTTGTGCCGAGGTCTCTCGACGACTTTGCTCACCCGAGTCGTCGTGTCTGTCACAAATCCCGAACGGCGAGTGACGAAGGACGAGTCCGTTAGGTGCGTAGCTCAACTGGTAGAGCGGCGGTCTCCAAAACCGCAGGTTGCAGGTTCAAGTCCTGCCGCACCTGTTCCCGGCGGCGGTTGTTGGTGTAATGACGGCCCTCGAGATGTCGAGTCCCTGTGAGAGCCAGCGCGGGACGCGCTGGCTTTTGTGCGTCTGACCGCAACGAAGACTTGGTTCGCAAAGGATTGGTCATGGCGACTGCCGTTCAACCGAAGACCCCGCCCACACTCCCGGCCAAGATCGCCAGCGCGCTCGTCACGGGCGCACTCGGTGCCGCCGTGATGCTCGTGGGGATCGCGGTCGCCGCTTACGCCGTGCCGATGCTCTGGGCACAAGCTGTGTCGCCCGTGCTGGCCTCACTCGGCGGCTTCGCGGACGCGATCCTGCGCGTCGCGGCCCAGGTCGGGACACTGGTCGCCTTCGCCCGGCTGGCGAGCCTGGTGATGGGCGTGAACCCGCCCAAGGGTACCCGCGGCGCGATCGGTCTGATCGTCTCTCTCGTGGTCGCCATCGCCTTCATCGTCAACGCGGTCGGCCAGAACCTCCAAGACACCAACTTCGGCCTGCCCGTCACGCTCGTCGTGCTGGGCGGACTCGTCGGGGCCGCGTTCCGCTTGCTGACCTCGGCGACCGGTCTGGGAGTCATGGTCCAGGCCGAGGAGCAGGGCTGGTTCTCGCTGTTCAGCTACAAACCGGCCCAGGGTTTGAAGGCCCGACGGTACACACTCATCGGCCTGCTCCTCGTCGGCTGGACCGGCGTCTACTCGCTGATGAACCACACCCTGCTCGGCGGCGACTGGCTGTGGTACCTGCCGTTCACCGGCACCCAGGGCACGCCGACGACGGACGAAACGCGTACCGCCGTAACGCTTCTCACCGACATCGGCTACACCGTGCCGATCCTGTTGGGCGTCTCGGTCTTCTGGCTCGCCTGGCGGGCCGTCAACGTGCCCACGTTCGCGGACTTCCTGATCGCCACCGAAGTCGAGATGAACAAGGTGTCGTGGTCGAGCCGCAAGCGGCTCGTGCAAGACACCATTGTGGTGCTCGTGTTCGTCATCCTGATGACGCTGTTCCTCATGGTCGTCGATTTCTTCTGGGGCTGGCTCCTGAGCCGGGACATGATCGGCGTGTTGCCGTCGAAGACTCAGAGTACAGCGACGCAGCCGGTGAACTCGGCCGAGGGCCGGCTGCCCAAATGGTGACCGGAAGTGATCGCCGTTGCCGTGACCCCCGTTGACCCCTCGTTGGACCCCCCGATGACCCCCGAAGCCGACGCGCCGGACACCGAAGAGACCGAAACCGCGGAAACGCCCGTGGCGGTCGCCGTCGAACACGCGCACGCCGAGGACGCGGCCCCGGTCGAGGAAGTGCCGGCCGAAGAGCCGATGCCCGTCAGCAACAAGAAGTGGTACATCATCAAGGTGACGAGCGGCCGCGAGGAGTCGATCAAGGCGGCCATCGAGCGGAAAGTCCGCATCGAAGGGCTGGAACCGTTCTTCGGCCAGGTCCACATCCCCGTCGAGCGCGTGCAGGTCGTCAAGAAGGTCAAGGAAACCAAGAACGGCGAGACGACGACCAAGGAAAAGCGCGTCACCAAGGAGACGAAGAAGTATCCCGGCTACCTCATGGCCGAGGTCGAGTACTGCGACGCCATCCAATACCTCTTCCGCGAAACCTCCGGCGTCGGTGATTTCGTGACCGGCGGCCTGGGCCGCATCCCGTCGCCGATGGAAGAGATCGACGTGCAGCGGATGCTCGGCGAGAACGTCCCCGCCGAAGAGGGCAAGAAGGGCAAGAAGGCCGGCAAGACGATCGTCAAACTCGACTACGAGAAGGGCGACAAGGTCCGGGCCCGCGAGGGGGCGTTCGCCAACATGGAGGGCGAGGTCAAGGACATCAGTATCCCGAAGGACTCGACCGAGTCGCCCAAGGTGACCGTCGAAGTAACGATCTTCGGCCGGCCGGTGCAAATCGAACTGGAACACTGGCAAGTCGATAAGATTTAGGCCGCACCGCCAGCTTACTTGTTGCCCCGCACGCGGTCGAGTGCGGTGGCCGCGTGCGTCCGAACCGCGCTACTTTTGTCGCCCGTCGCCTTGACCAGGACGGGTTCGGCCGACGCGGCGGGCGGGCCGATTTTGGCGAGTCCGAGGACGGTGGCCTCACGGACCTTGGCGTCCGCGTCCGTCACAGCTTCGATGAGCGCCGGGATTGACCTCGCGTCAACCGTTCCCACATTGCCGAGAACCTGTGAGGCCTTGGCGCGCTTCTTGGCGTCGGGGTTTTTCAGGGCGGCCAGCCAATGTTCGACCGGCTCGCCGCTGAAATACTTTTCCTTCGGAACGTCACTGCCCTGACAGCCGAACGCCGCGACCGAAAGCACGACCACCAACACGCGAAATCGTTGCACGTCAAGCCTCCGGGATTTACTCGATGGCCGCCGTAGAGTCGCCGTCCGCCCGCGTCCCGAGTGCCCAAAACGCCGTGCGGTCCGCGGTCGGGGGCGATCCCTTCACGCCGCTGATGTTGCGCAGGAATCGCACCGAGCCGTCGCCGAACAGGTGGTTCGCGCCGCCGGTGTGGAAGCTGGACGGGTCGTCCGTGCCGCCGTCGTCCGACTGGTCGTTGGTGGCGTTGATCCAGTTCGCGTGCATGAGGCCGAACAGGTCGGTGTCGTAGTCCATGTTCGGGTTGACGGCGTAGGCCGGGTTCTTGGCCCCGAGCCGCATCCTGGCCCCGCTCAACGCCCCGGCCCACGTCCCCTGGGTGATCGCGCACGCCCGCTCCGCCACTAATCCCGTGTGGCTCGTGCCGTCGGTAATGTCGGCGATGCGCGTCTTACTGTTGCGGTAGAAGCAACCGTGGAACTGGCCGTAGAAGTCCCCGGTGGCGACCTCGGTCTCGTCGCCGCCCACGAACGCCGCGTAACTACACGGCGCGGCCAGCACGCCAGCGAGCGCCACGCCGCCCGGCCCGTAGACCTGGAACGGTTCCGTCTGGAGGTCGGACGGGCACTGGTACAGCTTCAACTTTTGACGCAACAGCGGCGACGCGGTGACCGACTGGTTCAAGTCGGCCTGGGAGCGGAAAAGGTTCTCTTGTTCGAGGTACGGCAAGACGAAGAACGACCACCCCCACCCCGGACTCACGTCCCCGCCCGGCGCGGCGACGGCCTTGAATCCCGGCGGAAAGAAGAGGTTGGCGTCGTGGTAGCTGTGGAGGCCCAGCCCGATCTGTTTGAGGTTGTTCGTGCAACTCAACCGGGCGGCTGCCTCGCGCACTTTCTGGACGGCGGGCAAAAGTAGCCCGATGAGAATCGCAATGATGGCGATCACCACCAGGAGTTCGATCAGGGTGAAAGCGTGTCGCCGGCGATGCATCGGGTGTCCTCGGGGGTCGGTCGCAAGCAGACGATTCAGCCTCGGCAAGCCAACTCGGCCAACGACGATTTTCTCTCACAATAGGTTCCACAACTCTCGGAATGCCCGCCGTTCACAGTGAAAACGATTCGTTGACAGGAGCACCGATCGGGAGGGTTGAAAATTGCAGACGGCCCGACTATACTGACGGCGTTGAGAGTGTCGCGTTAGCACCTGGGCTGATCAAGGTGTGGGCGTGTTGCCGTCGATGACGCGGGTCGGCCGGACGGCCGGGAACATTGCGAACATCGGGAACTGTTAACCTGCCTTTCCGCGTCTAACGGGTTCCTGCCCGGTATCGCGTTCCGAAACTCCCGGCATATTTACTTGCCTGGCTTGTCCAAACTGCTGCCCACCTCCTTGATCTCAGGAGTCGCGATGATGAATCCGTGGAAGTGCCTCGGCCCGACGGTCGGACGGCGGAGCTTCATGCAGATCGGTGCGGTCGGTGCCCTCGGCCTGACCCTCGGCGACTACTTCAAGCTGCGAGCGGCGGCTCCGGTTCCGGCCAAGAAGGGGCCGAAGGCGGAGAGTATCATCCACATCTTCTTGCCCGGCGGCATGGCCCACCAGGAGAGTTGGGACCCGAAGCCGTTCGCGCCGGTCGAGTACCGCGGCGACATGGGCCTCGTGAACACCAAGATCGAGGGCGTGCAGTTCAGCGAGTGCATGAAGCAGATGGCCACGGTCGCCGACAAGGTGACCGTCGTCCGCAGCATGACGCACGGCGAGGCGGCCCACGAGCGCGGCACGCACAACATGTTCACCGGCTACCGGCCCAGCCCGGCGCTGACGTTCCCGAGCATGGGCAGCGTCGTCAGCCATCAACTCGGCGTGCGTAACGACCTGCCGCCCTACGTCGCGGTGCCGAGTATCTCGACCAACTTCGCGGGCAACGGCTACCTGTCGAGCGCTTACGGCCCGTTCGCCCTGGGGTCGGACCCGGCCAACGCCGGCTTCCGCGTCCAGGACTTGCAACTGCCCGGCGGCGTGACCCCGGAGCGGTTCACGCAGCGCCGCCAGTTGATGGACACGGTCAACGACCACTTCCGGTCGCACGAGAAGTCCGACAACCTCGACGCGATGGACACCTTCTACAAGCGGGCTTACGGCCTCATCTCCAGCGAGAAGGCCCGCGACGCCTTCGACATCAACAAGGAGCCGGCCGCCCTGCGCGACCAGTACGGCCGCAACGCCGCCGGCCAGCGGATGTTGCTGGCTCGCCGGCTCGTCGAAGGCGGGGTGCGGTTCGTGACGCTGCACTACGGCGGCTGGGACTTCCACAACGGCATCTCGGGGAACATGCGGAGCCAACTCCCGGCGCTCGACCAGGCGCTCGCCGCCCTGATCCGCGACCTCGAAACCCGGGGCATGCTCGACAAGACGCTGGTCATGGTGTCCAGCGAGTTCGGCCGCACGCCCAAGATCAACGCGACGGCCGGCCGCGACCACTGGCCCAAGGTGTTCAGCGTCATGCTGGCCGGCGGGGGCATCAAGAAGGGCCTCGTCTACGGCAAGTCCGACTCGACGGCGTCGGAACCCGACGAAGACGCGCTGGGCGTCGAAGACCTGGCCCACACGGTCTACACCTGCCTCGGCATCGACCCCGAGAAGAAGCTGATGTCCCCCGGGGACCGGCCGATCGACATCGTCCGCGAAGGGCACACGCGGACCGATTTGCTGGCGTAATATGCGGTGAGCGAGTTCCGGCGGCCCGGGCGGATTTCCGCCCCGCCGCCTTTCGACTTGGGGGCCACATCATGACGCGCACTTTCGCCACGCTCGCCGCCCTACTCGGCCTCGTGGCTGGTAGCCCTGCGTTCGCAGCGTCCCCGAATTTCAACGACATCGTGCCCAAGGGCGGCCAGCGCGGCACCGAGGTCGTGCTGACCCTGACCGGGGCCAACCTCGCCGACACACAGGAAGTTCTGCTCGACGCGCCCGGCCTGACCGTGGCCAAGTTGGAAGTCGTCAACGCCGCCACGGTCAAGCTGACCGTCGCCGTCGCGCCGACCTGCCGGCTCGGCGAACACGGCCTCCGCCTGCGCACGGCGACGGGCATTTCCGAACTGCGGACCTTCTGGGTCGGGGCACTGCCGGTCGTCGCCGAGGTCGAGCCGAACACGCTGTTCGACCAGGCCCAACCGATCCCGCTGAACGTCACCGTCCACGGGGTCATCGACTCCGAGGACGCCGACTACTTCGTCGTCGAGTGCAAGAAGGGCCAACGACTCTCGATCGAGGTCGAGGGGATGCGGCTAGGCGTCGCCTTCTGGGACCCGTTCGTCGCCATCCTGGACTCGCGGCGGTTCGAGCTCGCCTTCAACGACGACTCGCCGTTGATCGGCCAGGACGCCGGGTGCTCGGTCGTGATCCCGGCCGACGGCAAGTACACGATCCTGGTCCGCGAGAGTGCCTACGGCGGCAGCGGGGCGTGCAAGTACCGGCTGCACGTCGGCAACTTCCCCCGGCCGACGGCGGTCCTGCCGGCCGGGGGTAAGCCGGGCGAGGAGGTCGAGTTCCGCTTCCTCGGCGACCCGGCCGGCGAAATCCGCCAGAAGATCAAGCTCCCGGCCGCGGCCGACGACCACTTCCGCCTGCACTGCGTCACCCCCGAAGGGACGAACCCGACCGGGTTCAAGGTCCGCGTCGGCGACCTGCCTTCGACGGTCGAGACGGGCACGAACGTGACCCACGCCCTGGCGACCCCTGGGGTCGCGCCGGGGGCCTTTCACGGCGTGGTCTCGAAGCCGGGCGAGTCGAAGTTCTTCAAGTTCGCCGCGAAGAAGGGGCAGGTGTTCGACGCCCAGTGCTACGCCCGCCGGCTCGGCTCGCCGCTCGACCCGGTGATGCACGTTGCCCGCGCGGACAACGGCCAGTACCTCATCGGTAACGACGACGCGGTCGGCCCGGACAGCGCGTTCCGCTTCACGGCCCCGGAAGACAAGGAGTACGTCCTCTACGTCCACGATCACTTGCAGAAGGGCGGGCCGGACTACTTCTTTCGCCTCGAACTGAACGCCGTGGTCGCCGGCACCGTGACCGGCATCCCCAAGGTGGACGGCAACAACGTCAGCAACCAGGACCGCCAGACGCTGGCCGTGCCGCGCGGCGGCCGCTTCGCCACCCTGGTCAACGTGACCCGCGCCGACTGGGGTGGCCCCGCGACCGTCGCCTTCGAGAAATTACCCGCCGGCGTGACCCTCGTCGCCGACCCCACCGACCCCGGCCAAGCCGTCGTCCCGGTCGTGTTGGAGGCGAAGGCCGACGCCCCGCTCGCCGGCGTCTTGACCGGCCTGAATGCTTCGCCGACGGACGGCAAGACGGTCGCGCCGAGCCCGCTCGCCCTCGACGTGTGCTTCAACATCGGCGTCAACAACACCCCGTTCCACCGCTACTTCACGGACAAGGTGGCCGTCGCCGTAACCGAGGTCGCCCCGTTCACCGTCGAGGCGGTCGAACCGAAGGCCCCGGTCCCGCAGAACGGGTCGTTGAACGTGAAAATCGTCGTCAAGCGGGCACCGACGTTCAAGGGACCGATCACGCTCACCCCGCTGTTCACGCCGCCCGGCATGGGCATCACCGGCTCGACCGTGGTCGCCGAGACCGCGACCGAGGCGTCGATCTACATGAACGCCGCCCCGAACGCCGTAGCGCGGAAGTGGAAGACGGCGTTCACGGCCAACGCGGCCACGCCGACCGGGGTGGTCTGGACCTCGACGCAACTGTTCACGGTCGAGATCGCCGCGCCGTTCGTGACGTTCGCCCAGGAGCGGTCGGCCGTCGATCAGGGCGGCGCGACCAAGGTGTTCGGCAAGGTCGTGGTCGCCCGGCCGTTCGACGGCAAGGCCACGGTCAAGCTCATCGGCCTGCCGGCGAAGGCCGCGACGCCCGACCTCGAATTGACCAAGGAGTCGAAGGAACTGAGTTTTGCGGTGACCACCGACAAGGCGACCCCGCCCGGCAAGCACGGCGTATTCGTCCAGGTGGTGGTGCCGGTCAACGGCGAGTTTTTGGTCCACAACGTCGGCGGGAACGAGTTCCGCGTGGACGTGCCGCTGCTGCCGAAGGTCGCCCCGGTCGTTGCCGCGGCCGCCCCGCCCAAGCCGGTCGCGCCGGTGCCCGCCGCCGCGCCGCCGACCGCCAAGCCGCTGACGCGCCTCGAACAACTCCGCAAGGAGCAAGACGACCGCGAGAAGGCCGGCAAGCCCTCGACACCGGCCCCCCCGGTCCCCGCCGCGCCGGCCCCGAAGTTGCCCGAGAAGAAGGGCTGACCCGCCCGCAGACGGTTTCGCCGATGTCCGCCCCGCCCGGTTCGCACTGCCCCGCATGAGGAACGCACCATGCGCTTCACGTTCGCCTCGATTCTCGCCCTGACCGCTTGTACGACGCTGTCCGCGACTGCGTGGGGCCAAACCCCCGGCACGCAAGCCCCGGCGACTCTGCCGCCGGTGGTCGTCGCGCCGGTCGTGGCCGGGGCGAAGGTCGCCGTCTACCCGCCGGACATCAACCTCGAAACGGCCCGCGACCGCCAGAGCTTCATCGTCCAGTTGACGCAGGCCGACGGCCTGACTCGCGACCTGACCGACGCCGCCCAGGTCACCTTCGCCAACCCGGCGCTAGTCCGGCTCGACAAAAACGTCGTGCTGCCGGTCGCCGACGGCGTCACCGAGATGGTCGTGACCGCGGCCGGGCAGACGGTCAAGGTGCCGGTCAAGGTCGTCAACGCCAAGGCCGACCGGCCGGTCTCGTTCAAGCTCGACGTGATGCCGGTCTTCATGCGCTCCGGGTGCAACTCGGGCGCGTGCCACGGCGCGGCCCGGGGCAAGGACGGCTTCCGCCTGTCGCTGTTCGGGTACGACCCGGACGGCGACCACGCCCGGCTCACCCGCGAACTCAACGGCCGCCGCATCAACCTGGCGATGCCGGCCGAGTCGCTGTTGATCGACAAGGCGACCGGCAAGGTGCCGCACACCGGCGGCCAGAAGGTCCGCGACAACGACGAGTCGTACCAGACGCTGATCCGCTGGCTCGAAGCCGACGCCCCCGCGGACGCCGCGACCGTCGCCACGCCGACGAGCCTCGAAGTCTACCCGCCGTCGGCCGTCCTCGACGGCAAGGGCGAGCGGCAGCGCCTGGTCGTCCGGGCCAAGTACTCCGACGGCACCGACCGCGACGTGACCGCGACTTCGCTGTTCCTGTCGAACAACGACAACGCCGGCAAAATCCTGGCCGACGGGGACGCCAGCGTGACCGGCGGGGAGCGCGGCGAGGCGTTCATCATGGCCCGCTTCTTCACCTTCACCGTCGGCGTGCCGTTCGTCACGCTGCCCAAGGGCTTGCAGTTCGTCGCGGCGGCCCCCGCGGAGTTGAACTACATCGACACCCACGTGAACGCCAAGCTCAAGAAGCTGCGCGTCGAGCCGTCCCCGGTGTGCGACGACCCGACCTTCGCCCGCCGCGTTTACCTCGACATCACCGGGACGCTGCCGAGTCCCGAGGAGTACGCCCGCTTCATGATCGGCACGCTGCCGAACAAGCGCGAACTGCTCGTCGACGAACTGCTGGACCGCAAAGAGTTCTCCGAACTCTGGGTGCTGAAGTGGGCCGAACTCCTCCAAATTCGCTCGTCGAACGACGTCAGCCCCAAGGCGATGCTCCTCTACTACACCTGGTTGCAAGAGAAGATCGCCAAGAACGTCCCCACCGATGTCTGGGTCCGCGAACTGCTCGGGGCGTCCGGCGGCACGTTCAAGAACCCGCCGACGAACTACTACCAGATCGAGCGGGACATCGTCAAAGTCACGGAGAACGTGGCCCAGGTGTTCATGGGCATGCGCATCCAGTGTACCCAGTGCCACAACCACCCGTTCGACCGGTGGACGATGGACGACTACTACGGGTTCGCGGCCTTCTTCAGCCAGGTCGGCCGCAAGGGGACCGACGACCCGCGGGAACTCGTCGTGTTCAACGGCGGCGGGGGCGAGGTCAACCACCCGGTGACCGGCAAGCCGATGCCGCCGAAATTCCTCGGCGGGGCCAGGCCCGACGTGGCCGGCAAGGACCGCCGCGTGGTCATGGCCAACTGGCTCGCCTCGCCGGACAATCCGTACTTCGCCAAGAACCTGTCGAACATGGTTTGGAACCACTTCTTTGGCATGGGCATCATCAACGAGGTGGACGACGTGCGCATCTCGAACCCCGCGTCGAACCAGGAGCTGCTCGACGCGCTGGGGGTGAAGTTCACCGGGTACAACTACGACTTCAAGAAGCTCGTCCGGGACATCTGCACGAGCGCCGCCTACCAGCGCTCGACGGTCGCCACGAAGTCGAACGAGGGGGACGCGCGGAACTTCGCCCGGGGGCCAATCCGCCGCATCCGCGCCGAGACGATGCTCGACATCATTAGCCAGGTGACCGACACGAAGAACAAGTTCCCCGGCCTGCCGCAGGGCGCGCGGGCCGTGCAGATCGCCGACGGGGTCACGTCGAACTACTTCCTGACGACGTTCGGCCGGCCGAGTCGGGACACGGTGTGCGCGTGCGAAGTCCGCCTCGAACCGACGCTGTCGCAGAGCCTGCACCTCATGAACGGCGACACGGTGTCGCCCAAGATTCAGGCCGGCAACCTCGTCGGCAAGATGCTCGCCGAGAAGAAGACGGCGGCCCAGATCGTCGAGCAGATCTACCTGCGGGCCGTCAGCCGCGCCCCGACGCCGGTCGAATTGAAGAGGCTGAGCGACGCCGTGAACGCCGCCCCCCCGGCCGCCAAGCAGCAGTCGCTCGAAGACATCTTCTGGGCACTCCTGAACTCCCGCGAGTTCATGTTCAACCATTAACGAATTCGACCAGTCAACGTCGGCCGCGAACCGACGCCGGTGCCGTGGTGTCCGCAGTGGAGGTGATTGTTTTAGTCCAACTGTCGAAGAGTGCCGCGATGAAATTTGACGACCTCGACCGGGCGATGCGTGTCTACGAGACCGCACACGACCACTGTGTGCTGCCCGGCCTGTTCATGGTCGCGCGGCTGGACGGACGCAGCTTCACGCGGCTCACCAAGGAGGTACACGCCTTCGAGGCTCCCTTCGACGAGCGATTCCGCGACCTGATGCTCGGGACGGTCGAACACCTGATGCGTGAGACCGGCTTCCGCTTCCTGTATGGCTACACAGAAAGCGACGAAATTTCACTCCTCTTCGACCCCGGCGAGAACGGTTTCGGCCGCAAGCTCCGCAAGCTGAACTCGGTCCTGGCCGGTGAGGCCAGCGGTAAGTTCTCGCTGCTATTGGGGGCAGTCGCTTGCTTCGACTGCCGGATCTCGCAACTGCCGACCGCCGAACTCGTGGTCGATTACTTCCGCTGGCGGAGCGAGGACGCGGGCCGCAACGCCCTGAACGCGCACTGCTACTGGGGTCAGCGAAAGCAGGGTCGCGGCGCGGCCGAGGCGACGGCAGCCCTCGAAGGAAAGGGCGTGTCGGACAAGAACGAGATGCTCTACCGACTCGGCGTCAACTTCAACGACCTACCGGCCTGGCAGAAACGCGGCTGCGCGGTCGTCTGGGACGAGTTCGACCTGCCAGCGACGAACCCGATCAGCGGCGAGCCGGTCATGGCACGCCGGCGGCGGCTATGTAGGGAACTCGAACTGCCGATGAAGGACGCCTACTCCGACTTCGTCCGCGCTCTTGTGCCCCGTCCATCGTAACGCCCCCGACTCCCGCCCGAACCGTTCCTCGCCCGCCTCCCGCAGGTGCCTTGATATGACGCGGCTGATGATCACCCTCCTGACGCTCGTTGGCCTGCCGGCGCTGGCCCGCGCGGACGCCAAGAACCCGACGTTCAACGACGACGTGCTGCCGGTCATTCGCCAGCACTGTGCGGGGTGCCACGGCGCGGACAAGCAAAAGGGCGGGCTGAACCTGGCGACTTACGGCGTCGCCATGCAGGGCGGATCGTCGGGGGTGGTCGTCGCGCCGGGCAACCCGGACAAGTCCCGGCTGTACGCGATGACGGCGCACAAGGAAGAGCCGGTCATGCCGCCGTCGAAGACCAAAATCCCGGACGCCCAGTTGGCGGTCCTCCGGCTCTGGATCGAGCAGGGCGGCAAGGAGACGGCGACCAGCACGGTGAGCGTCGCCGTGAAGCCGAAGGTCGAGATCGGCCTGAAGTCGGTCGGCAAGGGCAAGCCCGACGGCCCGCCGCCGATGCCGCTGGCCGGCAAGCTCAAACTCGACCCGCTCGTCCGCGCCCGCCGGCCGGGGGCGGTCCTCGGCCTGGCGACTAGCCCGTGGGCACCGCTCGTCGCCGTCGGCGGGCAGAAGCAAGTCATCCTGTACCACGCCGACACCGGCGATATGCTCGGTGTCCTGCCGTTCGAGTACGGGCAAATCAACTCGATCAAGTTCTCGCGCAACGCCAAGTTCTTGCTCGTCGCTGGTGGCCGCGGCGGCATGTCCGGCAAGGCGGTGCTGTACAACGTCGAGACGGGCGAGAAGGTCACCGAAGTCGGGTCGGCGGAGACCGACGCGGTCCTGACGGCGGACGTTTCGGCCGACCAGACGATGATCGCCGTCGGCACCACGACCCGGATGGTCCGGATTTACGCCACGGCCGACGGCGCGGTGTTGAGCGCGATCAAGAAGCACACCGACTGGGTGACGGCCGTCGAGTTCTCGCCGGACGGCGTCCTCCTGGCCACGGCCGACCGCAACGGCGGGGCGTTCGTCTGGGAGGCGGCGACGGCCCGCGAGTTCCACTCCCTGCGCGGCCACACGGCCATGATTACCGAAGTGAGTTGGCGGGCCGACTCGAACCTCTTGGCCACCGGCAGCCTGGACGGCACCGTGCGACTCTGGGAAATGGAGAACGGCGGGCAGATCAAGAACTGGCCGGCCCACCCCGCCGGCGTCGAGGGCGTCCGGTTCAGCATGGACGGCCGCCTGGCCAGTACCGGCCGGGACAAGTTGACCAAACTCTGGGACGCCAACGGCACGCTGCAGAAGGAGTTCGCCGCGATGCCGGACATCGGCCTTCGCGTCGCGGTCACTCACGACAACACCAAAGTCGTCGGCGGGGACTGGGGCGGGGCTATTCAACTCTGGAATCTGGCGGACGCCAAACTGATCGCCCAGGTGGACACGAACCCCGCGCCGATGGCCGAGCAAATCAAGGCGGCGGAAGTGGCCGTCGCCGCGACCGAGGTGAAGGCGAAGCAACAGGCCGACGCGCTCGCGGCGGCCCTGGCGAAGGTTACGGCCGTAACGGCCGGCGTCGCCGCCGTGACGGCGAACCTGGCCAAGGCGACCGCCGACCTCGCGGCCGCACAAAAGGGCGTAACTGACCACACGGCCGCGGCGACGGCGTTGACCGCACAACTGCCGGCCGTCAAAGCGGATGCCGACAAGCAGGCCGCGGCCGTCGGCGTGGCGACGAACAAGGCCGCCGCGCTTGAAGTGACCGCCCCCATTGCCGCCGACGTGCTCAAACGGATCGCCGAGGCCGCCGCGAAGGCCCCGCAAAACCCGGACCTCGCCGCCGCGGGAAAAGTCGCCGCGGACGGGAACGCTAAACAACAGGCCGATCTCGTCGCCGGGCGTAAAGCACTTCTCGACGCCACGGCCGTCGGTAAGGCGGCGACGGACAAACTCGCGGCGCACGCCAAAGCCATCGCGGACAACCAGGCGGCGGCGGTCGAGGCCCAGAAAAAGGTCGTCGCCCTGACGCCGACGATCAAGCCGGCGACCGACGCCGTGCCCGTCGCGCAAAAGGCGGCCGCCGACGCGGTCGCGGCCGTCGTTCCGGTCAAGGCCGCGGCCGACGGGGTCGGTGCGGAACTCGTTGCCGCGAAGGCGAAACTCGAACGCCTGCGGCCGACCCCCAAGAAGTAGTCGCACGGAACTCGGTCGCGCTCGTCCGGTGACGTCGCTAAAGGATTGACGACAGCACCGGGCGGTTCTTTCGCAACGGCCCGCGAGCAGTTGACGCGGCACCCAAAGTTGCGCACTGCCAGTCGAAAACCGCCCGCGAATCGGGGGATTTCCTCGGGATGAACGATTTGGCGAGTTGTTCGGTTTTGAGGCTGGGCTAGATTCAGGTGGAACGATGAGTTCGCCCCCGAGTTGCCAATGCCGCCCCGCCGAATGCCCTACGAGAGCGTCCTGCTCTTCGTTGCTTGTCTGTCCACCGGTCTCCTCCCGGGAGTGACGTCCGGGTCGCCCGACTTCGTTCGCCTCGTCTGGCCGCCGGTCGGGATCGGCCTCGTCGCCGTTTACCTGCGAGGCTTGTCACTCGTCCCCGCCTTCTGGTTGGCGACGTTTGCCCTGTTAACGGTGTCGAAATTCGCCCCGATCGCGGCGTCGAACAGTTTCGGAACCGTTGCCAGCGCGGCGGCTCTGGCGTCGGCGTACTCGCTGCAATTGCTCCTCGGCGTGTGGCTGTTGCGGCGGGCCGTCGGGGAAGCGACGCTGCTCATCAACTGGCAGCAGATCGCGTCGTTTCTCGTGATTGTCGGTCCGCTCCACACCGTCGTGGCCGCGTCGGCGGGAGTGTTGCTGGCGTGTACCGGTGGACGAATCCCCTGGGCGGCGGCTCACGAGTTTTGGCTGAACTGGTGGCGGGAAGACCTTCTGGGGGGGCTGCTGTTCGCGCCGTTGACGGCGGTCGTTCTCGGCCAGCCCCGGGCGCTGTGGGGGCCGCGGGTTAAGACCGTCGCCGGCCCGCTCGCCGTCGCAGTGGCGATGCTGGCGGCCGGGTACCCCCTCGTCGAGGACTACGAAAGTCGCGTCGTCCGGGCCGCGTTCGCCCGGGACGCCGAGGCGGCTTTTCGGGAGGTGACCGCCCACGTCCGGCCGATCGAAGTTGCCGCCCGGCGGATGGAACGGCTCTCGCACGCCGAACTGATCGGCGCACGCGACCCGGTCCACCCGATGGCCGAACGAATGCGGGATTTCATCGCCTACGTCCCCTCGGTCCGGTCCGTCGTCACGGTTGTGCGGTCGGACCCGGGCGACCGGGCCGTTCCCAACGCCGTGACCTCCGTCACCCCGCCCCGCGCGAGCCTGCCGGTCGGCTCCGACCTGGCGAGCGACCCGGCCTGGAAGCGGTTGCTCGACGAGGCGGCATGGGCGAAACGGCCGACCGTGGGCGACCCGGGTAGTCCGCCGAACGCGCGCCTCGTGCGGGTCGTCGTCCCGTGCTGGACCCCGCCCGGCCCCGCGGACGGCTTCGTCGCCGTCGAGGTCAACCTGTCCGACATCTTCGACCGCGTCGGTGGCCACCACGGCAAGGGCCTCTCCCTCGCTCTGGCCGACGCCGAAGCGCCGCCCGGCCCGACGTGTCAAGACGCGGCCCTCGAATTCCTCGGCCGGTCGTTGACCGTCCGGGGCACGCTGACGCCTCAATACGAGGCGTGGCACCGGCCCGACTACTCCTCGCCGGCCGGGCTACTCGGGGTCGGCCTCGTCGTCGCTCTGACGGTACTCTTGCTCCTCGTCTCCGGGCAGACCGTCGTCGTCGCACGGCAGGTCGAGCAGCGGACGCAAGAACTCCGCCGCGAAGTCCAGAGCCGGGCGGACGTGGAAAGTTTCCTGCGGCTCAGCGAGCAGTGGCTCATGGAGGCCCAGCGGATCACCCGGCTCGGGTACTGGGAGTGGAAGGCCGACACGGACGAACTCCTGTGGTCGGCCGTGATGACCGACCTGCTCGGCCTCCAGGGGTCGGACGTTCGCCTCCGCCTCGCCGACTTCCTCGACCGGGTTCACCCCACCGACCGGGACGCCGTCCGCCGGCTGATCGTGGGCATGCCCGGCGTCGCACACTCCGTGGACGTCGAGTTCCGCGTCGTCCGCCAGGACGGCACGGTCCGCTGGTTCTCGTCCACGGTGGCCGCGTCGGTCGGCCGGGAGGCCGGCGTGATCCGCGGCACGGCCCTCGACATCACCGACCGGAAGCGGGCCGAGATCGCCCTCCGCGAAGGCGAGGCCCGGCTCCGGCTCGCGCTGCACTCCGCCCGCATGGGCACCTGGGAGTGGGTCATCGGCACCGGCGACGTGTACTGGGACTTGCGGCAAGAGGCGATGTTCGGGTTCGTCCCGGGCAGCTTCAACCGCACCCTCGACGCCTTCCGCCGGCGCGTCCACCCGGACGACCGCGACGCCGTGTTCGGCGCGCTCACGGCGTACCCCGACGAAGCGTCGAGCTACGCGACCGAGTTCCGCATCGTGCTCCCCGACGGCGACATCCGCTGGATCGCGGGGTACGGCCAGGTGCTCGACGCCGACGGCCGGCGGCCGCGGCTCGTCGGCATCAACTTCGACATCACCGACCGGAAGCGGGCCGACCTCCTCGTCCAGGAGAACGAGTTGCGGCACCGGCTCGCCCTCGAGGCCGGGCACATGGGCACCCTCGTCTGGGACTTCCGCACCGAGCGGATTTCCTGGGACGACCGGCTGTACGACCTGTTCGGCGTCGCCCCGGCGGACTTCGACGGCACCGCGGCCGGCTTCTTCCACCACGTCCACCCGGACGACCGGACGTTCCTGGTCGGGCACCTGGGCGAGTCCCGGCGCGGCGGGCTCGGGTCGAAGTGCCAGTGCGAGTTCCGCACCCTCCGGCCGGACGGTAGTGCGGGCTGGCTCAGCGGCAACGGGCACATCGTCCCCGGGGACGAGCCGGGCCACTTACGCATGGTCGCCGTCTTCTTCGACATCAGCGAGAAGAAGTGCGCCGAAGTCCGACTCCTGGCGAGCGAAGAGCGACTACACGAGGCCCAGGAAATCTCGCGCATCGGGTCGTTCGAGTGGTGCCCGCAGACCGGCGAAGTGTTCTGGTCCGAAGAACTCTTTCGCGTCCTCGGGTACGAGGCGAACGCCGTGACGCCGAGTTACGAGGGGTTCGCCGACCGCGTCCACCCGGACGACCGCGCCCTGCTCGCCGCCAAAGTCCACGCCGCCATGTACGACAACGCCCCCTACGTCTACGAACTCCGCATCGTCCGCCCGGACGGCGAAGTCCGCCACCTGAGCGTCAACGCCCGCCTGACCCGCGACGCGACCGGCACCGTGACGCTGTTCAGCGGGACGAACCAGGACATCACCGAGCGCAAGCTGGAGTCCGAGGAGCGGCGGCGGTTCCACGAACAACTCACCGAGACGCAGCGGCTCGAATCCCTGGGCATCCTCGCCGGCGGCGTGGCCCACGACTTCAACAATTTGCTCACGGGCATCCTGGGCAACGCCAGCCTGGCCCGAGAATTCCTGCCCCGCGACAGCGACATGCACGAGTACCTCCGGCCCATTGAAAAGTCCGCCGAGCACGCCGCACAACTGTGCCAGCAGATGCTCACCTATGCCGGCGCGGGCAAGACCATCCACGGCACCCTGGACCTCGACGCGGTGATCGCCGAGTCGAACGACCTCATCAAACTCAGCGCCTCGCGGAAGGCCGACTGGCGCGTCGAATTGAACCGCTCCCTCCCGACCATTGAGGGGGACGCCGGGCAAATCCGCCAGGTCCTGTTGAACCTCGTGCAAAACGCGTCCGAGGCTCTACCTCCCGGCGGCGGCCAGGTGGTCATCCGCACCGGGCACGCCGACCCGTACCCGCCCGCGCCGGCCGACGACACGACGACGTTCGGCACGCCGCCCGAGCACGCGGCCGTCTGGCTCGACGTATCGGACACCGGGTGCGGCATGACCGCGGCCAACCGCCAGCACATCTTCGAGCCGTTCTTCACGACCAAGTTCACCGGCCGCGGCCTCGGCCTGTCGGCCGTCCACGGCATCGTCCGCGACCACAACGGGTGCATCTCCGTGACCAGCCGGCCCGGCTACGGGACGACCTTCCGCGTCGCCTTTCCGTGTTCGACGCGGGAGACCACCCGCGACTGCTCGACCGTGTCCAGCCGCACGCCGGTCCCGGCCGGGTGGACCGCGACGGTGCGCCGGACGGCACTGGTCGCCGACGACGAACCGGCCATCCTCGGCCTCGTCGGGTTTGCCCTCAAGGGCCTCGGATTCGCGCTGGAAAAAGCGGTCGGGGGGACCGAGGCGATCGCCCTGTTCCTCGAAGACCCGCACCGCTTCGACGTGGCCGTGATCGACCTGATTATGCCCGGCAACGACGGCCGCGAGGTGCTCAAATTCATTCGCACGCACCGGCCCGAAATGCCCGTGATTCTGATGAGCGGGTATACCGAGCACCAGTTGAGCGACCTCGAATTCGGCGACACGCTCACCTTCCTGCACAAGCCGTTCCGGGCCATCGACCTGACCGGCGCGGTCCGCCGGTCGCTCAACCAGGCCGCCGCGCAAAGCGTCCCGGAGGCCGACGGTTCGCCGGCTTAGAGTTGCGTCTCGGCGACCGCGACGGCTTGCATCAGGCTCATCGCCTTGTTCACGGTCTCGGCAAATTCCGCGTCCGGGTCGCTGTCCGCGACCAGCCCCGCACCGGCCTGGATGTCGGCCGTCGTGCCGACCAGCACCATCGTCCGCAGGGCGATGCACGTGTCCGTGTTGCCGTTGTAATCGACGTACCCGACGGCCCCGCCGTAAGGCCCGCGGCGGTGCGGCTCCAACTCGTCGATGATCTCCATCGCCCGCACTTTCGGCGCACCACTCAGCGTCCCCGCCGGCAGCGCCGACCGCATCGCGTCGAACGGCGTCAGGCCGTCGGCGAGTTCCCCGGTGACGGTGCTCGACAGGTGCATGACGTGCGAGTACCGCTCGACCTGCATCAACTCGCGGACCCGGACGCTGCCGATCTTGGCCACGCGGCCCACGTCGTTGCGGGCCAGATCGACGAGCATGATGTGCTCGGCCCGCTCCTTCGGGTCGGCCAGGAGTTCGTCGGCCAGCGCCCGGTCTTCCTCGTCCGTGCGGCCGCGCGGGCGGGTGCCGGCGAGCGGCCGGACGGTCACTTCGCCGTTCTCGACGCGGCACATGATCTCCGGCGACGCCCCGATCAAGGTGGCCGGCCCGCCCTCGACGAAGAACATGAACGGACTCGGGTTCACGATCCGCAGCGCCCGGTAAATGTCGAACGGCTTCGCCTTCGTGGTGGTGCGGAAGCGCTGACTGAGCACCACCTGGAAGGCGTCCCCGGCGAGGATGTACTCCTTCGCCTTGAGCACGGCCGCCTGGTAAACCCCGGGCGCGAAGTTCGACGTGTACCGCGCCGCCACGGCCCCCGGCGTGAGTGCCGCCGCCTCCGGGGCCACGTCCGCCAGCGGCAAACTCACGCCGACGTTGGCCAGCCGATCAACGAGGCCATCGACGCGGTCGCACGCCGCCTGGTAGGCGTTCCGCGCCGACTCCCCGGCCACGATCCGGGCGGTGACGACGACTTGGGCCGTCTTGAAGATGTGGTCGAAGATGACCATCTGGTCGTAGAAGGCGAACGCCAGGTCCGGGACGCCGCGGTCGTCGGCCGGGGCGTTCGGCAGGTGCTCCATGTACCGCACGGTGTCGTACCCGGCGTAGCCAACCGCCCCGCCGGAAAAGCGCGGCAGCCCCGACAAGTTGGGCGCGCGGAACGCCCCGACGCGCTCCTCAAACAATCGCAACGGATCGGGGTGCATCGACTCGGCCCACGGCCCGCCGGCGAACTTGGTGCGGACCCGCGTGCCATAGGCCTCGAACCACTCGAACGGTGCGGAGCCGAGGAAGCTGTAGCGGCCGATGCGCTCGGTGCCGACGACGCTCTCGAAGAGGAACGCCCCCGAACCGTCGCGGACCTTGGCGAACGCCGACACCGGCGTGAGGTCATCAGCGGTGACCCTGCGGTAGACCGGCACGGCGGTGTGAGTGGCCGCGAGGGCGGTGAACTCGTCGAGACTCGGTCGATAGCGCATCGCAACCCGCCGCACGAAAAGACGTCGTGTCAATCGCCCGGCGAGCCAAGAGCGTCAGCGACTGGAGGGTTTTCGCCACTCCGGTCGCTGACGCTCCCGGCTCGCCGGCCGACGCAGTTGGTGTATGCCCCGCGGCGACTCACCGCCACCCGATGAGGCGGTGGTTCGGGTGGAGGAAGTTCGTCCTCGGCGGGGGTTCCGACGACATCAGGATTTTGACGGGGTTGCTGCCGTCCGGGTCGCAGACAACGACACTCTGCTCGTCAAGGTTGATGGCACCGCCGGGGACTTTGGCCGGCGAGACTTTGGCGTCGGTGAACGCGACCTTCGACCCGTCCGGCGACCACTGCACCCCGTTGGACATGCCATGCGTGCAAGCAGGTTGTGTCTTGAACAGCGTCATCGTCCCGCGTTCAATGTCCATGAGGTAGAACCGGGAGCGTGCTTGCATGGCCCGAATCTTCACACCGCTGGGGAGATGAGGGAGCATCCAATCCGGCACTGGGCAAAACTCGTTGCCGGTGACGATCGCCCGTTTGCCGTCTGGCGAGAACACGGCTTCGCTGACCGTCTCGGGCTTCATCGGTTTGCCGATAACCCGTGACTTGGCAGGTTGATTCGGACGGTCGGAGGGCGACACGAGGGCGAAGAAGCTCTCGGTGTCTTTGAAGAACGAAGCGATGTCGTAGGTGACGAGCAGTTGCACGCCGTCGGGATGGACTCCGAGGACTTTGTGTCGCTTGTCGATGTCAATCGACTTCTTGGTTCCGGTTGCCACGTCGAACTTGGTCGTCGCAAACTCGTGTCTCGTGGCGAAAAGGGGAAGCGACGCGAAGTACACCTCGGTCGTGTAGTACAGACTCGCGCCGTCGGGGGACCATGTGAGCGTGGGGTGCGTGTTCCCGAAGCCGCCGAGCCTGAACACTTGGCCCGTCGGGTTGATCAGGACAGCGTGGTACTTGGGCGGCGGGGTGTCGGACACGAGAGCGCGGTACAACGCCGACTTCCGCTCCTCCACGTCGGCGGGGTCGATGACATACGCGACGACGGAGCGGCCGTCCGGACTGACCGCGGTCGGGACGGCCGGCAAGAACTTCGTGTCGGCGGACGCCGCAGTCTCGACCCCGTTGACGAACCGCCGCGGGATCGCTTCCGCCGCGACGCTGATCTCGATCGTGCGGATCTGCTCGTACTTGCTGTCGGGCGACATCGAAGAGATGTCCACCGTGGCAGACTTCAGCTTGTCATACGTTCCCGGGTCCGTGATCAACGTCGGCGCGGCAAACACGAACTTCGGCTCCGCCGGCTTCGCCACGGCGGGCTTGGGCGGCGGGGCGACGGGCTTCGGCTCCTCCCCGCCGGCGAGGGCCAGGCCGACCGTCGCGGTCGCCACGCTCAGGGCCGTGCACAATTTCAGCTTCCATGCGAGACTTGTGGTCACAATCGCCTCCGTGATCCGTTGGACAATGGGGGTCACCGACGGGAGATCGAACGCGAACGACGGACTGCCGACGGCCAGGCCGGCGAGGGCCGCCAGGGCACTCGGGGCGAAGCCGCGGCGGGTCAGGCGCTCGGCGAGGCGGCGGCGGGCGGCCGCCAGGCGGCTCGACAGCGTGCCTTCTGCGATGCCCAGCCGCCGCGCCGCCAGGCCGCGCGGGCAGCCTTCGAGTTCGCACAGCACGACCGCCGCCCGGTGGGCGTCGCTCAAGTTGGCGACCTCGTCGAGCACCGCCGCGACGGCCTCGTGGTCCGCTGACAGCGCACTGTCACCGGGCACGTCGGCCGCGAGTGGCACCCACGGCTTGCGCCGGTTGCGCCGGGCGACCTCGCGGCACGCCTTGACCGCCGCGCCGTACAGCCAGGCCGCGACCGGGGCCGTCCCGTGGACGCGGTCGGCCTTGCGGGCGAGGGCCAGGAACACGGCTTGCGCTGCGTCCTCGGCGTCCTGGGCGTGGCCGAGTCGCTTGCGGCAAACGGCCGACACCATGCCGCCGTGCCGCTTGACCAACGCCGCGAACGCACTCGCATCGCCGTGCAGGGCGAAGCGGGCGAGTAAGTCGGCGTCGGGCGTCGGCTGGTCGTGCAGCGGCGCGAAGTGCGCGTGCAGGCGGGTGGCGAGTGTCGCGGCCATGCGTTCGATCCTTCTCTCTCACCGTGGGGACCGGGTTCCTTCCCGGCCCACCCCAATACGGCCGGCGACGCCGGAGCGCGTCGGTCGGCCGGCGGGATTTTCGCAAAAACTTTCCCCGAGCGGAAGGGCACGTCAGCGGCGGACCGCACGGGCCGTGGTCCCGTTCTCGCCAGCGCTGAGTTGGATGACGACGGGGAACTGGTCGGTGAACTCGTCCTGGTGGCTGACCAAAATGATCCGCTTGAGGTGCATCTTCAGCAAGTTCAACTCCTCGGCCGTGGCCCGCAAGCCCTCCTTGTCGAGGCTGCCGAAGCCCTCGTCGATGATGACGCACTCCAGCGGGTGCGACTGGTTGGTGGCGTACCGGCCGATGGCCAGTGCGACCGAAATGGCGACGCGAAACTTCTGGCTGCCGGACAGGTACTCGACGGCGATCGTCTCGCCCCCGGCGCGGCGGACGCGCAGGACAAACGCCTTGTCTTCCGACGCCTCCGCTTCGTCGAGTTCGACGCTGAGTTCGCCGTGGGAGAGCTTGCCGAGCGTCTCGGTGGCGAGCGCCACGATGGCCTTTTCGGCCGTGCGGACGAGGTGGCGCTGCAAACCGTTCTTGCCGAGCAGGCGGTCGAGCTTGTCGTGCCGGTCGGCGTCCTCTTCCAGGGTCTTGATGCGAGCCGTCAACTCCTGGTACTTCTCGAACTGCCGGCGTTGCTCGTGCAACAAGTCGCGGGCCGCCTGCCACCGGCCGTCGGCGGCGGCGAGCGCGGCGTGCGCCTCGGCCAGCCGCCGCCTGGCGTCGGCTACGGTGACACGGGCGGCCGGCGGGATCGCCTCCACGTCGCGGTCGAGGTCGGCCACTTGCCGCCCCCACTCCTCGCGCAAGGCTTCGTCGGCCTGCAACTGCGCAAACAGTTCGACGACGCGGGCGGCCGTCAACGCGGCGAGTTCGCCCCGTAACGCGGCCACTTCGGCAGCGGTGACGCCGTGCGTACCGACCGGCAACTGGTCGAGCAGGGCGGCCAGGCGGACCTCGACGCCGTGGAGTTTCTGCGTCTCGGCGGCGAGTCGCGGCGTGGCTTCCGCGAGCCGCTGCCGCAAGCCGGTCAGCTCTGCCGTCAGCGCGCCGACCGTTCGGGTCAGGTCGGCGTGTTCTCGGGTCGCCGTCGCCCCGTCGCGCTCCGCGTCACTCGCCGTCGCGGCGTGTCCGGCGATGCTCGCGGCGAGTTCGGCGGCGGTCATCTTGCATCCGAAGTTCGCCAGTGTGTCGCGCTTCGCGGCCATGTCGCGCCGCACCTTGTCGCGGCTGGCGCACTGCCCGGTGACGTGCTTTCTCTGGGCCGTCGCGTTGCCCAGGTTCGATTTCGCCGAGTCGAGCACCTCGCCCGCGATGACGCCGAGCCGCGTGAGGTCGTCGATCTTGGCGGCGAGCCGGGCGCGTTCGCGGTCGGCGTGGTCGGCGTCCACGAGCTGGCCGCATTGCGAGCACGAGACGCCGATCTTGAGGCGCGCGAAGTCGTCGGCCGTCGCCTGCGAGTGCGTCAACAACGTCCGCGTCTCGGTGACCGCCTGGCGTGCCGCACGCTCGGCGGCGTCGGCGGCGGTCACCTCGCTTTCGTAGCGAAACAGCGCCTCGTCGAGGTCGGCGGGGAAGCCGGTCAGCTCGGCGGTGAGCTTCTCGCAATCGACGGCGTAGCCGTGGAACTTCGACTGCTCGTCGCCGAGCCTCCGCGCCTCCTTGACCGCCACACCGTGGCGAGTCACGGCTTCGCAAAGTTGCGTCGCGGCGGTACGCTTGGCGTCGAGGCGTGCGGCGAGGTCGCCGTGGTGGGAGTCGTCGGCGGCGCACGCCGCCCGCAAGCCGGCGGTGCTGGCCGACAGCGTCGCGGCAGACGCCCGCAACTCGGGCAGTTGCCCCAGCGTCGGCAGGGTGCGCGTCAACTCGGCGTGGCGGGCCTGGCCGGCGCGGAGGTGGTCGGCGGCGGCGGCGCGGGCGTGTGCGGCGTCGAGTTTCCCTTGCACCTCCGCACGCTTGGCGGCGAGCGCGACCCAGCGGTCGGCCTGCTCGACGGCCGCAACGGCGTCCCCCCTGGCCGTCTCGCACTGCTCACGCTCGGCGGCGAACGTGGCCGCGCCGCCCTCGGCGATGGCCAGCGTCTCCGGGGTCACAAGTGGGATGCCATCCCGCTCCGCGACGGCGTCGGCTTTCGCGGCCTTCGCGCGGACGCTCTCGGCGTGGACGCGGGCGGAGAGTTGCTCGAACCGCTCGGCCCCGATGACCTTTTTGAGCACCTCCAACCGCTTGGCCGGGGTCGCCGTGATGATCGCGTTGGCTTCGCCCTGGCGCAGCATGATCGAAGCCCTGAAAGCCTCGAAGCCGATGCCCAGGGTCAGTTGCGACCAAACCGTAATCTGGTCGGCGGTCTCGACGTTCGGCACGCGGACCCAGGCCGCCTGGCCGGCGGCGCGGCTCTCGACGGACTGCGTCGAGCGGTTGCCGGTGCGGTTGCGGGCGACGCGGTAGTCGGTGCCGCGCAGGCCGAACTCGAAGGAGACCGCGAACCCGTTGGCCCCGTGCCGCTGCAGCGGCGTGACGGCGTTGGCCGCGCCGCGGTGCTGGCCGAACAGGCAGAACGTCATCGCGTCGAACACGGCCGACTTGCCGACGCCGTTGGGGCCGCCGAGCACCCACAGCGGCTCGTCGTCGGTGAACTCGATGACCTGCTGGTCGCCGAAGCAGAGGAAGTTTTCGAGCGTGACGCGCTGCGGGATCATGACGCCTCCGGGTGCGTGAGGAACGACTCGGCGAGGTCGAGGACGGCGGCCCGGTCGGGGTCGGCTTCGAGCTGGGTCGTGAGGTAAGTGCGGACGGTCTCGGCGTACCCCGCCGTCGGGCCGGGCGGTACGGCCGCGGTCGGGGCGACCGACTCGTCGCCGACGAAGGAGAGTTCGTGGCGGCGCGGGAAGATTGCCTTCAACTGCTTCTCGACATCGATGCGGCTCAGCGTCCCAAGTGGCAAGCGAACGCGGAGCCGGACGATGGCGGTCGCGGCGTCCGGGTACTTCGCGGCGAGGCCGGGGAGGTCGGCGTCGGCGTCGGCGATGTTGATCGTGTGGAACGGCGTCGGCGCGATCGGCAGGACCGTCGGCTCGCCGACGACGCCCTGCGGGCCGAGGTCGAAGAGCACGACGCCGTTGTCGTCGTGCAAGTCGCCGAAGTCCAGGCGGTCGAGGCTGCCGGGGTAGCGGACGTGGCTCGTCCCGCCGAGGCATTGCGGCTTGTGGATGTGCCCCAGGGCGACGTAGGCCCACGACGGCTGCAGGTCGGCGAACTGGAACAGCACGTCGTCGCGCTCGGTCACCTTGTACGCCGTCGTCAGCTCGGAGCCGCGGACGTGCAGGTGCGCGACGAGGACGGTGTGCAGGGTCGCGTCGAAGTCGGTCCGCTCGGTCGTGCGCGTGATCCAGTCCCTGACGAGCGTCTGCAACTCGCGCGTCTCCTCCTCCTTGCTGCGGTATTGCGTCGCGGACAGGCCGTAGCGGTTGGCGAACGGGTACGGCACCAGCACGAACTGCACGACTTGCCCGGCCGCGTCGCGCAACTTCGCCACCGAGCAGCCGTTTTGCAGGTACATCCGGCCGCCGGCGAGGACGCCACCGGTACTCGGTTGTGGCACGGCGAGCGTCATCCCGGTGCGGACCATGTTGATGCGGGCGTCGCGGTCGTGGTTGCCGGTGATGGCGAGGATGGTGCCGCCGCGGTCGAAGAAGGCGGCGAACTGCGTGCGGACGTGGACCAGCGCATCGGTCATCTGCTCGACCGACGCCTGCTCGCTGAACAGGTCGCCGGCGATCAGCAGCACATCGACGGCGTGCTCCTTGCAGAGTTCGGCGACCCGCTCGACGCGGCGCTTCAAGTCTTCGGTCCGGTTCAGCCGGCCGAGCTGGTCGCAAAGGTGCCAGTCGGCCGTGTGCAGGATTCGCATCGCGGGGTCTCCGTGCGGGTCGCTTCTGAAGGGATTGCGGCGGGCGCGCGAGGTGTGACCGGCGGCGTCAAAACTCGTTCGTCTCGAAGGTGTTGAAGCCGGAGGTTCGACCCGTGGCCCCGCCGCCGGTCGGCTCCGCGGGGGCCGCGTCGTTCTCGCTCAACGCGAACGGCGGGAAGGGGATTTTCGCCAGCATCGGCTCGCGGAAACTCGGCTGGTAGATCAGCTTCTCGTCGGGCTGCAACTGCGACGCGGCGCTGCGGGCCGACGGCCCCAGGAACTTCCAGACCTCCGCGCCGAGTTCCAGCGTGCCACTACGGCCGACGGCGCGCACCGCGGCGTTCTCGATGACGCGCGGCTTGACGAGGCTCGCCTGCTGCTGCGCCCCGAACAGGATGATCCCCTGGCTCCGCCCTTCGGACGCGACCGTTTCGAGCTTCTGCGTGATCGGGTCGTGGCCGTCCTTCGGGGCGAAGCGGTTCAACTCGTCGAGCGTGATGAGGAACTTCAGGTTCGGCACCTGCTTCGACGACTGCGTCTTCTGGATCTGGTCGAACACCGCGGCGACGACGAAGCGTTGCAAACTCGGCGTGGCGACGAGGCCGTACAGGTCGATTACCGTCGGCGACGTTTGCCCGGTTCGCTCGATGACGATCGGCTTGCCCTTCGGCTCCTTCCGCACCAGAACGCCCTCCCCCTCCATGACGACGTACTTCAGGCGGCGGTAGAAACTGCCCTTGGTCCCCGCCAGGAAGTCACCAAATAGCTTGTCCTCACCTTTGGCGTCCTTAACTTTCTTAAACCACTCCAGCATCCCCTCGAAGGTCTTCGGCGCGCCGTCAGTCGTGCGCAGCCTCGGGGCGTCCGACGTACCACTCGTCAGCCACTCCTCGACCTCGCCGACGAGGCCGCCGAGGTTCGCCGTGCCGATCTCGTCCTCGCTGAAGAGGAACTTGAACAGGCCGCCCTCGATCACGTCCGACAGGGACCAACTGTAAGCCGACACGTCGTCCGAGCGGCCGCCGGTGGGGACGGGGGTCGTCACGCCCTTGGCCTGCGGGGCGAGGAACGTCGGCCTCTTGAACGGGGCCGGGTCATCGACGCCCATGTCCTTCCAGTTCTGCCGGTGTTCGGCCTCCCCTTTGCCCCGGAAACTCGTGTTCCAGCGGTCGATGAAGAACAGGTCGAAGTTCTTGACGTTGAAGATGACGGGGACGACTTGCAGCCGCTTGGGGTTGCTCGGCTCCTTCTTTTGTTGCCGCGCCGCCTCGCGCAGTAGCAGCCAGTTCATGCTCAGCAGCAGCGTCGATTTGGTGCCGAGGCCGGCGATGCCGTTGACGTTGAGGTGGCCGCCGTTCTCGCCCAACAGGAAGGCCAGGTCGATGCAGGCGGTGCCGGCGAACTGCGTGCCGCCGTTGCGCAGCAGGCCGATGTCGAGTTTGTCCTTCATCTTGTCCACGCCGAAGCCCTTCGCGGCGTCGGCGGCACTCGCCAGGTAGACTTCGCTCTCCTCGGTCGGCGGGGTGTGCGCGACGGGGTCGGTGCGCAAAATCGCCACCTCGGCGTAGGTCACGCCCTCGCTGTCGAACGGCGGCCGCACCCCCGACCGGCCGTCGAAGCGCGCCGATTCCTCGCCGATGTCCTTCTGGCGACTGCGGCGGTACACCTCCTGGACGATGCCGACGAACGCGACCGGGCGGCCGGCGAGCGTGCAACTCGTCGTGACGATCTGCGTCCGCTCGACGGTCTGCGACTGATCGACCCAGAAGTAGAACGTGCTACTGGTACACTCGTGCTCCGGCGGCGCGGCCACGCGGCCCAGGCAAACCGTCGTGTCGGCGGGCGTACTCACAAGTCACCTCGTTGGAACAGGCCGGCGGTGCGGTAGAGCCTCGTCGCCAACAGCGGCAGCGGCGTGAACAGCGGCTTCAGCGCGTCCTCGGCCCGGACGATCGGGTCGAGCGACACCGGCATCCGCGCGTAGCTGTCGGTGCGGCAGCGGGCGTCGATCAGCCAGCGCGACAGTCGGTGGACGAAGCCGTCGCGGTCGTGCCCGGGGTATTGGCTCAGCGGCACGTCCACGCGGACGTACCCCCAGTTGGGGGCCAGCCGCGGGCCGCCGGCGAGCTTGAGGTACCACGACGCGGTCGTCACGTTCCCCGGCTGGGCGATCGTGAAGGCCGGCGTCCGCTGGCCGGGGCGGAGGTCCAGGAGGGCGTTCCGGCCCGCCGGGTGCAGGTAGTTCACGCTGTGCCGCTTGACCACGCCGACGAGCAGCGGCGCGCCCGGCCGGGGGGTGCCGGTGACGCGGCGCAACGGGCCGTCGATGAGGGTCGGGCTGTCCGAATTGACCAGGTACGCCAGGCGTTCGAGCGTCCGCATCTCCTGGGTGATGCGGCCTTGCGCTTGCGTCCGCATGACCTCGTAGTCGAACGGGTCGTGCTGCTCCTCGGGCGTGTTCGCCGGCAAGAAGCGGAGCGTCAACTCGGGCGAGTTCAGCAGGTCGGCGGCGAAAGGCTCGATGTCCTCCCAGGGGAAGCCGTCGGCCACGAACGACAGGACGCGGTCGAGGGCGACGTACTCCCGCTCGAAGCCCCGGCCGACCAGGCGGAGCGCGACCGCGCCGACCTCGCCGAGCACGAGCGGCACCGGGTGTCCCTCTTTCGTGCGGATGCACAAGACGGGGAGTGTCGTCTGCGAGCCGTCGATGAACCGCACCGGGAACTCGCCGTCGCGGGCCGGCTGCTCCGGGACGGTCAGCGGCTTCCACTCGGCCTCGGGGCGCTCGACGGTCCGATCGATTACCAGCGCGTTCTTGGTGTCGCCTGCCGGGACGGGGGGCATGAGCGGTTGCGGCGGTGTCGGGCCGACGGGGGCCGCCCGGTAGTTGGCAAAGAAGGCCCGCACGGCCCGGCGGTCACTCGCCATCGCCCACCCCCAAGTTCTTCAGCCGGTAGCCGATGGCCTCGTTGCTCACCAGCAACTCGGACGCGAGCCGATACCCCAGCACGACGCGCGGGCAGCAGCCGTGGGCGGCGCGTAATTCGTCGGCCCGCGCCCGCAAGATCACCTCGGGCATCAGGATCTCGGCGGCGAACCGGTTCGCCTCGGCCTCCATCGCCGCGAGCGGCCCGTCGGCCTCGTCGATCATCGCATCGAGCAGGACCGGCCCCATGAGTTCGCGGTGCAGCACGGCGTGGCCGAGTTCATGGGCCGCGGTGAAGCGGCGGCGGGCGAGGACGTCCGAGGCGTTGACGAAGGCGATGGCGTCGTCCCCGGCGCGGAAGAGTAGCCCGGCGAGCGGGTCGGTGCCGCCCCACAGGTCGGGCAGGGAGTCCGGCCCGGTCAGGTAGCCGAACTCGACGAGGTAGGCCGCGGCGCTCCCGGTCGTGAGGTGCGGGAGGGCGACGTGCATCGCGTTGCCCGCCTCGTAGTAGCGGTGGAGCGGCACCGGGCCGCGGACGGCGGGGTTGGTCGGCGACCCTTCCTTCTCGACGAGGCGCTGGACTTCGCGGCGGACGGCAGTCACTTCGCACCCCCCTTCGGCGGATTGGTCCGCCGCGCGGCGACCTGCACCTCGGCGTCCGAGTTGACGCGGATGCGCAGCTTGATCGCGGCGAGCCGGAACGCCTTGGCGTATTCGATGGGGGCCGCCCCGTAGTTCGCTTCGAGCCACCGCGTCAACGGTGTCAGTCCCATGTCACTGGGGAGTTCGGCGGCGGCGGCCTTCAACCGCTCGTTCAGGGCGGCCGCCTCCGGGCCGAGCCGTCCGGGCGGGCGATCGAACAGCTCCCGCGCGACCATAGCGACGGTCACGGGGCCGGTCGGCGCGTCGAGTTCGACCCCCGGCAAGTGCTTCAGCACTGCGGCGCGCACGGCATCGATCGTCGGGTTCACCGCGTCGGCCTGCGCCTCTTCAGTGATGGCGTCGTGCGTCTCCAGGAAGGCGGCTTCGAGTTCGGGGTCTGTCCCGGCAAGCGCCCACAGGCGATCCTGGGCGTCGAAGTCGTCCCGTTCGAGGGCGTCGAGGTATTCGGCGGCGGTCAGGTCGATCCAGAAGCGGCGGTCTTGCGGCGTCATGATTGGCCCTCCCCTACGCGCTGCTTGACAATCCGCGTTAAGCTGCCCATCGCCCGGCTGACGCGCTTGCGCGTTGCGGGCTTTGTGATCCCGAGCCGGGCGGCGATCTCGTCGCCCCGGAGTCCTAGCGTGTGGGCCAGGTGGAGTACTTCTTGCTCGCCCGGACTCAGCAGGCTGACGCACTCCTCGTACACCCTGCGCCGATCGGTGAGCATGTCGTCGGGGCCGGGCCGGTCGGGCACGACTTCCGCGAGGTCGAGGTCGGGACGTAGCGGCAGGCGGCGGTCCTTGCGGACCTGCTCGCGGTAGATGTTGCGCAGGAACCCCGTCAGCCACGCAAACACCGAGCCTTGCGACGGGTCGTAGCCGGAGCGCTTCGTGAGCGCCCGCTCGCAAGCTTCCTGGACCACGTCGTCGATCAGGGTCGAGTTGCCGGGGTATCGGCTGCGTGCGATCCGCACCAAGTTGTCGCGCGTGACGGGGTCTCCGAGGGCCGCCCGGACCGGGTCCGCGGGCGGCGCGGCGGTGGGCGGTATGGTGGTGTCCGTGACCGACATGGCGTTGAATCCCTCCGGGGCGGCGTCTGGTGGTAGTTTGAGCGCCGGACCGAAGATGTGACAGGACGAATGCGGATTTCTCGCCCGACTCGGCGCGGGTCAGACGGGCTTGGCCGGGGCGGGGCCGACGGGGATCATCTTCGGCCGGGGGACGACGACGCCGACGAGGTTCAACGGAGCCTTGCGCAACTCGGCCGCGCGGCGGTGCAGGAAGGCCAGCCGCTCCGGTGCGGGGTGGTGCAGGAGGTAGGCGCGGACCAGGGTCAGCATCTCGGCGTCGTAGGCCTTCTTCGACTTCGAGTGGACCTCGTACCGGCCGGGGTGGCGGCGCAGGTCGCCGTCGAAGGCCGGGCTGATGTGGTACAGCTCGTGGAAAATCGTCACCAGCTTCTGTTCGTAGCACTGGTCGAGGAAGCGCGGCAGGCAAAAAGTTACGAGGTACAGCATCTCCCGGCCGTCCACCGTGAACCGCTGGACCTGGTAGACGAGGCCGCGCGACCGGCGGGTCGGGGCACCGTTTCGGAAGCGCATCGGCGTGACGCGGGCGAGCAGGCCGTAGTGCCGGCGGTTGCGGGCGGCGGTGAAGGTCACGAGCAGTTCGGCCGGCCGCAGGTGCGCGAATGTCGGGCAGCGCAGGGCGATGTCCTCGACGACTTTGGTCAGCCGCTCGGTCAGGTTCACCGTCGGGGCGTCGGGGTCGGTCTCGCGGTCGAAGACGCGGGCCAGCGGCAACGGTTTGCCGGCCGGGGTGCCCCAGCGGCGGTCGAGGTGCCAGCGGCGGGCGGTGGCAATGGAGACGGCGGCGGTCGGCGCGGTCGCCGGGGCGACGCGGTCGGCGGACGGGAGGGTGATCGGGCGGTCGGGCATGGCCCCGCAATCCTACCCGGTGGCCCCCGGGTGTCAACCGGCCGGGCGGGGCAGGGTGCCCCCGGTTTACGGAATCCGATTAAACCTCGCGGCCGCTACGGCCGATACATTCGGTAACGTCCGACACGACACGGCCCGGGGGAGCTTGGCATGAGCAACGCACGACGAACGATGACGAACCTGGCGGGCGTGGTGGTCTTCGGCACGGGGCTGGGGTTCGCGGCCGGGTGCCAGACGCCGCCGGCCGGGTTCGGCGGGATGACGCTGCCGTCGCCGCACTACTTGAAGCACCCGCCGCAGTACTTCCCGCCCGACCCGGTGTTCCCGCTCCAGCGCGAACTCGACTCGATGCAGGACGCGGAAGGCCTGACGCGACGCGGGGGCGGTATCGCCCCGGCCCCCATCACGCCGATCCCGTCGGTGCTGCCGACTCCGACGCCGGGGGCCGCGGCCCCGAAGTAAGTCGGGCTTGCACGCCCGAGACGGTCCGCCTATACGCCCACTTCAAGCACGGGTCGCCGGGGCCGCGCCGCCAGGGATGGCGGACGACTTCCGGCGGTACGGGAAAGGATTCCCGCCCGTCTGAAGAGGGTTTTCGCGATGAAGCCAGGACGGTCGTTCACAGGGGCACGGACGCCCCGCCTCGCACTTCTTCTGGCCCTGCTCGGGCTGAGCAGCGGTTGCATGACGGCGAAGCCCGACATCAAGACGGCCAGCCCCAACCTCCGCTTACCCAAGCCGAGCAACGTCGATAACGTGCCGCGGACCGTGGCACCCAAGCCGGCCGACGCGCCGACGCCGGTGTCAGTCCGCAACCCGCCGGCCCCGGACGTAAATCCGACGATGACCGGCCCCGGCGTGACGCTCAACTCGGGCCGGTCCCTCACCGGCGACCCGACCTCGACTGGCAGTCTGCCGGTCGCCCCGGTGCGCGTGCCGCCGAACGTCGCACAGATGTCGCCGATCCCGGTACACGGCGTCTATACGGCCAACCCGCCTGGTGCGCCGGCTCCCGTCGAACGCACCGCGGGGACGAACAGCGGGATCATCACGCCGACAGTCCTGGCGACCCCGGTCGCGCAGCCGGAACCGACGCCACCGGTGCCGCCGGCCCCGATCAAGATCGGCCCGCCGAGCTCACCCGGCGGGAATTGACCGCACGTCGTGCAGCCGGCGGACGATGCGGGCGGCGACGTACCCGGCCTTGAACCCGGCGTCGATGTTCACGACGCAGACGCCGGCCGAGCAACTGTTGAGCATGGTCAATAACGCCGCGACGCCGCCGAAGGCCGCGCCGTACCCGACGCTCGTCGGCACGGCAATGACCGGCGCGTCGATCAGCCCGCCGACGACGCTCGGCAACGCCCCGTCCATGCCCGCGACGGCGACGACCACGTCCGCCGCCACGAGCCGGTCGCGGTGGGCGAGCAGCCGGTGAATGCCGGCGACGCCGACATCGACGATCATCTCGACCTGTGCCCCCATCACCCGGGCCGTGACCAGCGCCTCCTGCGCGACCGGCAAGTCTCCCGTGCCTGCCGTGACGATCACGACCCGGCCCAGATTTTTCGCCGTCCAAGTCGCGGACGGCAGCCAGAAGGTCCGCGCGAGCGGGTCGTGTTCGCCGGCCGGCATGGCTCGCTTCAGGTGTTCGGCCTGGACCGGGCTGACGCGCGTGGCGAAGGCGTCTTGCCCCGCGTCGGCGAGTCGGCCCAACGCCCCGGCGGCCCATTCGGGCGTTTTCCCCTCAGCGAGGACGACTTCGGGGAACCCGCACCGTGCGGCGCGGTCGAGGTCGATCGTCGCGTAGGGCAACTCCCCTGTCGAACGGGCGCGGATCGCCTCCAGGGTGGCGTCCACCGTCGCGCCGCCGGCGTGCAAGGTTTCGAGCAACAAGCGGAGGTCGTCTGCCGTCATCGCGCGGTCCTGGTGATTTGTGCGTCGAGCGAAGCGACCTCACCCCCCGGCCCCCTCTCCGAAACGGAGAGGGGGAGCAAGTAAGTTGATGCGGTCGATTGGAACCCACTTGCTCCCCTCTCCGCGTCGGAGAGGGGCCGGGGGTGAGGTCTCTTCACACCACGTCCGAGAGTTCAGTGCTGTTGTAGGACTTGAGCGAAAATCCGGGGCGGGCGAACTCGGCTCAACTTCGCCGGGCTTGCGACCGATACCACCGATACGATTTGAACCGGGCGACACGGGGAGGGCGCGACGATGAACCTGACAGCCTGGGCCGTTCTCGGCCTCGCCGTGGGGCTGGGCCAGGCCCCCGCCGTGAAAGACGCCGAGCCGGCCGGGATCACCCTCGGCGCGGTCCGGGACGTTCACCCGACCAAGTCGCGGACGCACATGCTGGACATCGTGTACCCGGACGGGAAGCGGAACCTCGTCTCCCACGTCGAACTCCTCGTCTCCCGCGACGAGGGCCAGACCTGGGCGACGGCAGACGCGGTCAAGCCGGACAAGGACCACCTCAACCTGCTGGCCAAGGAGGACGGGTTGTACTTCGTCAACCTCATCTTCTACTTCAAGGACGGCACCCGCGACCCGAAGGACCCGGCGCGCGAAACGCCCGAGTACAAAATGCTCATCGACAGCACCCCGCCGGTCGTGAAGATCGTCAACGCGACCCGGCAGGGCGACGACGTACTGCTCGACTGGACCATCGACGAGAAGTACCTGAACGAGGCCGCGACGCAGGTACTCTACAAGGCGTCGGCGAACCTGCTCAACGAGTGGACGCCGGTGCCGCCGAGCGCCGTCAACAAGCGGTCGGCGAAGTTCAAGCCGGCGTTCGCCGGCCCGGTCATCGTCCGCGTGATCGCCACCGACTACGCGGAGAACAAAGGCGATGTCGCCCGGGAACTGCCGGCCGGGGTCGTCACCGCGTCGTACACGCCGGCCGGCGAGCCGCCCGCGCCGGTCATCCCGAGTAGCCTGCCCGCGCCCGTCGTCGTGCCGTCCGCCCCGCCGGTCGTGCCGGGCGGCGGACCGACCGTCGTGATGCCGGCCGGTCGGGTGCCGGCGCTCGACCCCGTGCCGACGACGCCCGCCCCGACCCAGCCGGCGGCCGCGTCGCCGCTGCCCGTGATGACGACACCGGTCGGCGAGCCGGGGTTGCCGACCGTCGCCCCGTTGGCCACCATCGGCGGCGCGGGAAATGCCCCTCCGACGGCTTCGGCCCCCGCGCCGGTCAACCCGCCGCAATACTTGCGCGGCACGGACTTCGACATGCAGTACGAGATCGAGAACAACGGCCCGTCCGGGTTGAGCCGGGTCGATCTGTACGTCACGCGGGACCAGGGCCAGACCTGGGCGAAGTGGAGTTCGCACCCCGGTAAGGAACGGCCGCTGAAGGTAAAACTCGGCCGCGGATACGACACGAACAAGGACGGCGAGTACGGACTGAAGCTCGTGCCCGTCAGCGGCGTCGGCATCGCGGACGACGCGCCGACGGCCGGCACCCCGCCCGACCACCGCGTCGTCGTCGATACGGCCGCCCCGCTGGTCCTCATCTACCCGCACGGCGTCGCCCCGAACCAGCCGAACGCGGTCGCGCTCAACTGGGTCGCCCGGGACGCGAACTTCGGCACGGCCCCGATCACGATCGAGTGGGGCGAGACGCCGACCGGGCCGTGGAAGTCGGTCGCCACGCCGGACGTGGCCCAGGCCGGCGCGGGGGCCGGACTCACGCGATTGCCGAACACCGGGCAGTACCTGTGGTCGCTGCCCACCGGGATGCCGACGCACCGGGTGTACTTGCGTGTGACCGCGACCGACCGGGCCGGGAACCGCAGCGAGGTCGTCACGCGGGAGCCGATCACCGTCGATTTGATGAAGCCGAAGGCGCGGATCGTCGCCCCGGCCGCGTCCGACCTTTCGCCCCGGCCTTGAGCTTTGGCCCCGGGCGCGAACCGAGGAGCGTGCGTCCGTCCGAAATCGCGGAATGTCGCGCACCGCTTGCCAATCCGCACCTATGGTTGACGCGAATCCGTTCGCCTCCCCGATGTTCGTGCCCCGATACCATGACCGAGAAATTCACCGAGACCTGGGTCACGTCGCCGATGCCGATGCTCACGGGCGGGCACCTGGAGGCGTGCCTCGTTCACATCTACCCGCGCGGCCCGGCAATGGGTAAGCGGTACGCCCTGGGTAAGGAGCCGTGGGTCATCGGCCGCGGCGAGGACTGCGACCTGCGCACGTCCGAAAGTTCCGTGTCCCGCCGGCACGCCCGGATCGACCCGACGCCGACCGGGTTCGGCGTCACGGACATGGGCAGCACCAACGGCACCTACCTGAACGACGCCCCGGCCGCCGCCCAGTGCCCCCTGCGGGACGGCGACTACCTGCGCGTCGGCAACTGCATCTACCGCTTCCTGACCGGCGGCAACATCGAGAGCGAGTACCACGAAGAAATCTACCGCCTGACGATCATGGACGGCCTGACGCAGATTCACAACCAGCGGTACTTGCTCGACTTCCTGGAGCGCGAGTTAGCCCGCTCGGTGCGGCACTTCCGGCCGCTGTCGGTGCTGATGATCGACCTCGACCGGTTCAAGCAAGTCAACGACGAGCACGGCCACCTGTGCGGCGACTTCGTCCTCCGCGAGTTGAGCGAGCGGATCCGCCACAGCGTCCGCCGGGAAGACCTGTTCGCCCGGTACGGCGGGGAAGAGTTCTGCCTGGTCCTGGTCGAGACGCAGCGGGACGCCGCCATTGAAGTGGCCGAGACGATCCGCAAAACGGTCGCGGCCCGCCCGTTCGTGTTCGACGGCAAGGCGGTCGCCGTGACGGTGAGCGTCGGCGTCGCCACGACGCAGGGCGAGAAGCCCCTGGCCCCGGCGGAAATCCTCCGCGCCGCCGACGAACAACTCTACGCCGCCAAGCACGCCGGCCGCAACCGCGTCGTGGCGTGACGCAGCGCATTACT
>JAYTSV010000006.1:0-90872 GCA_043745465.1 Fimbriiglobus sp.
TAGTATGTGGGTACAGAACGCGGCGTGGAGCAGCCCGGTCAGCTCGCCAGGCTCATAACCTGGAGGTCATTGGTTCAAATCCAATCGCCGCAACTTCTCAAAAACACTTCGACCCGCGTCACCCGTTAATGGGTGACGCGGGTCGAAGTGTTTGTCTCGTCACTTTCTGAGTCGGTGCGCGTTTCACTTCCCGCACGTTCCTCTTCAGTGCGACGGACACCGTTCAAATTGACCGCTTTCATTGCGCATTGGATCGGCGCACAAAAAAGCCGGGCGACCCACCGGGGAGTGGGTCGCCCGGCGACCGGCCGGCGGTTAGGGGGGTCCGCCGACCGGCACCCGAGCGCGGGACCTTCGGGGGTCAGTCCGCGCGCTTGGCTTCCGCGATGTGCCGGATGTTCGTGGCCAGCATGGCCGTGTCGAACGGCTTCTTGAAGACGTCGTTAAAGCCCTGCTCCTTGAGCTTCTCCGGCTCCGCCTCGTCCTCGCCGGCCAGGCCGATGATGAGGGTCGAGGTGTACGCCTCGTTCTTGCGGAGGTTGCCCGTGATCTGGATCGACTCGAACCGGCCGAGGCCGAGGTCGATGACGATCGTGTCCGGGTGGAAGCTCTGGGCCAGGGTGCCGGCCTCGAATCCGCTGTTGGCCAGCTCGAACTTGTAGTCGTCGTTCTCCGGGAGGAGTTCCTTGAGGCGGTCGTTGAACAGCTTCTCGGTGCCGATGAGCAACACCTTGTGCCATTCTTCCTCTTCGAGTTCGCCCAAGGGCATGCCGTGCTCTTTGAGGAACTTGATGAGTTGCTCGCGGGGGATCCGGCGGTCCTGGGACCCCGGGATGCGGTAGCCCTTGAGGCGGCCCGAGTCGAACCACTTCGAGACGGTGCGGGGGGCGACTTTACAAATCTTGGCGACTTGACCGGTCGTAAAAACCTTCTTCATCGGGGGCACTCCAGTACGGACTCGCTCGCCGCCCGGGACGCCGTCGGCCTCGGCGTCGCCCTTGATCGAAGGGAGGAGCCGGGTCGGCCAGTGTGTGGGGGTCGCGCCGTCCGTCAATCGTTGTCGCCGTCGGCCGCGGGGCATTGCTGCCGCCGCGGGCCGCACAGAGCCGGGGGGTTGGGGGTTCGGCGGAGCCGGGCGGCCAGGGCCGTGGTCCGGTGCGGGCGTCGGGGTCTGCCCCCGAAGTCGCCCGCGAGGGCTGGGTAAGCCGCGGTGTCCGACGCCGTTACCATCGACCAGATCGACCCCGTCGTGTGAACCGTTTCAGACAATCTGGGGGGTTGAGTCAATCCTGTCGGTGGTTCGTGCGCGGCGTCCCGTCGCCCATCTTCGCCCCGCTCCGCCTCGGGCTTGCCGACCGCCGGCCGACCCGAGACAATCGCGTGTTCCGTAATCTTCATCGCCCCCGCGATTACCCCGCCTTGACCAAGAACCCGCGCCGCCGACAGCTTTCCCCGCCTACCCCGTAGCGGTGAGTCCGCCTGGGTAGTCTGTGCGGGCAAGTGCTTCTCTCAGCACGCATGGTACGCACCCACAAGCAGTTGCGGGGACGGATTGTAAAATGACGCGGCCGAGTTGTAACGGTTACAACTCGGCCGCGGAAGTTCGATTCGACGGGCGGATCAGTCGAGGCTGACGACCTCGCCCTTGTCCGGGGTCATGCTCGACCAGTAGACAGCGGGATCGATGCCCGGGGAGATCGTGCGGACGCTGCCGTCCATCATGCCGATGACGAGGCCCGAGCGCGTCGAGGCCTGGACGACGCGGGGGTCGCACTGGTCGGGCCGGGGCGCGACCTGGAAGGTCAGGCCGGGAATGGACGGCCGGGAGGTGCGGGAGACCGGGTCGTAGACGGGGAGGACATCGTCGTACATGCGATCGGTGAATGTCGCGTTTCGCGTCCTGTAGTTGCTCACCGGAGAGTTATCGACACACCCGAGGTCATTCATGTTCCACACGACGTTCGCGTACATGCCGCACCTGGCATAACGCTCGGAACACATGACTGTGCCGGAGGTTCCGTCGGTGATGCCGGACATCACGTTCGGTTTACTGAATACCAGACTGTTGAACGCAAAACTCGTATTGCCCGGGAACAGCGTATCGCGAATTGGATAATACGCGAAACTCGGGTCCAGGTTACTCATGTACACACCGATGAAGTCATTTTGCAATGTCTTCGGGTTGACACCAAGTTTTGGAAGTAGGACCAGCATCAGGCAACTGTTAGCCTCGTGTTGTTCAGGCAGCTTCTGTCGCTCCGATTCCACCACTGCCACGGCGATTCCAATTTGACGGATCTGATTCTTCAGTTTCAACTGGGCTGCGAGCGAGCGGGCATTCGTAATGGCGACCAAAAGCAGGCTCAACAATATCGAGAGAATGAAAAATACCAGTATCATCTCGATTAATGATGCACCTTGGCGTTTCATATCGTACCAGTGCTGAATGTAGGAAAACAGAGTTAACGACCTGGACAGGCCTAGTCAGGCTTCACGATGTTGATCGTAGCGGCAGGAATCGCGTGCGATCAACTTTACGGGACGACGTAGGCAATAGTTGTTTTTGTGTCGAGAACTTGATTTGCTGAGTTTTTAAGTTCGAACTGACAGTAATATGTCGAGCCAGAAGGTAACCCGGTTAGTAGTGCGATAATCCCACCACTTGCCCCACCTGGGGCCGACATACGCACTGTAGGGACCGTTCCGGGAGCGCGAGAAGGTATTCCGTTTGCGTTTAAGACGCAAGGAATGTAGGAAGCAACTAGTATGTTGCCCGTTCCCCGCCCGTTAGCCCAAGTTCCGTTCATAGTGATCGCGCCAGGAGTGGGTCCATTTTGCGGCGGAGCTTGGGGGACATTCTTAGCCGAGTATGAGTCGATCACCGGAACCAGCGGCGGCGGGGGTTGTGCGACAGTTCACGCAGAGTAACTGCCCGTGAGCAGTAGCAGCAGAACGAGGACTGCTCGGGAAAACACGGTCATGGTCATTACCTCCTGGTGTTACGATTTGCCCAGGCTACCTGAGCGTGCGAGTCGGTGTCAAACGCAAAATTGCAAAATGGTAGCGATTGTGCAAATTATGCCGATCGCGGAGCGATCCGCTTCGCGTAGACGACTTTGCCGTCGCCGTCGGCGTAGAAGTCGGCGATGACGGCGGCCTGCGTATAGCCGGCCTTGAGGTAGAAGCCACGAGTCGGCTGGTAGACCGGCGTGTCGCTCGTCTCGATCAGGAACAGCCGGGCATTCTCCCGGCGGACGTGGGCCTCGGCGTGTTCGAGCAGGCGTCGGCCGTGGCCGTGGCCGTGGTGGCGGGGATCGACGGCCAGCCACCAGAGTTCCCAGGTGCGGTCGGTCATCGCGGCCGGGGCCAGGTAGGCGAAGCCGATGATCGCGCCGGCCGCGTCGAGGGCGGTCGCGGCGGCGTGCCCGTAGGCGTGGTTGGTCTCGTGGTAGTCCGCGAGGACTTCGTCGAGGGCTTCGATTTCGTGCGGCTTGAACACCGCCGTCGCCTCGGCCAGGGCGAGGAGCGTCGGCGTATCGGCGGGCGTCGTCGGGCGGATCATGCGCGGTCTCGAAGGGTGTCTGACAAGTTTCGACGCGGCGGACCGGGGCGTGTGATGGCAAGTCGCCGCCGCACCGGTCACGTCGGCCGGGCTTGCTCGAACAACCCCCGCGACGTGTCGCACCAGAACGTCCCGCCCATCCGGCCGAGCGTCTGCAACTTGTGCGGGTCGGGCAGGCCGTCGGTCAGGGCCGCGTCGTCGATGTGGATCCAAACGACCTCGGCGATGACGAGGTTCGGCGCGCCGGGGTGCGTGCCGTAAGGCTTGATCTCGCGGACCACGCACTCCAGGTGGGCCGGGGCCTCGGCGACGCGCGGCACCTTGACCCGCACCCCCGGCAGTAGCGTCAGGCCGGTGAGGGAGACCTCGCTTTCGTCGTGCGGCAGCACCTTGGCCGTGAGGTTCACCGCCGCCGCGAGCCGGGCGACGGAAGCGTTGACGACGAACTCGCCGGACGCCTCGACGTTGAGCAGGGTGTCCTTTTTGGTGCCGTCCGGCTTCAAGTTCGGCGAGAAGACGACGAGCGCCGGGTTGTCGCCGAAGGCGTTGAAAAAACTGTACGGGGCGAGGTTGACCACCCCGGCCGGCGACACCGACGTGACCCAGGCGATCGGCCGCGGGGTGACGATGCCGGTCAGGAACGGGTACGGGTCGAGGGTCCGCGGGTCGAGTTCCATGCGCCGCCTTTGTCGTGGGAAGTGGCCGGCCGAAGGGCTATCTTAGGAGGAGCGTCCGTGCCCGCCATTCTTAGCCGAGAGCCGCCCGTGAAAGCCGCCTACCTGACCGCGACCGGCTCCCCCGACGTGATCCAGTACGGCGACCTGCCGGTGCCCGAGCCGAAGGCCGGCGAGGTCCGCGTCAAGGTGCTGGCCGCGGGGTTGAACCCGATCGACGCCTACACCCGGGCCGGCATGGTCCCCGTAACATTGCCGGTGCCGTTCATCACCGGGTCCGACCTGGCCGGGGTCGTCGAGGTGATCGGACCGGGGGCCACGCGGTTCAACGTCGGCGACCGCGTCTGGGCGTCGAACCAGGGGCTGCTCGGCCGGCAGGGGACGTTCGCCGAGTTCTGCTGCCCGCACGAAGACTACGTCTACCCAATGCCGGCTGGCGCGTCCGATGTCGAGATGGCGGCGCTGGCCCTGGTCGGCATCACCGCCCACCTGGGGCTGTTCTACCGGGTCAACCTCGTGGCCGGGGAAACGGTGTTCGTCAACGGCGGCACCGGCGGCGTCGGCTCGACCGTCGTACAGATGGCCAAGGCCGTCGGCGCGAAAGTTGTTTGCACCGTCGGCAGCGTCGAGAAGGCCGAAGTCGCCCGCGGCTTCGGGGCCGATGTCGTCGTCAACTACAAGACCGACGACGTGTCCGCGGCGGTCCTGGAAGCGACCGCCGGCAAGGGGGTGGACGTGTACTACGAGACGCAACCGCCGACCGATTTCGAGAGGATCGTCGAGCGGACCGCCGCCTACGGCCGGGTCGTGGTCATGGCCGGGCGGGCGGCGCGGCCGGTGTTTCCGAACGGCCCGTTCTACGTCAAGGGGCTGTCGCTCTACGGCTTCGCCATGTTCAACGTCCCGCCCGACCGGCAGCGGACGTGTTCCGAAGCGATCAACCGCTGGGTCCACGAAGGCGTCCTCAAGCCACTCATCGGCAAGGTCTTCCCCCTGAGTGAAGCGGCGGCGGCACACCGCTTGCAAGACGAAAACACCCTCGGCAAGGCCGGCACCCTGATGGGCAAAATCGTCGTCGTCCCCGGCTCCTGAACCCCGACGATCCCGCACTCCACCTTGGGGATGTTCGCATGAAGCCTCTGCTCGGTCTGGTCATTGGCCTCCTGGCCGGTTCAATTGCCGGAGCGCAACCGGTCGCGCAGTCAGACGCGGCAAAGGGGGCGATCGTGGCCCGAGGGCCGACGGGGGCGTTTGAACCGCTGCCCGAAAAGCCGACGCTGCAGGCCGAACAACTCGTGATCGTGCAACCCGATGTGGCCGTCACGAGCCTCGACGGCCGCGTGCGGTTGACCTCGCGGGCCGACTACCTGGGCCTGTCGCCGCTGCCGATCCTCGAAACGGCCGTCGTGCTGCACAAACCGGGCACCGCGTCCATTGATGTGACGCTCGACCGCGGCCGCATCGAAGTGCAGAACGCGGGCAAGACGCCGGTCGTGGTGCAGTTGAGCTTCGCCCGGCAGAAGTGGGGGATCACCCTGGCGACGGCCGACGCCAAGGTCGCCGTGGAAGTCGTCGGCCGCTGGCCGGCGGGGACGGAGTTCCGCCTGAAGCCGGTTGCCGGGTACGAACCGACCATGTCGGCGGTCCTCCTCCAACTCGCCGGCACTTCGACCGTCTCGACCGGTTCGACGACGCTGAGCCTCGGCGCGCCGCCGGGGCCGGCGCTCATCACCTGGACGAGCGCGGACGGCCGCGACCCCGAGCCGGCGCGGCTCGACAAACTCCCCGACTGGGCCGATCCCGCCCACCGCTACCCCGAGCCGATGGCCGCGAAAATTCAGAACATGACTGCTGCGGTGACGAAATACCGCACGCTCCGCAACGAACAGTCTGCGAAGGCGACGGATACGTTCTTGAACTCGGCGAACTCGGACGAGCGCCGCATCGGTCTGGTGGTCGCCGGGGCCGAGGACGACCTCGAACGCCTGGCGAACGGGATCACGGAGGCCAAGGACCTGGAAGTGTGGGACTTCGGCATTACCGTGCTGCGGCACTGGCTGGGCCGGGGGCCGGGGCAGGAACAGAAGTTTCACCGCTTCCTCATCGACGTGCGGCAATACTCGAGTGGGGACGCGGCCAAGCTCATCCGCCTGCTCCACGGGTTCACCCCCCGCGAGCGGGCGCGGCCCGAACTGTACGAGGTGTTGATCGAGTACCTTCGCCACGACCGCGCGGCCTTCCGCAACCTCGCCGCCTGGCACCTGGTACGACTGGCCCCGGACGCCCCGACCGTGCCGTTCAAGACCAACGGCAGTAAGGCGGATTTCGAGCCGGTGTATACCATGTGGCGGACACTCATCCCGCCGGGGACCGTGCCGCGCGAACCGGCCAAGACCCCCTGATCGTGTGGGGGCGATCGGAAATACCCCCGCGAGGATGCGGAAACGACCTCGAACATCAACGACCTGCATCCCGGAGAATCACCATGACGCGCACACTGTTCCTGACGACCTTGAGTACCCTGGCGGCGCTGGGCCTCACGGCCGGCACCGCCAGCGCTCAGTACAACGCCGGCTTCAATAGTGGCTTTTACTCGGGCTACTCGACGGGCAATTATTCCGGGTTCATGCCCGGCCTGTACGTCAACAACCCGTACACGGGCCAGTCGTTCAGCTACAACTACACGTCCCGCGTGTTCTTGGGCGCGGACTACGTGAACCCGTACACCGGGATTCGTAACACCTTCTACTACAACAACGTGCAGAGTGGTGCCCTCCTCCCGGGGATGCCGTTCGTCTCGCCGTACAGTTCTCCGCAAGTCCCGGGTTACGGGATGCCGGGCGGCTACCTGACCGGGGGCGTCGGCACTTACGGCGTCGCCGCGAACAACCCCGCCTTCAACCCGATCGTGCAAGAACAAGTGCGTCTCCTGCGGGCCGCCGGCGGTCAGGGGAACAACAACGATGTTGAAGCCCGGAAGATGATCGCCGACCAGTGGGCCTACGAACAGCGGGCCAAGAAACTCGTCGCCCCCGTGGCGGCGGGGGGTGCGGCGTTTCAGGCTGCGACCGAGGACCAAATCCTCTCCGGCCGCACGATGAACGAGTTGGCGACCGCCATCCGCGACCTCGAAGGCAAGGGGGCCAAGGCGACCGCGTCCCTGTTGCCCGCCGACCTCCTGTCGCACATCGCCTACTCCCCCGGCGTGCCCGCGGACGTGGTCGAACTCGCCGCGGCCGGCAAGCTCACCTTCCCCGAGACCCTGGCCGAGCGCGAGTGGATGACCCTCCGCGCCGACCTGCAAAAGGCCGCGACCCCGGTCCTCGAACTGGCGTCGGTCGGCAAGCGCGTCCCCTCGACCGCGGCCGAGAAACTGGCCGCCGAGGTCAAGACGGCCCGCAAGGAAATCGCCCCGCTGTTACGCGACGTGACCTTCCTGGAAGCGACCGAACTGACTCGCTTCCTCAACCGCCTCGAGAACTTGTCGAAGCTCGGGACGGACGCCAACTTGAACGGCGTCTACGTGCCGGCCTGGACGACCGTCGGCGCGGGCGTCAACGAATACGTCAAGCACCTCGGCAAGTACAACATGACGGTCTCGCAGCGTGCGACCGGAGACGACGAAGCCTACTTCTCACTGTACCGGGCCATGCTCGACTATTACAACGCGCTAAGCTTCAAGAAGTAGAGACCCCTGGGTTTAGCCGTGCGTTACCGCCGTCGAAGGACGGCCCGCACGGCCAGGCCGATGAACACCACGGCAAAGATCGACATCACGCCGAACCCGGCCAACACTTGAGGTCGTAGTTCGGCCCATTTCTCGACATCTCTCGCTTCTGCATTATCGACCGGCGCGTCGGCCGGCAAACTGTCCACCGTCTCGGCAGGTAATGCGGCGACGAGATCGCGGACGATGGCACGGTGGTCCATCAGCAGTTTGCGGTTCGTGAAGTTGCGGCCCCAGGTACACTGGTCGAAGACCTGGTCGGCTTCACGGAGTTGCCCGTTCGCGGCGTACAACTCCGCGAGCAGCCAGAGCAACCGGGTGTCGTCGGGCGACCACAGCAACAGTTGTTGCACGACGGCGACGGCGTCGAGCGGCAGTTTCGCGCGCTCGCTTGCCGCGAGTTTCCCAGGCTCGTACCGGCCCGACTCGTTGACCCACCTCACCGGCGTTTGCGACGGATTTTGTGCCGTCGGGCCGAACAGCGGGAGCACGTCTTGGTCGCTCAAGCCCTCCCGCTGGCCGGACTCGCGTTGCCGGAGGTGCAGCCAGCGCGGGTAGTGCGTCTTTTCGACCTCGACGTACCGCTTCGTCAACTCGGACCGCACCCCGGGCAGTTGCGACGGCGGTTGGGCGTCGAACACGGCGAGGCTGTGGCAGCGCACCGCTTCGCCCCAGTCCCCTTTCGCGGCGTAGGCGTGGGCCAGTGTAACGACGGCGACGAAGTCCGGGTCGCGGTCGCGCGTGCGGGCTTCGAGCAGGTTGACCGCGTCCCCGGCCCGGCCGAGGCGGATCAGATCGACGGCCCGGGCGACTTGCTGCGGCACCGTCAGGCGGCCGGCCGGTCCGGCGTCGACGCGCTGCTTGAGCAGCCCGCGAAAAGTGTTGATGCCCTTGACCTGGTCCAGCGTCGCCGGGTTGGCCGCGTTCAACCGCTCTTCGAGGTACGACTTGAACGCCGGGACGTAGGGCAGCTCGACGAACCGCCCGTCCGGCCCGGCCCGCATCCCGGACGGCTCGGCCGCGGAGTAGATTCCCGCCTGGAGCGTGGGGGCGGCGACCAACACGCAGCCGACGGCGAAGGCACGCATTCTAACTCTCCCGGAACCCGTCGGAATTCGCGGCCGGCACGCCCGACAGGTTCGCGGCGAACGCTTGCACGGTGCGGACCGGCCCCCACGGCACGCCCCACCAACCGAAGGCGGCGTTGAACAGCGAGTACGGCAGGCCGCGCAGAAATCGCTCGCGGCGGTCGTGCGTCCGGTGAACGCGCGACTCCCAGTGCAGCGTCACCACGACCGCGGACAGCACCAGCACGTAGCGGACCGGGCGTGGCACGTCGTCGGTCACTCCGGCTTCGCCATTTCGTAATGGACGGTGACGTTCGTGGAGATGCCGCCGCGCGGCGTCCAGGCCGAGACGATTTTCGCCCGCCGCGGCTGGACCGCCGCGACGAAGTCGTCCATGAGCCGGTTGGTCACCTGCTCGTAGTAGATGCCCTGGTTGCGGAAGCGTTGCAGGTACAACTTCAGCGACTTCAGCTCGACGTTTTTGTCGTGCGGCGTGTACACGTACGTGATCGTGCCGAAGTCCGGTTGGCCGGTCAGCGGACAGACGCTCGTGAACTCCGGGCAGACGATCTCGATCGTGTAGTCCCGGGCCGGGCTGGGGTTCGGGAAGGTGTCGAGTTGGTCGGCCGACGGAGTCGGGGTCAGTTCCATGCGGGGCACTCGGGGCGGGTCACGGTGGAAGTCCGGGCGGGGTACGTCCTATGTTAGCTCCGGGTCTAATGTACGGGCAACGGGAGGTTCAGCGTGCGGCGAGCCGTGGTCTTACTCAGTGGCGGGCTGGACAGTGCCGTCACACTGGCGGTCGCGCGGTCGGCCGGGTTCGAGGTCCACGCCCTGAGCGTCGATTACGGCCAACGGCACGCCCGCGAATTGGACAGTGCCCGGCGGGTCGCGGCCCAACTCGGCGCGGCCGACCACCGCACGGTTCCCCTCGACCTGCGGGTCATCGGCGGGTCGGCGTTAACCGCGCCGACGGGCGTGCCCAAGGACCGCTCGGTCGCCAAGATGAGCAGCAGCATCCCCGCGACTTACGTCCCCGCGCGGAACACAATCCTGCTCGGCATCGCCCTCGGGTACGCCGAGACGCTGGGGGCGTTCGACTTGTATTTCGGGGCGAACGCGCTGGACTACGCCGGCTACCCCGACTGCCGGCCCGAGTTCTTGCAAGCCTTCGAGGCCCTCGCCAACGTCGCCACCAAGGCGAGCGTCGAGAACTTGACCCGCTTCCGGGTTCACGCCCCCCTGTTGCAATTGACCAAGGCGCAAATCGTCCGCGAGGGCGTGCGGCTCGGCGTCGATTTGGGGCTGACGTGGAGTTGCTACGACCCGACGCCGGCCGGCCCGCCGTGCGGCCGGTGCGACGCCTGCGTCCTCCGCGCGGCCGGCTTCGCCGAGGCGAATGTCCCCGACCCGGTGGCCGCGGGGGCTTGAAACTGGGCCGGTCGGCGAGTTTGATAACTATGTCCGCCGCCCGACCCGACCGCGCTCCCGTGGTGCGACCCATGCCCGACCAACCGATTACCCGCGCGACCATCGAGAGTTACCTGCACGACGCCCTGCCGCCCGAGCAGGCCGCGGCCGTCGAGAAGGCGATCCGCGACCGGCCGGCGCTGATGGCCCTCGTCGCCCAGGTCCGGTCGGAGACGGACCACGGCGAGCACAGCATTGGCGCGGTCTGGTGGCGCGAACGGCTGTCGTGCCCGACCCGCGAACAACTCTCGATGTACCTGGAAGAGATTCTCGACGACGACCACGCGGTCTACGTCACCGGGCACGTCAAGCTCGTCGGCTGCCACGTCTGCCAGGCGACCCTGGACGACCTGCGGCACCTGCGGGCCGAAGCGGCCGCGCCGCGGAGCGCTCGGCGGAAGCGGATCGTCGATTCCAGCGCCGGGATTCTGCGGGACGTGACCGGGCGGTGAGGCGGTTCGCGTCAAGTCCCCGTCGTTGAACTGCCGATGGTTGAAGTTGGCTCGTCGAACCGGTAGCGAGAGTGCCCATGACCGACCCGACTGACCCGACCCCGCACCAGCAGTTTCCCGGCGGCGGCAACGCGCGGCCGTACCGGTGGGCGTTCACCGTCTGGACGGTCCTCTTCCTGGGGCTGGTCGTCGTCGGCTTTTTGAACTTCCTCGGCACGAAGTTCCACCGCTCCTTCTGACCCGCCGCAAAGGACGCGTATGCCAGCCACGCCGGAGCCGAAGCCCGCGCCGCCCCGGGAGTGGGCACCGCGGCTCTGGGAGGGTCTCGACTACTTCGCCTTCCTCAAACTCATGGCGACCAACCGCTTCGCCGTCGAGCCGCCGTACTGGTACATCGCCGGCATCATGTCGGTCACGACCTTCGCCAATACCGTCTTCCGCTGGGTCCAGGAAGCCCGCTACGGCGACCTGGCGGCCCGGCACCAACTCGCCGCCGATCCGATATTCGTGATCGGCCACTGGCGGACCGGCACGACCCTGTTGCACGAATTGCTCACCCTCGACGGCCGGTACTCGACGCCGACGACGCACGACTGCTTCAACCCGTGCCACAACCTGCTCAGCGAAACGCTGTTCAAGAAGCACCTGGCCTTCCTGCTGCCGAAGAAACGGCCGATGGACGACATGCCGGCCGGCTGGGACCGCCCGCAGGAGGACGAGTTCGCGCTGGCCCTCCTCGGCGAACCGAGCACCTACACGGACATCGCCTTCCCGAACAATCCGCCGATGAACCCCGGCGCGCTCGACCTGTCCGGCCTCACGCCGGCCGGCCGGGCCAAGTGGCAACGGACGCTGTTGAAGTTCGTGACAATGCTCGCCCTGCGCGACCCGCGGCCGTTGCTGTTGAAGTCCCCGCCGCACACCGCCCGCATCCCGGAACTGCTCCAGCTTTTCCCCAAGGCGAAGTTCGTCCACATCCGCCGCAACCCGCTGACCCTGTACTCGTCCACGATGAAACTGTGGACCAGCATGGCCAAGGCCCACGGCTTGCAGACGCCGCGCGGCGGGCCGTTGCTCGAAGCGAAAGTGTTGCGCGAGTTCCGCGTCATGATGACGCGCTATTTCGCCACCCGCGATCTGATTCCGCCGGGCCAAATCGTCGAGGTGCGCTACGAGGACTTCGTGCCCGACCTCGTCGGCGGCACGCAGGCCATTTACGACGCGCTGGGCCTCGGCGACTTCGAGGCCGTGCGGCCGCGGATCGAGGAGTACGCGGCGCGAAACCGGGATTACGCGCCGAACAAGTTTACGCTAAGCGCCGCCCAGGAAGCCGTCGTCCGCCAGCAGTGGGGCGACCTCATCGACCGCCTCGGGTACTGACGCACGCTACCGGCCGCCGGGCGGGCAGTACTTCGTCAGCCACGCGAAGACTTCCTTGTGCCAGTGTTGGCTATTCTTCGGCTTCAGCACCCAGTGGCCTTCGTCGGGGAAGTTGACGAAGCGGCTCGGTACCCCTTGACGTTGCAGCGCCGAGAATAGCTCGTGGCCCTGGCCGATGGGGCAGCGGAAGTCGTTGTCGTTGTGGATGATCAACATGGGGACTTTGTGCTTGCCGAGGTTGCCGGCGCGGGTGTGCGGGCTGAACTCGCGGTACTTGCCGGGAATCTCCCAGGGTAAGCCGCCGTGCTCGTACTCGTCGAACCAGAGTTCCTCGGTCGTGCCCCACATGCTCTCGAAGTTGTAGACGCTACAGTGCGTGATCTGGCACTTCAACCGCTTGGCGATGTCGTTGACGGCGAACCAGTTCTGCATGTAGCCGCCGAACGAGCCGCCGGCCGAGGCGATGCGATCCTTGTCCACGTACGGCAACTTCTCGACGGCGTCGAGGCCGGCGACGAGGTCGCGGTAGCATTTGCCGCCCCAGTCGCCAGAGATTTGATCGACGAATTTCTGGCCGAAGCCCGTCGAGCCGCGCGGGTTCGGCATCGCCACGACATATCCTTGGGCCGCCCACACCTGGGCGTTCCAGCGGTTGCTCCAGGCGTCCTCCCACGCCCCCTGCGGCCCGCCGTGGATCAGGTACGCCACAGGCCACTTCTTCGACGGGTCGAACCCCGGCGGCTTCAACACCCACATCTGCATCTCGCCGTCCTCAATCTTGACTTGCACCGACTCCGGCTTCGGCAGGTCGAGTTCGGCGAGCATGGCGGCGTTGGCGTGTGAAAGGTTGACAGGCCCAATCTCGGATCGAGTGACATATACCTCGGCTGGAGTCATTATTGACGCCCTGCTAAAAACCGCGATTCCGTTCTTGGAGTACGTCAGCCCAGAATATGAGCCATCGAGTTTGTCGGTGGGGCGTACAGTGTCGCCCAGGATCAGTTGGTAGGGAGTCGAACCTTTCGTGTCCGCAGCGAAGAAGATGAATTGAGCGTTGCCTGCCTTCCACACGACATCGTTCGCCGAAAAGTCCGCGCTCGCCGTAGGGGTAGTCGATTTACCTCTGAACGTCCCGTCCGGCTTGACATCGACGACCTGGATGTCCCACTTGTCGGCCTCGTAGCCGGCCTTCGCCTGCGAGCGCCACGCCAGTTTCTTGCCGTCGGGGCTGAAGCGCGGCGAGTTGTCGGCCCCCTTGTTGTCGCCGGTGAGCGCCTCCCACTTCGTCGATTTGTTGTCAACGCTCACGCGGCACAGGTCGTGGTTGGTACTCCACGACTCGCCTTTTTCGGGGACCGCCGTGAAAACGAGGTGCTTCGAGTCGGGGGTGAACGTAAAGTCGTCGCCGACGCTGAAGGTCGTGCTCGTCGGGTTGGCGTCGCGGTCGCCGGGGGTCACGTCGCGGGCTTCGCCCCAGCCGGTGGCGGTGGCGTCGATCACGAACAGGTGCTGCCGCTTGTCCTCGACGTAGCTGTCCCAGTGGCGGAAGAAGAGCCGCGTAAAGGTCTTCGCCTTGACTGGGTTTTCCTCGGCCGCCTTGTCCGCCGCCGCGTTCTTGGCGTCACTCTCAGCGAACGGCAACTCGCTGAACTCCGGGCGGATCGTCGAGACGAAGGCGACGTGCTTGCCGTCCGGCGACCACAGCCCCGTGCCCGCGCCGGTGCTGATCTTCGTGATCGGTTGGGCCTCGCCGCCGCCGAGCTTCAGAACGTAAAGCTGGCCGGTGCCGCCGCGCGTGGACTCGAACAGGATCGCCTTGCCGTCGGGCGACCAGCGCGGGTGCGTGTCTTTCTTGCCGTTGGGGTTGGTCAGTTGCCGCGGTTTCGACGCCCCGTCGGTCTCGGCGAGCCACAAGGCCGTCGTCGAGTTGTTCTTTTCAAGGCTGACCGTCGTCACCTGGTAGACGACCTGCGTGCCGTCCGGTGAGACTTGCGGGTCGGCGACGCGCTGGAACTTGAACAGGTCTTCGACGACCATCGGCCGCTTCTTGACCGGCTCCGCGGCGGCGAGCGCCTCCGCGACCGCCAACACCACGGCGAACAGCAACAGGAATTTCATGGGCCGACCCTTCCGGGGAATACCGACGTGCCACACGAGAAGTGTATGAACCGGGGGTCAGCGCAAGACCAGCCTCGACGCCCGCGCCGCCACCCCGGCCAGCCGTCCCAGCACGCCGACGACGCTGGCGACCAGGAAAAGCAGGCCGAGGAAGGTCGCCGGTCCGGCCACGCCCCAGCCGAGCAGGCCGCACGCGGCGAGGCACTCCGGCGCGGGTAACCCCCGGCGACGGCCGGCGACCACGACCAGAAGCGCGAGCGGCCAACTCGCCGCGATCAGCCAGCCGCGCACGGCGACCGAATCGTCGGCCGGCACGTCCTCCGGGACTTCAGCGGACGGTGCAACCGGTGGGGCCAACGGCAGCGGCGCGACGGCGGGCACCGGCGGCTTCGGCCGGGGCGGCGCGACGACGTGGGGCAGTAACTGGACGCGGCCGGCCGACACCCCGGCGTCAAGCGTCAGTAGCGTCTCGGCCGAGGTCGAGTCGGCGCGAAGGGCCGCCCCCTTCGACGGCACCCACCGCGCCTCCAGCCCCGCGGCCGGCCGCACCCGCAGGACGCTTGCGGCCGGGACGCCGGTGGCCCGCACGGCCCCGAGGTCGAGCGTCGCCCCGGCCCCGGCCGGCGCGGCCGCCGCCGTGCCCGCAAGCGTGACGACCGCTTGCCGCGTCGGCTTGCGGAACCAGACCTGGACGCGCGACCCGACCTTCGACCAGCCGTGCAACTCCGGCGACCGCACTTCCTTCAGCGTCGCCCCATCGGGCCAGTCGAATTCGACCGAGTCGGTCGGCGCGAACTCGGTCACGGCGACTTGCGCGTCCACCGCCACGGCCGGGCCGAGGGTCCAGCGCGTCTCGCAGGCGACGACACCGGCGTCGGGCTTGACCCGGAGTGTCGGCTGCAATTCGGCAGTCGGCCCGTTCAACCGCTGGAAGACGCGGTCGGCCGGCGCGCGGTCGAGTTGCCACTCGGGGAGTGCCCCGAAGCGGCGCGTTAATTCGTCGGCGGGGTAGTCGATCAACCCCCGCTTGTCCACGGCGTCGAGGGCCAACCCGCGCACGCGCAAGCCAACGAGCGCGTCGATTGCGACGGGGGTCAGCGCCCGCGGCAGGGCCAGCACCGGCCGGGCGACGAGGGCCACCCGGGGCGTGAACTCGACGAGCATCAGTAACCGCCCGGTCACCGGCGCGGCGAACTCCACGACCAGTTTCCGCCCCGCGCCGGACGGCGACAAGACGGCGGAGCGGACCTCGGGGGTCACACCGGGCCGGGGTCCGTCCGCCCGGAGAACCGGGGTGCCCGGTTCCAGGCCGGCGGGGAACTCGACGGCCACGCTGGCGAGGCTGCCCGAACTGACCGACCACTGGAACGCGCTCGACAGCGTCGCGTCGGCCGGACCGATGTCCCACAGGTGGCCCTCGCGGACGCTCGCCACGGCGGGGGCCGGGGGGGTAGCGTCGCGGGTGCGGACGACGACCGCCCGCCCGCCGCCGTGGTCGGCGCTCACCACCGTTTCCCCGCCGCGCTGCACGACCGACTGGGCCCCACGCCGCGAAACGACTTCGACAGTCGGCGCGGGACTCTGGAAGGAGACGCGGGTCGTCGGGAAGTCCGGGCCGGTGAAGCGCGTCTCGCGGCCGCCGTCGGTCGTGACCGTGGGGACGCGAAATTCGGCCGTGACCGTGTGCGGCCCCCGGCCGCGGACGCGGATCGCATAAGCGTCCAGCCGCGTCGCTTCGGGCAGCGCCGGCTTGCCGTCCAGGTCGAGGGCGTCGAGTCGCACCCCGCCCAACGGCACCTCGTAGGTCTCTTCGTCGTCATTGGCCGCGACGAGCGTCATCGTCGCTTTGAAGTGCGAACTGCCGCCGGCCGCACCGCGCCCGGCGTACTCGACGCCGGTCAGCAGGATCGCGGGCGGCTTCGGCCGGGTCAACTCCGCGAACGCGTCGAGGGTCGAGCGCGCCGCGTAGACCGTCCAGCGTTCGCCCGGTCCGGCGACGACCAGCACCGTTTGCAGGTCGGCTGTTTTGGCCGCTCCCGCGACCCCGGTCACGCCGAATGCAAGTGCGAGACCGATGCCGCGCGGCCGCGCGCGCGCCACCAGTCCGACTGAAGCGAGTAGGAATGTCGCCAGCACCACGGGGCGGAGTGCCAGCGACCACCCGAACGGCGACAACCCGGCCCCTGCCAGGCTACAAACCGCGACGGCCACGAACCAGCCGCCCGGCACTCGCCGCCGGCTCGCCAATACAAAAGTAGCTCCGAGCAATAGGGCTGCCGCCCCCCACCCGGCGGCGACGGGTAATGCGGTGGAGACCACGAGCAACGGCCCGTCGTGGGGTGTCGGGTCGGGCATCGTGTCGAGGCGGGGCCAGCAGCGGTACTCGGAGGCCAGCATCCACGCCGTCGGCACCGCCGGATAACCGGGGAGTTCGACCGCGGGAGCTTCCACCGCCCCCCCGAAAACGGGCACCGAACCGGGCACTTCAAAGCGGACCTCGAACGGCATTTCCACGGGCCGCATTGTGCCGGCGACGACAGACTGCGGCGGCAACACGATCGCTCCGCCGTCGAGTCGGACACTGTCGGCCGACTTACCGTTGATCGACACACTTTGGACCGTCGCCCCGGCGGGCAGTCCGACGCGCCACTCGGACGACCCGCCCGCGACGAGTACGCCGTTCAAGGTGCCTGCGAGCCGGCCGCACGAATCGACGGACGCGGTTAATAGAAGCCCGCGATACCGCCACGCGACAGCACCCGTCTCGGCCGGAAGCGCTTCGACCGCGACCGCGGGCAAGAGTCGCGCGCCGATCACCGTCGGCAAGGCGACGGGGAAGTCGCCCGCGGCGTTCGCGGTAGCCGTGACTTGCACGACCGCCTGGGTCGCCTCCGCCGGCGCGACCGTCACGCACTGGACGGATTCGGCGGTGTCGTAGGCCGCGGCCGCAGTCGCCACCACCGCCCACGGGGAGAACCCACCGAGGATCGACGCCCAGGGTTCGACGGGGGACGCCGGGGCGACCCGCGCGCCGAACCCTTCCGGCTTGACGCACGAACCGGGCGATTTCGGCACGCGAACCCGCACCTCGCCCAGCGGCCCGCCGGTCGCGGCGAGTCGAAAGACGGTGACGCGAGTCGAGACGCCGTCCACGACTGACACCGTCGTGTCACTCGTGCCGGTCACCCGGGCAGCGTGCGGCGTGAGCGTGACCGCGGCATTGGGGGCGTGACCGCGGAGTGGGTAGCGCAAGCGCGTCGGGTTGGCGAGGGTTACGGCGGGTACGGCCGACGCGGTCGCGTCGTAGCCCGGCGGGCCGACGACCGTGTACGTCCCTTCGCGGCCGGCGGCGTCCTGGCAGACCGCCCGCGGGAACGACACTGCTTCCCCCGGTCGGGGGCGCGGGCCGACGAGCCGGACGACCACTTCGACGGACTCGCCGGCCCGCGCCGGGCGGGTCAATTCGACCCGCCGTCCGCTCACCGTGAGCGGGGCGTCCTCGTTCACCTGCTCCGCCGAAACGATCCGGTAGCCCGGGCCGAGTTGGAGCGTCAAGGTCTCCAACGGCCCGCGCGCGACCGCGACGCGGAAGCGGGCCGTGAGTCGCGGCTCCTCGACGGGCGTTCCCGCCTCCCAGGTGATCTCGTCCGCGGTGGAGTAGGTCGCCCCGAGACTGCGGACGCGCACGGTCGGGAGTCGGCGGGCCGCGTCCGGGGTCGGTTGTGCGTCGCGCGGGACGGTTTGGAACCCGAAGCGCACGCCCTCCTCTGTCGTCGGCGGCAGCGCGAGCAGGGCGGCGCTGCGGTAGTCGCCGGGGTCGCAGCCGAGCCACTGGACGTCGGGGCGGCAGGTCACTTCGACCGCGTCGCCGCCGGCCAGTCCGCCGACGAGCCGCAGGTCGGGCAGGGGCCAGCCGGCCTCGGCCGTCAGCGGCAGCGCGAGGAACCCACTGACGGTCACCTTCGCCGGCAGTCCGGAGGGGCAAGGCACCCGCACCCGCGGTCGGCCCGGCGTCGTTTCATCGACGGCCCACGACACGCGGCCCGGGCCGGTGACGGCCGTGATCTGGCAGCGGGGATCCACAAGGAAGACGAGTTCCTCGGGCGCTCCCCGGACTGCTTCGAGGCCGCACTCGACCGCGAAGTTGACCACGCCGGGGGTGAACTCGTACCGGGCGACGCGCGCCACCCGCACCGGCGCGTCGCGCTCGATCGAAGCGGGGATCGGCCGTAACACGAACTCGACGCGCCCCTGTCCGGGGAAGAGGATTTGCCGGCGCTGCCGCCCGGGAGGCGCGCCGGGTCGCGGGCCGGACATCGTGCGGCCCGCCGGTCCCGGGGCGAGCGTCGGCTCGCGGTCCGCCGGCAAGTCGAGGTCGAGTACGGCCAGGGGCGCGGCGGGCAGCACGAGCGTGAAGCGTTCGACGTCTCCGTCCGCGCGACCGCTCGCGGACCAGCCGAGCGACGCGGTGCCGTCCGCGGGCACGGCCAGGGTCGCCGGCCGCGCCGGCAGGGCGACGATGCGGACGCCGGCGTCGGGTGCGGGAAGCGACACCGCGACACCGACTGCGTCGAGTGGGAAGTCGGCGTTGCCGGCGGCGAATTTCCAGGCGAGCGTGCCGCGCAAGCCGTCCGCCGAGTGCGTCGCCGTGTACCGGGCTTCAACGAGACTCGCCGGCGGTGCCACGGGCCGTGCGGCCGCGGCGCGGGCTTGCCCTTCGAACTCCTCGCGGTCGAGTTTGACCACCGGCCCGGGCGGGAGCGTCTTGAGCAACGCCGGGAGTCGGTCGGCGGTGGCGAGGACGCGCCGCAACGGGAACGGGTCGGCGGTTCGAGGCCGGGCGAGGGTGCCGAGCGGTGCGCCGGCCACCGCACCGAGTGGGTTGACGGCCTCGGGCGTGAAGACTTGGGCCGCGCCCGGCGTGCCGCCGATCAGCAGGGCGGCCAGACTCAGTGCGGCCGCGTACCTCACGACCGCGACCCCGGAGCGGCCGCGCGGCCGGAGCCGGAGCCGAGGTTGAGCGGGTTCGCCTGGAGCGCGACGTTGCGGCTGCCCGCCCCCGACGACGGCTGTGCGCGGTCGAGGGCGTCCAGCGCGATCGACGTGGTCGAGAGTCCGCCCGGGTTGCGCGTGAACCCGGGCAGGTGCGTCACGCGGCGGCGGTAGTACCACTCGACGGCGAGTACGACGCCGTAGCCCACGACCACGACGGCCAGGCCGGGTTGTCCGCCGTACACGACCTGGGACGCGATTTGCGGCCGCAGGACTGCCCCCACGGCCGCGGCCACGCCTAGGGTCGTCAGCGCCAGGCCGAGGGGAAGCGGCCGCATCCGGTACGCGAGGATGCCGACGACGACGACGACGAGCGAGCACCCGGCGAACCAGACGAACCGCGGCACGAGGACCACGGTCACCCCGGCCAGGCGCGACTGCCGCGCGGTGAGTCCGTCCGAGGTCGGTCCACCCACGCCGGCCACCGTCGCGTCGAGCGGGTCCACGTCCGCGTCCGGCCCGCCGGCGATCCAGGCGTCCGCGTCGGCTGCGGTCACCGCCCCGGTCGGCGTCAGCAGTCCGCCGTGGACCGCCCAGCGCTGATCGACCGCTACGTCCGTCCCCGGGATCAACGGCACGAGGTCGCCGGGGAAGTACCACTGCTGGCGGACGGGGGACCGGTACGCCGCATCGGCCAGCCGCGGCACGGGGAAGGTCACGGTGCCGCGCGGCGCGCGGTCGTAGGGGGTCGTGAAGCGGACATCCAAGAGCGTCGTCTTGCCGGGCTTGGCCTCGGGCAAGGGAACTCGCAGCCGCCGCGATTCCCCAGCGTCGGGCGTCGGAATCGGGGTCAGTGTTACGGCGTCGAGGCGGCGGCCGTCGGCGTACACTTCGGGAGCCCCGCCGGCGGGCAGTTCGAGATCGACCCCACCGCCCGACCAGCGGCGGAGTTGGAACCGGCCGCGGACGACCGACGTGCCGTCCGGGGCGAGCCACGTCTGGACCAGGACCCGCTCGACCGTCGTGCCGGGGAGCGGGCCGGCGTCGTCCGCGAGTTCCACGGACAGGGGCAGCGTCGGCCCGGTCCCGGTGAGCGTCAGCCACGGCAGCGACGGCCGGTCGGAGGCGGCTTCGGGCGGCAACTCGCGCCACGGGCCGTCGGGGCGGGAGACGCGGCGGGTCGAGGTGCCGCCCCAGATGCGGACGTGGGCGTCGAGCCGGCTGACCGCGTCGGGCGCGAGCAGTACCAGGGGCACGCGGACCGGGCCGGCCTCGCCCTTCCGCGGGGGCAGGGGCAGTGCGTATGTGACCGCAATCGTGAACTCACGCGGGGCGTCGGGCGGCAGGCGGAGTTGCCACGTGTCCCGGTCGAGTGGCTCCAGAACGCCGGGCGTCGGCGGCAGGACGCGCAGGTCCAGGGCCGGCCCCGAAAGCAAGATCGGCCGCGTGTCCCCCTCAATGCGTTGGAACCGCAGCGTGTGCGCGACGACCGCCTGCCGCTCGTTCCAGTTCACGTCCGCGCGGCTCTCGACGGTCAACTCGGGCCGGTAGGTCTGCCAGGCCAGTTCGACCTTGGCGAGGCCGCGCTCGGACGCCGCTTGCACGGTTCGCGGCGGGGTGCCGCGGGGCGTCCGCTCGTCCGGGGTGAGTGCGAGCGTCGCGCCGTCCCCGCCCGTCGCCGTCCCCGCAATTTCCAGCCCCTCGGGCACGCTAGCAACGAGCTTCGCCTGGGACTCACGGCCGCCGGGGAAGCGGGGGAGCGACAACTCCTCGCGCCGCCGGGACGACGGGCCGGGGTGGCTCGCCGAGAGGGTGAAGTCGAACGCCGACCGCTGCGGGCCGACGAGTTTGACGGCGAGCCGCTTCATCGCCGGGGTTTCGCTGACGACTTGAACCTGGTCGATCAACTCGCCGGCGGCGGTGGCCTCGACCGCCTGCCAGCCGGCCGGCACGTCCACGAGGACTTCCTCGACCTCGGACCGCACGGGGGTGACTTTCACTTCGACGCCGAGACGCCAGCCGTCGTCGGCCCGCCGCAGGGTGTACGCCGGCTGGATGCGCTGGAACCCCGGCAGTGCCCGCGTCGTCAACTCGCACAGGGACGAAGTATTCGTCGCGTTCGCCCCGACCGACTGGACGGTGGCGAAGCGGTACAGCGCGGCGACCTCGTCGTCGGCGGTTGCCGGGGCGGGCGAATCGACGCGGCGGAGATCGACGGACGATTTGTCCAGGGCCACGCGAACCGTCGGTGCGGCGACGACCCGGACCGACCCGGTCACCCGGGACGCCGTCGGCACGCCGACCGGGCCGACGGGGTACGGGCCGCGGAACTTCGGGTCGGTCGCTTTCGGCCGGGGCTGCCGCACGACGGCGGTGACGAGCCAATCGGCGGCGGCGTCGGGCGGGCGGAAGGTCCAGACCGGCTTGCCGGCGTCCGCCGGGCGCGTCAGCCCCGGGGCCGAGTTCGGGACGCTTTCGGGATTGGGGCCGGGGGTCGGGAGTCGCTCGGTGACGAGATCGGCCGACGCCGGCAGGACGAGTAGCCACTGGGCCGATCCGCCGCGCAAGCGGACCCGCGTTGTCGTCTCGATTTGCGCCTCCTCGACGCGCACGATCACGTCCACTTCGGCCGACAGTGGCAGCCGCGCGGTCGGGGCGGTCGCCGGCGTCGGAGCCTCCCACGTCAGTTCCAGGGACTCGGCCGGCCCCAGAGGATAACCCCGTTCCCCGGGGCGCACGGCGAGCGTCGCGGCCTCCTCGCCCGTCCACTTGGTTTCGACCAGCTTGTCGCCGACGCGCTCCCCCGGCGACCGCAACCCGACCTGCGCCTTCTTGACGCCGGCGGGGAGTTCGATCGCCAGGGTCGTGATGGCGGCCCGCGGCAGCCCAAGCTCGAAACCCAACTCGCCCTTGAGACCCCGTGCGGTCACGGGGGCTTCGACTTCGAGCGCGACCGTCTGGTCGCCGGGTTTTTCGACGGTCACCGTCAGCCCGTCGTCCGCCGAACTCAAGACCGGCAAGCGCCCGTCCGGTAGGCGGGCCGCGGTCGGGAAGGCGCGGGCCGTCCCGAGGGCGACGGCCGTGCGCGGGGTTGACGTGCGGACGGTGTACGTCAGCGTGAAGAGCGCGGACAGCCGGTCCCCGCGGGCCACGACCTTGCCGCGGATGTCGCACGAACTCGGCGCGACCGGCTTCGACAACTCCCGAGCCTTGCGGGCCGCATCGACCTGGTCTTGCAGCGCCTTGTATTCGGCCGCGGGAAGGAGAATGCCGTCCGGGAGTGGGTTCAGGTCGTCGGGCGACTTGGTGAAAACGACGATCGTGCCGTCGGGCAACTTGAGTGCCGCGGGCTTGGCCGGCTGCGCGAGTGCGGCCGACCCCGCGACGACGAGTCCGATCAGCACCAGGAGGAACCGCACGCCGGGCATCGTCCGCGACCTGAGCCGAGAGGGGCGTCACGACACAATTGTAAACCACGCCCCCGTTCTTCGCCGGGTGCCGGGTCAAATTATTTCCCCTCAAACCCCCAGGCCGCCCGCTCAGCCCTGCTTGCCGTCCTTGCAGGATCGTTGGAGTTCGCCGGGTTACTCGTCGATAACAGACCCATTCGTTGCGACCGTTACAAGCCGGAGCCGTGCCGTGGCCGACATCACGATTTTGACGACGCCGAAAGTCTATCTCGTCGGCAAGCAAGAACTCCAGAGCGCGGAACTCGACCGTTTTCTGGCCGACCACGGCGTGAGCTGGCAGTCGGACAGTGAGGTCGCCGCGGAAGTCATCACCGAGTCGGCCGGCCGCATCTGCTACATGTCGTTCGCCAAGCCGCGGCCCGGCGGCAACGCGACGTACTTGCACCACATCAAGGAAGTCGGCCACGGCTCGGTCCTGGAACACGCCGTCTGGAACTTCGTCATCACCGGCGTGAGCCGCAGCCTCACGCACGAACTCGTGCGGCACCGTTCCGGATGGGGTTTTTCGCAGCTATCGCAACGGTACGTTGACGAGTCGGTCGCGGAGTACGTCGAGCCGGACATCATCGCCCAGGACCCGGAATTGCACGCGGTCTGGCTCGACGCGGTGGCGCACGCCCACGCGGCTTATGTCAAGCTCGCCGAGGGTTTGAACGCGAAGCTCGCCGACCCGAAGGCCGCCGCCGCCGCGATGCTGCCGCCGGACGCCGACCGCACGACCCGCCGCAAGACGGCCCGCCAGGCGGCGCGCAGCGTCCTGCCGAACGCGACCGAGACCAAGATCAGCGTCACGGCCAACGCCCGGGCCTTGCGGCACTTCCTGGAACAACGCGGCAGCCTGCACGCCGAACCGGAGATTCGCAAACTCGCCAACCAGATGCTCGACCTGCTCGTGGTGGAAAGCCCGAATTTATTCGGCGACTACGTGAAGGTGCCGCTGCCCGACGGCACCTTCGACCTGCAAACGCCCTACCGCAAGGTGTGAGATTCGGGTCTGGCGTGCGACCGGCCGACGATTTACAATCTGCCCGTGGTAGCTCTCTCCCGGAGGTAGATTATGACTCGCTGGATCGCCCTGTTCGCACTCGCGTTGGTCGCTAGCCCCGGCCGTGCGGCCGAGCCGTTCTTCTTTCAGCCCAAGGACCGCATCGTCTTTCTCGGCGACAGCATCACCGAGCAGTACCAGTACTCGAGCTACGTCGAGTTGTACCTGACGACGCGCTACCCGCAGGGGCAGATGCTGTTCCTGAACGCCGGCATCGGCGGGGACACCGCCAACGGCGGGGCCGGCCGCTTCCAGGAGCACGTGCTCTCGGACAAGCCGACCAAGGTGACGATCAACTTCGGCATGAACGACGCCGGGTACGGCAACTTCGACGCCGGCAGCAACAAGCGCTTCGTTGAAAAGACGGACGCCATGCTCGAAGCGGCCAAAAAAGCCGGCGTGCAGGTCGCCGTCGTGTCGCCGAACGCGGTCGATCGCCGATTGAACCCGAACTTCAAGAACTACGTCGAGACGCAGAAGCAATACTACGCCCCGCTGGCCGAGTCCGCGAAGAAGTTCGGCTTCCCTTACGCCGACCAGTACACCGTGACCCGGACCGCCGTCGAGGCGATGGAGAAGGACGACCCCAAGGCGGCCAAGGCCAAGCCGTACTACGACGGCTTCCACACGTCCCCCCCCGGGGGGCTACTGATGGCCCACGCGATCTTGACGCAACTGCACGCCCCGGCCGACGTGAGTACCGCCGAGGTCAACGCCAAGTCCGGCGTCGCCAAGGGTACCGCCGCCAAAATCAGCGGCGTGGAACCCAACCCGCACGGCGTCTCGTTCACCCGCCTCGACGACGCGCTGCCGATGCCCGTCCAGAAGGACTGGCTGGCGATGCTGCCGTACACGAACAACCTCGACGACTTGAACCGCTACTCGCTGACCGTGACCGACCTGCCGGAGGGCGAGTACAGCGTCCGCATCGACGGCACCGAAGTCACCAGCACGACCGCCGCGGCGCTGGCCAACGGAATCAACCTGGGCAACCTGACCGCGGGGCCGATTTACGATCAGGGCAACAAGGTGCTGCAGGCGATCAACGCCAAGAACGCCATCGTCAAGAATCGCTTCTTCGGCGTGACGCGACTCGTCATCCCGGACTGGCTGCGCGACATCGGCGAGCCGCGCAAACAAGAAGAGCGGGCGAAGCGGCTCGCGCAGATCGAGACGGCCCAGGCCGACGTGTACAAACTCGCCCAGCCGACGGCCCACAAGTTCGAGATCGTCAAAAAATAGCCGCGCCGTTGAAATGATGCCCGGTGGCGTGCGAACACCGGACATCACCATTCCAACGGAGTCAGGCCGTGAACTTCGACGACGCCATCGCCCAGCTCGACAAACCAATGCCGGCCGAGTTAAAATGCGACCCGAGCGCGGAAGTCGCGCTGGCGAGCGCCGCCGCCGACGGGTTGCCCGTAGTCGTGGACCTGACCACCGGGCTGGTGGACGCCTCCGGCGGCGTAGCGGGCGGCCTCCTCGAAGTGCTCGGCAGCCTGTTCAGTGAGATTCTCGGCGGCATCGTGAGTTAACGGATGAGTTTTGCCCGGTAGTCGCGGACCAGATCGGCGTACTGCCGGGCCAACTTCGTCAGGCCGGCCGTGTCCTTGGCGGCGACGAGTTTCGGATCGACCAGTTGACTGCCGACGCCCAGGCAGACGGCCCCGGCGTCGAGGAACTTCGCCGCGGTCGTCAGGTCCACGCCGCCCGTCGGCATGAGCTTGACTTGCGGCAACGGCCCGCGGACCGCTCTGAAGAACGCCGGCCCGAGCACTTCGGCCGGGAAGACTTTGACCACGTCCGACCCCGCCTCCCAGGCCGCGAGAATCTCCGTCGGGGTGAACGCCCCGGCCATGACGACCTTGTCGTAGCGCCGCGCCAGCTCGATGACATCGACGGCGACGACCGGCGAGACGAGGAAGTCCGCCCCGGCCAGCAGCGCCGCCCGGGCCGTCTCGGCGTCGAGGACGGTGCCCGCCCCGAGCAACACGCGGTGCCCCAGGGTCCGCTTCGCTTCGCGGATCACGTCCAGTGCGTTCGGCACCGTGAAGGTCACCTCGGCGACGGTCACCCCGCCGTCGGCCAGCGCCCCGACCACGTCGATGAGGCCGGCCGGGTCGGCGGCGCGCACCACCGCGATCAGTCCGCAGTCGAGGATGCGCTGCAAGTCGGCGTCGCGGGCCATGTCAAGTCCCTGGGGTTTTGCCGGCGTAGCACTCGCGGATGCGCGGCAACAGGTAGTCGTGGAAGGCCGCGGCGAAGTCGTGCCGCGGGGCGTGGCCCCAGTCGGCGCGGGCCGCGCCGTCGTTGACGTCGGCCGGCCAACTGTCGAGGATCGCCTGCCGCTTCTCGTCCACCGCGGTGGTGATTCGCGCGTCCGGGAAGGCCGCCCGCACGGCCGCCTCGATCTCGCCGGCACTCGGCGCGAAGGCAGTGAGGTTGTAGACGATGCGCGTCAGGTCGGCCGCCGGGGCCTCGACGATCCGCAGGATGGCGTCCACGGCGTCGGGCATGGTCATGAACGGGATGCGCGTGTCCGGCCGGGCGAAGCAGGCGTACGCCTCGCCCTTGGCCGCGGCGTGGATCATCTCCGGGGCGTAGTCCGACGTGCCGCCGGTCGGCAGGGTGACGGCCGAGATCAGCCCCGGAAACCGCACGCTGCGGAAGTCGATGTGGCTCAACGGCGGGCCGGCGCTGAGCTGCTTGTAGTGCCGGGCGTAGTAGCGGCCGAGGTGTTCGCAGGCGAGCTTGTTTGCCCCGTACATCGTCGTCGGCGCGTTGAAGTCGTCCTCCGCGACCCGGCCGGCGCTCGCCTTCACGGCCAGGCTCGGCACCCCGTGGACGGCGACGCTCGACGGGTAGAAGAAGGTCACCCGCCGGCCGTGCGACTCGCCCTCTTTCTGAGCGAATTCGAGCAGGTTCAGCGTCCCCTCGACGTTGACCTTGTGGGCGAACGCCGGCACGAATTCGCTACGCGTCGAGAGCAACGCCGCCAGATGGAACACGCAATCGACTTCGCACTCCGCGGCGACGCGGTCGAGCAAGAGCGGATCGACGATCGACCCGGTGTACTCCTTGCGGACCTTGCGTGCGAGTGCCGGCGCGAGCGGGTTCAGGTCGAGCGTGACGATCGGCTTGCCGGACGCGGCGAGGCGTTCGATCAGCCCGTGGCCGATCTCGCCCGAAGACCCGGTCATCAACGTCGTGGGGACACGCGGCACTCGGGACTCCCGCAGTTTCGGGTCGCTTGATGTCTACCTAAGACTAACCCGAGACATCTCACCGGGGTAGTGGCAAAGTGGCGTCATCACGAGAAGGGTACTGCTCAAGAAGTCGGCATTGAGTAGGGAACCAGGTGTCAGGGAAGTGCAGCAAAAAAACGTGGAGATGCGGGGTGGAATTCCACCCATCAGCAAAAAAAGAGGAAACTAGCCTTGGCTCTTGACTAACAACGTAGGTACAATGTGTCCAGTAGTGGATACGACGGACTTCTGAAAGGTACGACCACGATGGCAGGATTCGGAGAGCGAATGGGTTTCGTCGATGCCAAGACGGCACAGTTAAAATCAATGGACGCAGACCTGAGAATGTCACTATGGAACTCAATATGTTCATGTATGGAAGGAATGAAAAAAGTAATGGATTACGCTGGCCCGCAGTATGACAAGTTTGTTAGCATGAGGACAGAGTTGTGGATTAATTTGATGAAATACCGCATAGACATGCTAGCTGATTATAATGGCGAAGACGATGATGGCGATCCTGTCCACGATGACTTCCCAGAGGAATTCGCCAAATGGTATTTTCACAAGAATGCTAAATGGTACATGCCATACTGTATTATTGAGACTATGTGTGAATACATTCACAGTTCAAAACTTTACATAATTTTTGAAAATTCCGTTAATGCTTGCCTGGAGGGCGAAGTAGCTGGATATCGTTTGCTGAACATAAAGTTCATCGCATTAACAAATGAAATTGAACTACAGGAAGTCGGTGCTGCTAGCAGTCATGTATCTAGCGGAATGAATATGGTAACTTCACACATAAAATCGGCAGTATCATGCTTGTCAAGCATGACTAACCCTGATTACACAAATTGCATGAAAGAATCAATCAGCGCTGTTGAATGTTCGAGTCGGTTGATAAGCGGTATGTCGGATGTCACCATGATGCCTGCATTGGAAAACACTGTCAAAAAACTAGGAGTGAGCATCCACCTTTTAGATTCTATGCGACACATTTGGAAATACTCGAATGAAGAGTTCGGAGTTAGGCACGGCAAAAAGGATATGAAAGAGCCTCAGCAAGAAGACGCCCGGCACATGCTTGTCACCTGTTCAGCATTCGTCAATATGATTGTTGAAAAGGCTAGAAAGCAGGGGAAGTTGCCTACCTGATACATATAAAGTTGCTCCGCTCACTGCGCTGCTGGGCGGGTTGATTATGCAACACTGACGCTTAGCACTTTCTTTTGCTCACTTCTCCCACAACTTGCGGTCGAGGGTGCGGTAGCCGATGGCTTCGGCCAGGTGATCGACTTCGATGGCCGGGGCGTTCGCCAGGTCGGCGATGGTGCGGGCGACGCGGAGGATGCGGTCGTGCGCGCGGGCGGACAGGCCGAGGTCGGCCATTGCGGTGCCGAGCATCGACCGGGTTTCGTCTTCGAGCGGGCAGTGCTTGCGGATCTGCCGGGACGACATCGAACCGTTGACCGTGCCCGCGCCGGGGGTGCCGGCGAACCGCTTCGCCTGGACGGCCCGGGCCGCATCGACCTGGGCGCGCATCGTCGCGGTGCTGGTGCCGTCGCCGACCTTGGACAGTTCGGCGAACGGCACGGCCGGGACTTCGAGGTGGATGTCGATGCGGTCGAGCAGGGGGCCGGAAATCTTGCCGAGGTAGCGCTCGATGGCCATCGGGTTGCACTTGCAGACGTGGCCGGACGCCCCGAGGTAGCCGCACGGGCAAGGGTTCATGGCGGCGCACAGGATGAAGTCGGCGGGGAAGGTCGCGCTGTGGGCGGCCCGGCTGATCGTCACGACCCCTTCTTCGAGCGGCTGCCGCAGGGCTTCGAGGCACTTGCGGGGGAACTCGGGCAACTCGTCGAGGAAGAGGACGCCGCGGTGGGCCAGGCTGATTTCGCCCGGCTGCGGGATGCTGCCGCCGCCGACCATGCCGGCGTCCGAGATCGTGTGGTGCGGCGAGCGGATCGGCCGGGCCGTCAGCAGCCCCGCTCCCGCCGGCAGCCGCCCGGCGGCGCTGTAGACGCGCGTCGTTTCGAGGCTCTCCTGGATGCTCAGCGGCGGCAGGATACTCGGCAGGCGGCGGGCCAGCATGGTCTTGCCCGACCCCGGCGACCCGAGCATGAGCACGTTGTGCCCGCCGGCCGCCGCGACGACGAGCGCCCGCTTGGCCGACTCCTGGCCGCGCACGTCGGCGAAGTCCACGTCGTACCGGTCCATAACTTTCATCAACTCGTCGAGGCCGGGGGCGACGGGGTCCACGTCCAGGGAGCCGTTCAGGATGCCCACGGCCTCGCTCAAACTGGTCACGCCGAAGACTTCGAGTTCGGTGACGACGGCCGCTTCCCGGGCGTTGGCGGCGGGGACGAGCAGCCGCTTGACGCCGAGGTCGCGGGCCGCCATCGCCATGCTCAGGCAGCCCTGCACCGGCCGCACGCTGGCGTCCAGGCCGAGTTCGCCGACGGTGGCGTAATCGCTCACTTGCTCGGGCCGGAGTTGGCCGGTAGCGACGAGGATGCCCAGCGCGATCGGCAGGTCGAACGCCCCGCCTTCCTTGCGCAGGTCGGCCGGGGCCAGGGAGATGATGACGCGACCCGTCGGCCGCTGATACCCGAGGTTGGCCAGCGCCCGCTCGATGCGGTGAACGCTCTCGCGGACGGCCAGTTCGGGCAGCCCGACGAGGATGATTTTCGGCATCCCCGGGGCGGAATCGACCTCGACCTCGACCGGCCGGGCGTCGATTCCCAGCAGGGCGAACGTGCGGAGTTTGGCCAGCATGTCACGTTTTCTTGACCACTTCGGTCGGTTTCCAGTTCAGGATCAACCGCCTGTAGACGAACTTCACCCCCATCACGGCGATGAAGGCGGTGCAGACCCAAGTACACAGGTTGAACGCGAACGGCGGCAGGTAGAACTCCGGCTGCAGGGTGACCGGATTCTTGTCGTCTTTTTCGAGGAAGCTCCCGGTCAGCCAACTCCCCATCTGCAGCGTCGAGACGATCGCCAGGCTGAACAGGGCGAGCAGCACGACGATCCAGGCGATGGCCGGGAGCCAGTGCTTGAAGTAGTCGCCGGCGGTCGTCTCGTACACCTTCTTACTGGCGTGCCGCTTGCGTTCGAGCAAGTTGTACCCGCATTCCAGGCACACTTTCGTGTCCGGCGGATCGAGTTCGACGGCGCAGAACGGGCAGCGGGGCACGTCCAGGTCGTCCTTCGTGACCCCGTAAGGGTTCTCGTTCTCCTCCTCGACCATGTCGAACGGCCGCGCGACTTTCGCCGGACCAGTAGCCGCGGGCACGGCGGGCGCGTCGTCCTGGAACTTAATCGGCCCGTCCTTCGCGGCGGCGGGGGGGACCGGCTTCGCTTTGACCGGCGCGGCCTTGGCCGAGACCGGTTTAGCGACGGCGGGCCGCGGCTTGGCGGCCGGGTCGGCCACAGCGAACGTGTGGCTGCACGCCTTACAGCGGATCACCTTGCCGACGACTTCCGCGGGGACCTTCATGCCCTTGCCGCAGGACGGACAGGCGATGTCGAGTTTTTCGGCCATGAACCGTGGCTCCGGGGGCAGGCGCGGGGGGAACGAAGGGACGGAAATCCCGACCCGATCCGGAATAACTTTCCGAATACCGATTCTATATGTTAGCAGAAGTGAAACGGAGAACAGCCTCGATGTCAGCGTCATCCCTCGCCGCGCCCCTGCAATTCCTGGACGGCCGGACCGGTTCTCCCCGGCCGGGGCGCAGCCAACTCCCGCCAAAGTCGCCAGTTATGGAAACGACGCCCGCTCCGATCGCCACCGTCGGCAGCGCCGCCCCGGTCTGGTCGCCGCGGCTCCTGATCACCCTGGCGACGTTCAACGAGTGCGACAACATCACCCCGCTGATCGCCGAGATTCGCAAGTTCGCCCCGGCCGCGGACATTCTGGTCATCGACGACAACTCGCCCGACGGCACCGGCAGACTCGTGGACGCGCTCCGGGCCGAAGACCCGACGATCCACGTCTTGCACCGGCCCGGCAAGCTCGGCCTCGGCACGGCGACGCTCGCGGCGATGCAGTACGCCATCGACCACGACTACGACCTGATGCAGAACATGGACGCCGACTTCAGCCACCCGCCCCGCTTCTTGCCGGCGATTTTGAAGGGCATGGCGACGCACGACATCATGATCGGCAGCCGGTACGCCCCCGGCGGCGGCACCGAGAACTGGCCGCTGGTCCGCTTGATCGTCAGCCGCGCGGTGAACGGCCTCGTCCGCTTCTTCTTCCGGATGCCGATCCAGGACGCCTCCGGGGCCTTTCGCTGCTACCGGGTGTCGATGCTCAAGACCGCCCACCTCGAACGCACCCAGAGCCGCGGCTACTCGTTCCAGCAAGAAGTCCTGTTCCGCTGCCACTTGGTCGGCGCGAAACTCGGCGAGTCCCCGATCATTTTCGAGAACCGCCGCGCCGGCAAGTCGAAGGTGAACCTGAAGGAAGCCGTCCGCTCGATCGCCACGATCCTGTGGCTCGGCGTCACGCACTTCTTCGGCGTCGAGGACTATCGGCGGGCGTAGGCGGCGAACAGCCGCAAAGTTCGGGGTGAGTTGCGAATCAATGTGGGAGCCAGGTTGCCACAGCGTCCCCGTTTCGCGTTGCCACGTGACGGTCGGTCGGTTAGCCTAACGACGGGTCGTTGCGGCGCTAACGCCTCGCGGCAAGTGCCGAAGTAGAGAGAAACTGGTTATGTCCACTTCTTGATTCAGCGGCGGAGATGTGAGCAGATTGATTATGCTACTCGGGAAATGTAAGTGAGCAAGAGCCGGTCAGCGACAACCTCGTTTTCGAGAGTCTGCCCAGCCATTTGGAATCGCCTCAGCATCGACCGCCCGCAATTGACTGAGGCTTCCGTCTCGAACAAACCGTCAGGGATTGGGACGTTGCAAATCTTATCGCCCGACCGCTTCGTGCCGTCGATGGAGAGGGCGACGAACACGCCCTTGGACTTGCATCGCCCGATCACGTCAAACAACTTCGCCAGGCTGAAGGACTGCGACCCGTACAGGATCGTCTGCGTATCGACATAGGGCGGGTCACAGTAGACCAGATCACCTTTCTTCGCAGTTTCCATCACATCGGCGTAGTCAGAGTGCTGGAAGGTCGCATTCCGACACCGTATCCGCCATTCCTCAGCCCGTTTCGAGAACGACACCGGTTCAATCGGGCTGTGGACGCCGCAGGGGGTGGACATATACCCGTCCTTCTTGCGGAACCGGACGACGCCCCCGTAACACGACCGGCAGAGGTACAGTAGGTCAGCGCCGTTAGGCTGCGCATTGTACGACGCCTTCACCCTCTCGTAGACGACTTCATTCGTGTCGTGTTTCGTCTGCTCCCACCGTTCGGCGTACCATCGCTTCAGTTCTTCAGGCCGTTCCTTCAGTGCTTGCCAGATGTCTGCGAGGTGCTTGAACACGTCCGACCCGACCGCCGGTGACTCGGGGGCCAGTGTCGCCAATACCGCCCCACTACCGAGGAACGGCTCAAAGTACGTCCCGAATTTCAAAGGGAAATAGGAGACGATCTCGTGGGCGAATCGCTGCTTGTTTCCAATCCACTTCAGGAGTTGGGTCTTGAACGGCTCGACTTCCCGCCGTTGAACTTCAGAAAACAGCGATGGCTGCATAAATGCCTTTGTTCGAGAACGTCAGATTTACCTGGATACCGATTTTATCCGAAGTTGGGATGCAAAGTCAAGACCGATCTAGTGGGGTTATGGAGAAGAGCATCTTCACCCCCGAGCAGGAAGCCTTGCAGCTTGTCGTGCGTCAACTTCGGTTGGGTGCGGGGCTTCGGCAAGAAGACTTGGCCCGGCTACTGAATGAGCCGCAATCTTTCGTGTCCAAGTACGAATCGGGCGAGCGACGACTCGACTTGATCGAACTTCGGCAAATTTGCGGGGCCGTGGGTGTGACGCTGCTCGATATGGTGAACCGCTTCGAGGAGCAGCTACGAACATGCAGCCCAACAAATCCTTCATCGCACTCCCCAAATCGTTCTGGGCAAACGTCAGAACAATAAGTCAGGAGGTAGGGTATACGGAGAGACCGAAACGGCAGGCAGGGGTGACGGGACAAGCCGGACTGATCAAGGTTCCAACAGCAACGGAGATCAGGGCAGCGTTCCAGTCGATCAACCTCAGCACGGCCCACCTGATCGGCGACGGTGGCAAACTGACCGACACCGGGAAGCAGGTCTTCGATTACTTCGCGTACCGGGCCGACATCCTGAACCGTGTCGTGGAACCACACTTGATGGACGCGGAGAGGGCCCGCACATTGTACGAAGAACTCCGGGGGAAGGTGAAGAAGGCCGCAGTCGTCCCGATGAATAAGCAGAGCGGGGAGATGAAGAAGCCGGCTTATTTCACTGGCATCATCAACATGCTCATTGAAGCGAACCTGGAAGGGCTGCCCTGCAACTACAATCCCCAAGAATTGACAACGGTAACGCGAAACAACGAGCCGTTTAGGACGCTGGCAAGGCGAGTCGATGGGGCGTTTCCAGGGCCGGTCGATCCGCTCGCGGTGTGGGAGATTAAGGAGTATTATTACACCACCACATTTGGCAGTCGGGTGGCTGACGGGGTGTACGAAACGCTAATCGACGGCATGGAACTGGAGGAACTGGACGAAGCCCTTCGGGAAGTGGCGAAGCACGATTCCCGGCCCGAACACATCCAACACCTGTTGATGGTGGACGCCCACTTTACCTGGTGGATCAAGGGCCGGTCGTACCTCTGCCGTATCATCGATATGCTCCACATGGGTTACGTCGATGAAGTGCTGTTCGGGCGAGAAGTCGCAACCCGGCTACCCGAAATTGTCAAGGGCTGGGCGACCGAGTATCGCTCTAGGAAGGGTATGCAAACGACTTGATGCGAACATAATGGCATATTCTCACAGAGGCCGAACGACTCCATACTCCTGACCGGGGGCCGCAAAATCAACCCCGGCAAGTGAACGGGGTCGTCCCGTGAAGAGCTGTTTCTGGGCGCTCGTAGGGTCGGAACCAGCCCACTCGCCGGGGACCGCGTTGAGGTCGCCTCACTTCCCGACCATCCCGAAGTCCATCGGCAGGCGTCGCCAGCCGCTGTGGATGTGGTTGGCGGGGTTGCCGGCGGCGTCGCCCTGAACGTTCAGGAACTCGACGACGAAGGTCGGACCCTGGACGCGGTACGTGTACGGCGAACCCTTCTTGTCCGGCTCCACGCAGTACGCGAACTTGACGTTGTCGGCCCCGGCGTCCTTGACCCGTTGCATCTCCTGCGCGGCGGCTTCGGGCGCGAGCCGGTTGGCGTAGGCTTCGATCAGCTTGCGCAGCAGGGCGGCTTGCTTCTCGTCCAGCTTCGCCATCGCCAGGCCGACCGGGTCGCCGACGGCCGCGTTCGGCTGGCCTTCCTTGATCTCGGGGAACTGCTTCGCCTGCTTGGCGACGGACTTCTGGTCGTCCGAAAGGGTGGCGATGAGTTGCTTGGCGAGGTCTTCGATCTCGGGCAGCGGCCGCAGACCCTTCTTCGAGCCATTCATCACGTTAGCCGGGTTCGACGCGAACAGCAGCGGGGTCGAGGCGACGATGGTGCCCTTGTCGAGCGTGAAGTTGACCGACAGGTGGTGCCCTTCGAACCGCCAGCCCCACTTGCCGGTGCCGCTCGGCTCGCCGAAAACGCTGACGAAGTACCAGTTCGGGTTGCGGGTGTTGGCCCCCTTCGGCTCCAACTCGGCGAGCAGGCTTTCGAGGCCGACAATCGTCGTCGCCTGCTCGAAGCCCGACGCCGACAGACCGGTCTTGACCAGGGCGAGCGCGGCCGCTTTTTGGGCGTCCGACAGTTTGTCGAGCCGCAAGCCCTTGCGGGTGGACTCGCGGTCGGTCTGTTGCGGGGTGAAGTACCACTTCGCCCGGTGCTCGTCGTCGAAGGCGAACACGGCCGCTTTCTTCTGGTCCGCGTCGAGCGTGCCGAGCAGTTTGGTCGCGGCGTCGGTCATCGCGGACGTGGCCGGCGGGGCTTGCCGGGCGACGACGGCGACCCCCGCGAGGCCGGCGACGGCGACCGCCACCAAGAAGACACGAGCGATCGGCGAGCGACGAATCATGAGAGAGGCTCCGGGGGTGGGCGGTGGCGCAAGCATACCGCGCGGCGACTCGCAATTGAAGGGGCGAATCCCGGCCGGCCGGTTTCGTTCCGCGCGGTATAATGCCTTCACCTGCCTGGCCCTCTTCGTTCCCGCCAACACACGCGGTGCCGCCTTGACCCGATACGCGCTGCTCGTCACGCTGCTCGCGGCCGCTCCCGTTCCCGCGCGCGGGGCCGAACCGACGCCCGAGGCGGTCGAGTTCTTCGAGAAGAAGGTCCGTCCCGTCCTGGTCGAACATTGCACCCGCTGCCACGGCGACAAGAAGCAGCAAGCCGAACTCCGCCTCGACACCGCCGAAGGCCTGCTCAAAGGCTCCGACGGCGGGCCGGTCGTCGTCCCCGGCGACCCGGACGCGAGTCAATTGATCCGGTCCGTGCGGCGGGTCGGCGACTACGCCATGCCGCCGAACAAGCCGATGGCCGCCGCCGACGTGGAAGTCTTGACGCAGTGGGTCAAGACCGGGGCGGCGTTCCCCAAGGCGGGCGCGACGCAGGCGAAGCCGGCCGACGCCGCGACGCACTGGGCCTTCCAGCCGATCCGCGACCCGCAGCCGCCGGCGACGAAAACGCCCGCCGGTCCGAACCCCATCGACGCCTTCGTGCAGGCCAAGCTCGACGCCGTCAATTTGACGATGGCGGCCCCGGCACCGCGAGGAGTGCTCATTCGCCGCGCATACTACGACCTGATCGGCCTGCCGCCGACTGCCGCGCAGGTGAGAGCGTTCGTCGCCGACCCGTCACCGCGGGCGTTCGAGACCGTCGTCGAGGAGTTGCTGGCGTCCCCGCACTACGGCGAGCGCTGGGGCCGCTACTGGCTCGACCTGGCCCGGTACGCCGACACGAAGGGGTACGTGTTCCAGGAGAACATCGCCTACCCCTACGCCTACACCTTCCGCGATTACGTCGTCCGCAGTCTGAACGAGGACAAGCCCTACGACCGCTTCGTCTCCGAACAGATCGCCGCCGACCAACTGGACTTGGGCGACGACAAACGCCCCCTCGCCGGGATGGGCTTCCTGACCGTCGGGCGGCGCTTCAGCAACAATTCGCACGACATCATCGACGACCGCATCGACGTGGTCACGCGCGGGCTGATGGGCCTGACCGTGCAGTGCGCCCGCTGCCACGACCACAAGTTCGACCCCGTCGGCATCGGCGACTACTACTCCCTCTACGCCGTGTTCGCCGCCAGCCAGGAGCCGAAGGAGTTGCCGCTGATCGGGGCCGTCGAGCGGACGCCGGAACTGACGAAGTTCGAGGCCGAAGTCAAGGACCGCGAGCGGGCGATCGACGACTTTAAAGTCAAACGGCACGCCGAGATCGTCGCCGAGTTGAGAACGCCCGAGTCGGCCAAGAAGTACTTCGACGTGGCCCGGAGCCTCCAGGGTAAGCCGGCCGGCGACGCGCAAGCGATCCTGCGCGACCAGCAACTCCGCCCCGCCGCGTTGGAGAGTGCCCGCCAGTTCCTGGCGAAGCCCCTCAACGAACGCTTCCGCGCTTACTCGTCAACCGCCGGTCCGGCCGAGGTACCGTTCGCCGAGTTCGACCGACTCATCCTGCGCGACGACCGCAATAAGCTGGTGGACTTGCAGAAGAAGATCGACACGTTCAAGGCGACCTCGCCGGTCAACCCGCCGCGGGCGATGGTGTTGAACGATGTCGAGAAGCCCGGCGACATCGGCCTCTTCCTGCGGGGCAATCCGAACAACCGCGGCCCGGTCGTCCCCCGCCAGTTCCTGCCAGTCGGCACGCTGGCGAAGTCGCCCGCCGGCACCGGGCACAGCGGTCGCCTCGAACTGGCGAAAGCCGTCGTCTCCCCGGCCAACCCGTTGACGAGCCGAGTGATGGTCAACCGCGTCTGGATGATGCACTTCGGTAAGCCGCTGGTGAACACGCCGTCGGACTTCGGCCTGCGGAGTGAACCGCCCAGCCACCCCGAACTGCTCGACTGGCTGGCGACCCGATTCACGGCCGACGGATGGAGCCTGAAAAAACTGCACCGCCGCATGATGCTGTCGAACGCTTACCAGCAAGCCTCGGTCGCGTCCGCGGAGTCGGTCGCCCGCGACCCCGAGAACCGCTTGCTCGGCCACGCCAACCGCCGGCGGCTCGATTTCGAGGCGTTGCGGGATTCGCTGCTCGCTGTCTCTGGCAAACTCGACCCCACGGTCTACGGCCGCTCCGTGGACCTGTTCAAGCCGCCGTACCCGGTCCGCCGCACCCTGTACGGCACCATCGACCGCCAGAACCTGCCGGGCACGTTGCGCAGCTTCGACCTGGCCAGCCCCGACCAGCACTCGCCCGGCCGGTTCACGACGACCGTACCGCAGCAGGCGCTCTACCTGATGAACAACCCCTTCGTGATTGAGCAAGCCCGCGCCGTCTCGCAGCGCCGCGAACTGCTCTGGCCGATGGCCACCGCCGAGCGCGTCCGCCGGCTATACGCCGCGATCCTGTCCCGTCCGCCGACGCCGGAGGAAACGACGCTCGCCGTCGAGTTCGTGCGATCGACGCCGGTCAAGCCGTGGGGGTTGCTCGCGCAAGTCCTGTTGTGCAGCAACGAGTTCGCGTTCGTGGATTAGCGACTTTCGGGTGCCGCCTGCTAACGTTGCCGCCGGCCGCAAATTTGCGGTTAATGGGTCATGCCAAAACGCATTATCTGGTGGATCAAGCGGGACTTCCGACTGGCCGACAACGCCGCCCTGACGCAAGCCGTCGCCGACGGCGACGAGGTGCTCCCGGTGTTCGCCTTCGAGCCGGTGTTGGTCAACGCCCCGGACTACTCGGACATGCACGTCGGGGCGTGGTGCCAGGCGCTGGCCGAACTTCGCGGCCGACTCCGCTCGCTGAACGCCGACCTGTTCGTCACCCACCGCGACGCCGTCGAGACGTTCGCGGCGTTGCGGGCCAACGTGCCGTTCGACGCCATTTACTCGCACGAGGAAGTCGGCACCGGCATCACCTTCGCCCGGGACCGGGCCGTCGCCGCGTGGTGCGCCGCGAACGGCGTCGCGTACCGCGAATTCCCGCAATCGAGCGTTCGACGTGGCGGGGTGAACCGCGACCGGCTGCAGGAACTTTGGGCGAGCCGCATCGCCGGAATCGAACCGCTGCCGGCGGTGACCCGCTTGCCGATGTCCGCTGAAATCCTGGCGATGTGCGCGAAAACTCTCGTGCCGACCGTCGCGCCACTGCGGGACCGGCAGGTCGTGAGTGAGGCGGCCGCGCGGCACACGCTGGCCGACTTCTTGCGCGACCGCGGGCGGCACTACTCCGGCGGCATCAGTTCGCCGAACACGGCGTTCCACCACGGCAGTCGGCTGTCGGTCCACCTCGCCTGGGGAACGCTTTCGACGCGGCAAGCCGTTCACGCCACGGCGGCACGCCTGAAGGAACTCGACGCCCCCGACGCCCCGTCGCGGACCCTGTGGCGGCGCAGCCTCAACAACTTTCTGGCGCGGCTGCACTGGCGCGACCACTTCATTCAGCGGCTCGAAACCGAACCCGAGTTGGAGGCGCGGGCGCTGCACCCGGCTTACCGCGGCATCCCTTACGAGGACGACCCGAAACTCCTCGAAGCGTGGGCCGAGGGGCGGACCGGCTTCCCGATGGTGGACGCCGTGATGCGCTGCCTGGCCGTCACCGGGTTCGCCAACTTCCGGATGCGGGCGATGGCCGTGAGCTTCGCGTGTACCGGGCTGCACCTCGACTGGCGGACGATCCACAATCCGCTCGCCAAGGTGTTCCTGGACTTCGAGCCGGGCATCCACTTCAGCCAGTTGCAGATGCAGGCCGGCGTCGTGGGGCTGAACACGATCCGCGTCTACAGTCCCGCGAAGCAACTGCTCGACCAGGACCCGGCGGCGGCGTTCGTGAAGCGCTGGCTGCCGGAGTTGAGAAAGTTCACGCCGGCGCAGATCGCCGGCCACGAGACCGACCCGCTACCGGGCTACGTTCCCCCGGTCGTCGATTTCCGCTTGCGCTCGGCGACGATGAAAGCCATGCTGTTCGGCGTGCGCAAAATCCAGTCGGCGGCGGACACGGCCGAAGTGTACCGCAAGCACGGGAGCCGTCGGCAACCGTCGGAAGGCCGGACGGTCGGCCCGCGCCGCGTCGGGAAACCCGCCAGGGCGGACCAGCCGACGCTCTTCTAATCGCGCCGCCCGAGAAAGCTCTGCGCCGGGCACGACCCGTCTCGCGTCGTCTCGCGTCGGGGTTCGGAATTTCTCCATTCCCGCCGCATTTTAAGCTAAGGTTCGCTACGTCCTTCGACAGGTCTCGGCCTCATCCCGTGGTGTCCCCCTTGCTCACCCACACCTCTCCGGATTCGCTCCACCCGGTCTACCGCAAGCGTGCGGGGGAAGAACCGTTACCGGGGTACACCCTGCTGGAACCGCTCGGCAAAGGCGGGTTCGGCGAGGTCTGGAAGTGCGTGGCCCCCGGCGGGCTGCACAAGGCGATCAAGTTCGTGTCCAACCTGGCCGAAGGCAGCGCGGCGAACTCCCTGGAAGTCGAGTACGAAGCCTTCGAGCACATCAAGACGATCCGCCACCCGTTTCTGTTGACCCTGGAGCGGGTCGAACTGCTCCGCGACGAACTGGTCATGGTCATGGAACTGGCCGACCACCAGATGCAGGACCTGTTCCGATCGTGTACGCACCAGGGTCTTCCCGGCATTCCGCGCGACGACCTGCTCAGTTACTTGTCCGACGCGGCGGAGATGCTCGACCACATCAGCACCCGGCACGGGTTGCAGCACCTCGACATCAAGCCGGCGAACCTGTTCCTCGTGTGCGACCGCGTCAAGGTCGGCGACTTCGGCCTGGTCCGCCGCCACGAGTTGACGGCGAGCACGGCCAGCGCCGACCGCGGCCTCACGCCGCGGTACGTCGCCCCGGAGATTTTGCACGGCCGCGTCGATCCGCGGTCGGACCAGTACTGCCTGGCCATCGTTTACCAGGAGATGCTCACCGGGGTCTTCCCGTACAGCGCACGGTCGGCGCAGCAGATGATGTTGCAGCACGTCTCGGCCGCGCCGAACTTGATGCCGCTCCCCGCGTCCGACCGGGTGGCCGTCGGGCGGGCCATGTCGAAGGCTCCGACCGACCGGTTCGGCTCGTGTACCGAGTTCATGCAGGCCCTCTTGAACGGGAGTTCGGGCGAGGAAACCCTCGACCAGTCCCACGAGACGTGGAGCAACTCGCCGGCCCCGATCGGCCGGCACACGCCCCTCGACGCCCGCGAGCCGCGCGGGCCGCGCCCGGCGAGTCACTTCGAACTGCCGGCCGATCCGACGAGCCACGGCACGGACCCGTCGTCGCTGACCGGCCGCATGACCCAACCGCCCGGCGGGTCGAAATCGTTGCAGTACGGTGGGCAGAACCGGCCGCAACTGTCCGTCCAGCGCCGCCCCGTGCCGACGCTGAGCGGCGCTCGCCCTCTGAACGCCCCGTCGTCGCCCGGTCAGGACCACGACTCGGGGCACGACCTCGTCTCCTTGACGACCGCCCCGCCGCCGATCCGACTGCCGCGCATCTGGTCGATCTTGCCCACGTCGTGGCTGGCCAAACCGGGTACGAAAGACTTCATCGCCCCGGACTGCGCGACGCTCATCGAGACGCTGGTCATGAGCGCCACGCCGGACGGGAGTGTGCCCCAGGTGGCCGGCGTGCCGACGCGCCAATCCGACGGCACCTGGGCCAGCCGGTTCCCCTTGCGGGCGGTCAGCGGCGTCGCCAAGATCAAGCTGGAACTGCTCAAAGAGGCGTGGAAGGCGGAGATCGAGCCGGCCGGGCCGGAGGAGTTTTTCATCCGCCGGTACAACTCCGCCGGCTTCTGGGACCGCCTGTCGACCAAGGCCAAGAACGGCCTCATCGTTCACGTCCGGTTGCCCAAGCCAGGCACGTCCATCGGCGAAGCGATCCTGACCGGCTCGCTGTTCGGCTCCCCGGACTTGGGCCTGACCCGGGCCGCGTCCGACTTGCTCCCGGAAATGCTCGATGAGGTCCGCCAAGTATTGGGCAACGCCGACGACCGCCGCAAGCACGTCCGCGTCCCGGCCAACTGGGCCGTCTCGCTCTACCCGCTCACGAGCGACGGCGTCGTCGGCAAGGTTCTCCCGGCCCGCGTCCGGGACGTTTCGAGCGGCGGCATGAGTTGCACGGCCCTCTCGCAACCGGAAACCGCTTATGTTTACGCCGTGTTCCACGAGGTGCCCGGCGTGGCCAACTGGGCTATGCTCACCCGCCTGACGCGGTCCAACCCGGAGCCGGGCGGCTACGGCCTCGCCGGTCGCTTCCGCATCGACCTGTAACCGCCGTCACGCGGCCTTGCCGATGTTCAACTTCCACCACGACCCCACCGACTTGACCGGAGGTGGGACGTGCAGGTGCAATTCGGCGTGGGCTTTCTGCTCGGCCAGGAGTTCCGCGGCGTCGGGTTCCGGGGGAGCCGCCGTCAGCGTCTGGACCGCGACGCCCAGGATGGTCACGGCAACCACGCCGCCGTTCAGGGCCATCGTGTGGTCGGCGACCCAACTCGTCAGGTCGCTTTTGCTCAGTTCCTGGGCGACCAGCAATGAGCCGTGCCAGGTCACGAGGACGCCCAACAGACTCGTCGTCAACATCGTCCAGAGCTTGTACAGCACGACGCCGAGCAGTCCGCCGCCGAGGAAGATCGCCCAAAGTTCTTGGACCTGCGGGAAGACTGCCTGCGTCGCCACCCAGGCGGCCACCCCGCCCGTGGCGAAGGAAATCACCTTCGCCAACTCAAGCGCGAGCATCCCGACCGAGACGGCGAGCAGAATGCCGACGACCATGACTTGATTGCCGCCGGCCGTGCGGCCCGCACTCAAACCGATTAAACCGGCCGTGAGGGTCATGCCGAAAACGACCCAAAAGCGGTGCCAGCGCCAGCCGACCGCCCAGAGCAGCAGGCCCACAAACACGAGGAATCCGGCGGCTCCGAAGGAGAGGCCACGGCCGGCGGCGAGAATGTCGGGTTGGATCAACTGCATGGACACGTCCCGCCGAGCAACATTCTTCTGCCCAGACAATACGCCCTGAGATGAACTGCTGTCAAGCATTCCCTCCCTGCTTTCCACGGGCGTATTTTTCAAGTGTCAGCTAAACTGACACCTCCGGCTTGAGTTGCGAATCTCGGGCCACAGTTCGGAGGCACAATGCTGACCAGCGCCACAATCGAGCAAATCCTTGCGACCCTTCCAACGGCGCGGGTCGGCCTGATCGGCGACCTCTTCCTCGACCGCTACCTCGACATCGACCCCGGCCTCGACGAGCCGTCCGTCGAGACGGGCCTGACGGCGTACCAGGTCGTCGGGGTGCGGAGTTTTCCCGGGGCACTCGGCACGGTGATGAACAACCTGTCGGCGTTGGGGGTCGGCCGGATCGTACCGCTGACGGTCATCGGCGACGACGGCGAAGGCTACGAACTCCGCCAGGCCCTCGGCCGGGTCCGCGGAGTCGATCCGTCGCTGGTGATCGTCAGCGGGGAGCGGCGGACCCCAACTTACACCAAGCCGATGGTCGCCGGCCGGGAGTTGAACCGGCTCGACATCAAGAATCGCACCCCGACGCCGTCGCGTCTCGAAGACGCGATTCTGGAACGCCTGCCCGAGTTGATCGCCCGCGTCGATGCGCTGATCGTGCTCGACCAAGTCAGCGAGGAGAATTGCGGCGTCGTCACGATACGGGTGCGCGAGGCCGTTTGCGCCGCGGCCAAGGATCGCCGCGGCAGCCTGTTCGTGTTAGCCGACAGCCGGGAACGGATTGGCGAGTTCCGCCACGTGGCGGTGAAGCCGAACGAGGCCGAGTGCGACTCTCGACCGGCCGAGTTGGGAGTGAGGGTCGGCGGGACGGTTTTCTGCACGCTGGGCGAGCGGGGAATGCGAGTCGTCCCGTGGCCCGGCGGTCAGGCGATCGATGTCCCGGCGTACTCGGTACTGGGGCCGGTGGACGTGTGCGGTGCGGGGGACAGTTGTTCGGCCGGGATCGTGGCGGCCGTGCTGGCGGGATCGAGTGCGTCCGTTGCCGTGGCGTTCGCCAACCTCGTCGCGTCGATCACTGTGCGGCAACTCGGGACGACGGGAACGGCAACGCCCGCACAAGTGCGGGCGCGGTGGGCAGAAGTGTTGGACACTCGGGCCGGTTAGACGTTGGCGTTGAGCGTCTGGCGGGCCGGGGGCATCGGGATCGGCGGGGGGGTCGTGACGAATTGCAGGGCGGCGTCGGCCCGGGCGCGGACCTCGGCGTCTTCGTCGGTCAAGACGCTCTTTAAAACCGCCATGACGACCAGGTTGTCCGGGGCAATCTTGGCCAGCAGCGTGGCACAGTGGCCGCGGAGTTCGGGGGACGGCGACTGGACGCCAACCAGGAGCGGCTCGACGGCGGCCGCCCCGATGCGCTTCAGGGCGACGGCGACGATGGCACGGGTGCGGTTTTCCGGCTCGCCGAGCATGGCGATCAAGGCGGGGGCGGCGGGGTGGGCCAGCGGCCCCATGCGGCCGAGCGCCCCGGCACAGTCCCGGCGGACGCTGGCGTCGGCGTCTTTCAGGCCGCGGATGAGCTGGTGAAGGGCCGGCAGGGCGGCGGTGGCTTGATCGCCGAGGGCGCGGGCCGACCGGCGGCGGACCCGGGCAGAATCGTCGGCGAGGGCGAGCAGGAGCGACTGCACCCGCTTGTTGGCCGACACCGGCAGGTCGGCCAACGCGACCACGGCCAGCTCGCGGACTTGCGGGTTGCCGTGGGCCATCGCGTCCGACAGAACCTTGTGCGCGAGGTGGATTTGCGAGTCGTTCAGCCCGTGCATGAGGATCGTGAAGACCAGCTTGTGCATGAGCTGCGGGGTGAGCTGTTCCATGATGGCAACCTGGAGATTCGGTACGAGGGCGGAGCGCGTCGGGAATCGTCGTCGAGGCGGACTCACGGGACGGTCCGGCCGAACGAACCGTAGTACGCTGTCGCTCAGAAATGGCGACGGGTTTGCGGATTGCAACGATTGACCGACGGGGTTCCCGACACCTTTTTGCCGACGCGAAATGTGCGGCCGAAATCTCAGCCGGCGCGGGGGCCGGACGCTGCGGCCGGGCGGGCGAGTTTGGCGAGCAGGAGCTCGAGTTGGAGCCGCTCGGGCAGCGGACTTCCGCCTTTTAAGCCGAGGTTGATTTCGACCAGCCAGTCGGCGATTTGCAGGAGCCGGCCGCGGCCCAAGTGCCGGACTTGCCGCTCGACGCTCTGCCGGGCCTGCGGCCACTTCGGCACGCCGGCCGCGTCCATCGCCGGCCCCAGCGACTGCCCCTGCGCGATCAACCGGCCGACCGTGCCGAGCTTGCGCAGTTGCGCCGTCAGCGGCCCGAGGATGGCGAGACCGACTTCCCCCTCTTCGAGCAGTTCGCCGAGAATCGCAAACGCCTCGCCCGGCTTGCCCTCGCCGATGGCGTCGAGGATGCGGAAGACGTTGGCCGCACGGCTGCGGCCGACGAAGGCTTCGACATCCTCGGGGGTGATTTGCTTCCGCGCCCCGATGGCCACGGCGAGCTTGCCGAGTTCCTGGTCGAGCAGCCCGAGTTGCGGCCCGACGCGTTCCACCAGCGTCGCCGCCGCGTCGGCCGTGAGCTTGCGGTGGTGCTTCGCGTCGCACCACTTGACGCACCACGCCTCGACTTCGTCGAGCTTGTACGGCGAGTGCGGCTTGCACACGATTTTCGCCGCGTCCGGCAGCGCCTTCGCCAGCTTCGTCGTCTCGGGAAAGGTCTTCAATTCGAGGATCAGCACGCCGACTTTGCTGGGGCCGGCGAAGTACTTTTCCAGGGCGGCGCGGTGGTCGGTCACGAACGGGTCGGCCGCCTCGACGATGACGATTCGCAGTGGCGCGAGGAACGGCAGGGTGTCGAGTTCGTTGCGGACGGTCGTGATGTCGAGCTTGTCCGGGGCGTAAACGGACACGGCGAACTCGGCGTCCGCGTCGCCCAACAGGCCGGCGAGTATGGCGTCCCGGGCGCGCCGCTTCAAGAACTCTTCCTCGCCAGACAGGACGAACACCGGCTGCCGGGCGACCTTGCCGCCCCGTTCCAGAAATACCATCGCGTCCATGTCTCAGCCCCGCGTGCCAACGGCCCTGCGTGTCCATTGTCCGAACTGCCGCGAGCAGATCAAGCGGCCGCGACTGACACGCCGCCGTTGTCCTTGCCCCGCCGGGGCGATTGCGTTAAACCAGTGGCGTTCGACCCCGCTGGCTTTGGGTGACGCCGGATGCACCAGGTGCTGTTTTTCCTGCCCGTCCACGCGAACTTCCTCGACCCCCGCGGGCTACCGGTCTACGGCTTCGGGGCGATGCTGTTCCTGACTTTCGTCGTCACGGCGATGGTCTGGGGGCCGTCCCGCGGCCTGCGGGTCGGCGTGCCGGACGGCCGCATGGTGGACCTGGCCATCGTGCTGTTCCTCGGCGGCATCGCCGGGGCGCGCGTCGTCTACATGCTCCAGTACCGCGAGCAGTTCGGCCCGTCCTTCTGGGACTACGTCCTGCAGTTTTTCCAGTTCTGGAAGGGCGGCATCGTCGTTTATGGGGCGGTGTTCGGCGGGCTGATCGGCTACGCGATCTTCTACCGGCTCGTGCTGCGCCACTTCAAAATCTCGGGCTGGAAGCTCGCCGACGCCGTCGCCCCGCTCATCGCCACCGGCCTGGCCATCGGCCGCATCGGCTGCTACCTGAACGGCTGTTGCTGGGGTCAACCGGTCTGCGTCGAGAGCCAGCCGGTGCCACTTTCGGCGACCCTCGGCGAGTTCCCACTGCTGACGGCCCATGCCCGCGAGCAGGTCTGCCAGCCGCCGCGGGAGGGCAGCCGGATGCCGCAAATCCACGGCCTGCAAACGTCCACCGGCTTCTCGGTCGCCCCCCGCCTGCCGCTCGCCGGCGGCGACCACCGCTCAGTGGTGACCGGCGTCGAACCCGGTTCGGCGGCGCGCCGGGCCGGCGTGCGGGTCGGCGACCGCATCGCCCAGGTCAACGGCCTGCCGAACGCGACCATCCTCGAACTCTTCGGCGACCCGGCGTTGATCGCGGCCGCGAAACCGCGACTGCTGGAGTCTCGGGGCGTCGAACTGCCGCCGCCGGCCGAGGACGCGAGCGACCGGTACGCCCGCGTCGGCTTCGACGAACCGGAGGACGCCCGCGTCGGCGTCGTCCGCCTCAAGGACTTGCGCGACGCCGGGTTGAGCGTGACCGCCCGCGACCGCCTCACCGACCTCGTCGAGCACTGGCCCCGCGGCGAATCGCAACTGGCCCTCGGCGTGACGCGCGACGGCGTGCCCGAGACGATCACCTTCACCCCGCGGACGGTCAGCTTCTTCCCGACGCAACTGTACGAAACCGTCAGTATGGGCCTGCTCGTCCTGTTGCTGCTCGCGTTCCAGCCACTGAGGCGGCACGACGGGCAGATGATGGTCCTGCTCATGCTCGGGTACTCGGCCCACCGCTTCCTGAACGAAGCCCTGCGCATCGAGCCGACTTACGCGCTCGACTTGACGCTGTCGCAGTGGATCAGCGTCGGCATCTTCGCGGCCGGGCTACTGCTCGAGGTCTACTTGCGGCTGACAATGCCGAAGCACTTCGGCGGCCTGACGCCGCTGTCCGAAGGTGTCGTCGTCGCCCCGGCCGGTCCGGCCGCCGAAATCGCCCGGGCGTGAACCGACTGGTGCGCGGCGTGTCCTGGTGGGTACAATGCACCACGCCCTCACCCCCCTTCGGAGCGCCGCCATCAGCAAAGCGTTTGAATCGCAACGGGACGACTTCTCGATCGCTCAAGAGAAGGCCATCCTCGTGTCGATCGCCCTGCCCGAGCGGCCGTGGCTGACCGCCGACCCGTGCGACGAGATTCGCGGCCTCGCCGAGTCCGCCGGGGCCAAGGTCGTCGGCGAGATGACGCAGAAGCGGCACGACATCCAACTCGGCACTTACATCGGCTCGGGCAAGCTCAAGGAACTCGGCGAACTCGTCGAGTCGGCCGAGGCCGACGTGGTCATCTTCGACAACGACCTGACCCCGGCCCAGGCCCGCAACCTCGAAAAAGCCCTGGACGTGAAGGTCCTCGACCGCAGCGAAGTGATCCTCGACATCTTCGCCACCCGGGCGCAGACCCTCGAAGCCCGCCTGCAGGTCGAACTCGCGCAGCTCGAATACTCCCTGCCGCGCTTGAAGAACATGTGGAGCCACCTCTCGCGCCTCGGCGGCGGCGGCATCGGCACCCGCGGCCCCGGCGAAACGCAGCTCGAAGAAGACCGCCGCATCGCCAACCTCCGCATCCGCGACTTGAAGCACAAACTCGACGACGTGGTCGCCCGCAAGGAGCGCGAGGTTAAGAGCCGCGGCGACATGCCGACCGTATCGCTGGTCGGGTACACGAACGCCGGCAAGTCCCGGCTCATGAACGCCCTGACCCACTCGGGCGTGTTCGTCCAGGACAAACTGTTCTCGACGCTCGACACCCGCACCCGGCAGTGGCACGTCAAGGACTTCGGCAAGGTGCTGCTGTCGGACACCGTCGGGTTCATCCGCGACCTGCCCCACGACCTCGTGGCCAGCTTCAAGGCGACCCTGGCCGAGGCCCGGCACGCCCGGCTGTTGCTGCAAGTGGTGGACGCCAGCAACCCGCTCGCGGAGCTTCACCTGAAGGCCGTGAACGAGGTGTTGGCCGAACTCGACTGCAAAGACAAGCCGATGATCCTGGTCCTGAACAAGATCGACAAACTGCCCGACCGGTCGTACCTCGACGTGCTACGCGCCCACCACCCGCGGGCGATCGCCATCAGCGGCCTGACCGGCGAGGGGGTGCAAGAACTGACTGACGCCGTCGTCGAGATGCTCTCGACGGACATCCTGGCGGTGGAACTCGTCTTCTCGGCCGGGAACGGCAAGTTGCTGGCCTTCCTGAACGCGCACGCCGAGATCACGCACCAGGAGTACCGCGGCAACGACGTGGTCGTCCGCTGCTTTTACCCGCGGCCGCTGGTGCACCACCTGCGCGGCGACGGGGTCAAGTGGGTCGAGTTGCCGCGCGAGATCAAGGGGTTCGTCGCCGAAGCCGGTTGATTCTCCGCGCGGCGTGAGTACGATCTTGGCAACCCGCCGGCGACGACGGGCTCCCGCCTCACCCCTCTCCCGAGACTCCGATGCGCCTCCCCCGACTACTACTCTCCCTCGCCTTCCTGGGCCTCGCCGCCGGGTCGGCCCGCGCCGACGACACCAAAGAGTTCCTCAAGGCCGACAACTGGGAAGGCCTCGAACCGTACTGGAAGATCGACGGCACGACCGTGACCGGGACGGCCAAGGAAGACCCCAAGTTCAACACCTTCCTGTGCAGCAAGACCAAGTACGCCGACTTCGAGATGTCGTTCAAAGTCAAGATGACCGGCGGCAAGGCGAACAGCGGCATCCAGGTCCGCAGCACCGTCACCGACGCCAAGAAGTTCGTCGTCCACGGGCCGCAGTGCGACATGGGCCAGCAGTACTGGGGCAGCCTGTACGGCGAAGGCGTCGGCGGCATGATGCTGGCTTCGCCCGGCGACTTCGTCAAGAAGCACGTCAAGGAGGCCGAGTTCAACGACTACGCCCTGACCGTCAAGGGCACGCACTTCACGATCAAGGTCAACGGCGAGACCACGGTGGACAAGGACTTCCCGAAGACCCCGGACGAGAAGCCGACGGCCGAGACGGGCATCATCGCCTTCCAACTGCACCAGGGCGGGGCGATGACCGTCGAGTTCAAGGACATCAAGTTCACCGACCTGTCGAAGCCGAAGGGCAAGTAAGGCCGTCATGGACGAAGTCCCGTTCGCGCGCAAGTTCGACGACGCCGTCTTCCGCCGGGTCCGCACCGCTTTCGAGGCCGGCGGTCCCGTGGGCGGCGGCGAAGCCCTGCGTTCTGAGTTGGAGTCGGCCGGCGAATTCCAGGCGCTGTTCTACGCGATGCTCTTACGCCGGCGGGTCGAACTCGGCCTGTCGCCGTTCCCGCTCAGCCCGGCGACCGAGTTGCCGGCGGACGCCCACGAGGCCTACGAGGACGCGATCCGCCAGGCGGCCCGGCACGTCGGCGGGCTGCACCTGGGCCGCGGCGAGATCGCCAAGGCGTGGGCGTACTTCCGCATCATCAACGAGCCGGGGCCGGTCAAGGAAGCGTTGCTCGCCCACACCCCCGGCCCCGACGACGACGTCTACCCGCTCGTCGAAATCGCCTGGCAGCAGGGGGTTCTGCCCGAAAAGGGCTTCGACCTGATCCTCGACCGCAGCGGCGTCTGCTCCGCCATCACGATGGTCGGCTCCGCGGACTTGAACGCCAACCCGACCCTGCGCGACTACTGCGTCAAGCGGCTCGTCCGGGCACTGCACGCCCAGTTAAAAGACCGGCTCGCCGGCGACCTGAGCCAACGCGGCGTCGCCGTTTCCGAGGGGGCGACGATCCCGCGAATGCTCGCCGACCACCCCGAGTTAATGGCCGACGACGCCTACCACATCGACACGTCGCACCTGTCGTCGGTCGTGCTCGCGGCGATGCAGTTGCCGAAGTGCGCGGAACTCGACCTGGCCCGCGAACTGGCCCGTTACGGCACGCTGCTCTCGACCAACTACACCGGCGACAACGACCCGCCGTTCGAGAAGACTTATGCCGACTACTTGCCGTACTTGAACGCCGTCGCGGGGGTCGATGTGGACGCCAACGTCGCGCACTTCAAGGCGAAGTTGCCCGCCGCGGCCGTCGAGGGCTACCGGTTCCCCGCCGAAGTCGTCGTCAATTTACTGGTCAAGCTCGACCGCCTGCCCGAGGCGCTGGCCGTCGCCCGGGAGTTCCTGGCCGACGCCGCCGAGGGGGGCACGAGTTGCCCCGGAGTCATGGAACTGGCCCGCCGGACGGCGGACTACGACGCCCTCGCCGCGCAGGCGATGGCCAAGGACGACCCCGTCAGTTACCTCGCCGCGCTCATCGCCGCCAAGTCCGGGAAAGCGTGAACCCGTCATGCCCGCGCACCTGTTGTCCCTCACCGACGGGCCGAGCATTCTGCTCGACAAGCCGATCCTACTCTTCGGCCGGCATCAAGAGTGCGACGTGCAGTTGAACTCGAAGAAAATTTCCCGGCGGCACTGCTGCATCGCCCAGGTGGGTGAAACCCTCGTCATCCGCGATCTCGGCAGCACCAACGGCGTCAAGATTAACGGCGAGCGCGTCGTCGAAGGGGTTCTCGTCCCCGGGGACGAACTCATCATCGGCAACTTCCGCTACCAGGTGTGCGGCGACGTGATCGACCGGCCGGCCCGGCCCATCCGCGGCGGGTAGCGTCACTTCTTCTTGACGACGATGACCTTGAGGGCCTGCTGGGCCGCCTTGCCGAGCTTGCTCTTCTTGTCCTCGTCGGCGACGACCTTGCGCAAGTCCTTGACGGCGTCCTTGGCGTTCTCGCCCATCTGACCGAGACCGGCGATGGCCCCCATCCTGGCGGCCTCGTCCTTGTCCTCGGTCATCATCTTGACCAGGATCGGGATGACCTCCTTCGGGTCGGGGTCGATCGTGCCGACCGACTTGGCGGCGGCGGCACGGACCGTAGCGTCCTTGCTTTCGAGGGCTTTCATCATCTCGGGCACGGCGTCCTTGATGGCCGACTTCTGGATTTGGCCGATCTTGGCGAGTTCTTCCAGGGCGTAGACCTGCGACTTCGCGTCCTTGCCGGCCTTCAAATCGGACAGGTGCTTGGCCGCGTCCTCCTTCTTGCCGGCGAGTGCGAAACCCTCGGGGCCGGCCAGGAGGAACAGGCCCAACGCCAGGCCGCCCACGGCGACCGCTTTCGACAGGATGCGACGCGACATCGACTCGGCTCCGGAACGGGGCAGGTGACCAGTGATTCTTAGAACACCCCGGCGGGCGCGGAGTTCCGCAATCACGCGCCGGTGAACAGCGACTCGATGACCCGGCCGCCGTTCAGGGTCACCGGACGGCCGAAGCGGTCGCGGACTTCGCTCTCCGGGTTGACGCCGAGCGCGGTGTAAATCGTCGCCCCCACGTCGTCCGGCGAGAACGGCACCGTCGTCGGGAACGCGCCGATCTTGTCCGACTTGCCGATGACCTGCCCGCCGCGGACCCCGGCCCCGGCGAACAGGCCGAAGAAGCAGGGTGCCCAGTGGTCCCGGCCCGGCTTTGCCCCCGGGTTTTGCGGGCCGATCTTGGGCGTCCGGCCGAACTCGCCGACCATCACGACCAGTGTGTCGTCGAGCATCCCGAGGCTGGACAGGTCTTCGAGCAGGGCCGACACCGCCTTGTCGAGCGGCGGCGTCAAGTCCTTCTTCAGGCGGTTGAAAATGTCGCCGTGGCTGTCCCAGTTCTGCGCCTTGCCCATGTTCGCCTGGACGACCGGCACGCCGGCCTGGACTAGCCGCCGCGCGAGGAGCAGGGACTGGCCGAACTCGTGCCGGCCGTAGCGGTCCCGGACGGCGTCCGGTTCGCGGTGCAGGTCGAACGCCGTACTCACCTTGCCCGACGCGAGCAGTTTGAACGCCTGGCCCTGCTGGTCGGTCAGCTTGCGGGCCTCGGCGACCGCTTCGAGGTTCCGCTGGGACTGCTGCAAACCGTCGAGCAAGAGCTTGCGGTCGGCGAACTGTTCTACGGAAATGCCGGCGGCCGGGGCGACGTTCTCGACGCGGAAGTCTTTGGCGTTCGGGTTCTGGTGCAACTGCCACGGGTCGTGCTTCGGCCCCAGGAACCCGGCGTGCTGCCCCGGCCACATCAGCGGCGGCTCTTGGAGGTGCCACGGCAGGTGAACGCCGGACGGCAAGCCGTCGGTGCGCGGCCGTAGGGCATTCAGTGCCCCGGCGTAACACGGCCAGTCGTCGCGGCTGGCGACCTTGTCGAAGAACGCCCCCGGTTGCGCGTGCCCCGTCTGCAGGTGGTGGCACGCCATCAGGTGGTTGTTCTCCTTGTGCGACAGCGACCGCACCACGGCGAACTTCTGTGCTTGCGCGGCCAGCAGCGGCAGCAACTCCGTCACCTGGAAGCCGGGCACGGTCGTGGCGATCGGCTTGAAGTCGCCGCGAATCTCGGCCGGCGCGTCGGGCTTGGGGTCGAACGTGTCGATGTGGCTCGCGGCCCCGGTGAGGAACACGAGGATGACCGACTTCGCGGACTTCGTCCTGACCTCCGTGCCGGGGGCCGGACGAGCGAGTGCCGTCGCGGTCGGCGTGCCGAGCAGCCCGAGGCCGAACGCCCCGGCGTAGCCGACTTGCAAGAGTTCGCGGCGGTCGATGCCGATGGCGTGCGGCGGACGGGGCATACGATCTTCCCGGAAGGCGAGAGGCGGGACCGGTGGGCAGGAAGCTATTAGATCAAACTTTGCCACCGGGAGGAAGGGCTTGCCCGTGATCCTCGACCGATTTCGCACGCCACGCCCGGCGATCCGGTGCGGCCACGACCTCACCGGATCGAACGTCGCCTCGTGTTCGACGCGGAGGCGGTACGAAAAACGAAGACGCGACGCCAGGAACGGAATCAAGCCGGTCCAATTCCGGGAGCGGACAACACGGGTGTTGGCCACCGCCAGGGGCATCGCTGACAAACTTATAGCTCAAGTCTCGCGCCCGGCCAAGTCGAAACGTCGCTTCTACGCCGGAACTTCACGCCGGTTTGTGAAGCGGGGCGAAGCGGGCCACGATCGCGCGGGCCGTCCGCAGGCCATCGACGGCGGCGCTGACGATGCCGCCGGCGTACCCGGCCCCCTCGCCGACGGGGTAGAAGCCGGAGATGCCGGGCGACTCGCGAGTCCCGTTGTCCCGGTCGATGCGGATCGGCGAACTGCCCCGGGACTCGGGACCGGCGAGTACGGCGTCGTCGAGGAAGCGGCCCTGCCAGCGGCGGTCCATCTGCGGCAGTCCGTTCTTCAACGCCTCGACGACGACCGGCGGCAGTACCTCGCGCAAGTCGGCGGCCACCCCTTCGCGCGGGTAGCTGCTGCGCGGCACGGCGGTCGCCCCGCGGTCGGCCAGGAAGTCGCGGGCGGTTTGGAGCGGCGAGCCGTAGCCGCCGCGGCCGAGTTCGTAGGCGCGCTTCTCGTACTTTTCCTGCAGCCGCACGCCGGCCAGCACGTCGGTGCCCTCGAACGCCTCGACGGGGACCGTCACCACCAGCCCGCTGTTGGCGTACACCGAGTCGCGCTTCGACAGGCTCATGCCGTTGGTGCAAAAGTACCCCGTCTGCGACACGCTCGGGATGACCATACCGCCGGCGCACATGCAGAAGCTGAACACGTCCGGCGTCCCGTTCTTGCCGCTCGCCACCAGCGAGTAATCGGCGTTGCCCAGGGCGTTCTCGTGGCTGGCGTGCCGGGAACCGTACTGCACCTCGTTGACGAGCGCCTGCGGGTGTTCGACGCGGACGCCGAACTGAAACGCCTTGCGAGACATCGGCACCTTGCGGCGGGCCAGCATCTCGAAGGTGTCGCGGGCGCTGTGGCCGACGGCCAGGATCACGACCGAACTGGCGATGAACCCCGACGAGGTCATGATGCCGCGGACGCCGCCGGCGTCGAACTCGACGTCCTCGACCTTGGTGTGGAAGCGGACTTCACCGCCGAGGGCCACGATCTTCTGGCGGATCGCCTTCACGACGGCAGGCAGGCGGTTGCTGCCGAGGTGCGGCCGGTGGTAGTACAGGATGCTCGGCTTACCGGGCTGCTGGCCCTTGCACTCGGCGAAGAGTTCGAGCACCCGCATCACGTCCGGCCCGCTGCCGCGGCAGGTGAGCTTGCCGTCGGAAAAGGTGCCCGCGCCGCCCTCGCCGAAGAGGTAGTTGCTCTCAGGCTCGAACGTTCCGCCGCCGTCGAAGCGCTTCACGTCGCGGATGCGGTCGCTGACCTGCGTGCCGCGCTCCAGCACGATCGGCCGGTAGCCGAGTTGGGCCAGGAAGTACGCGCAGACCAGCCCGCCCGGCCCGGAGCCGATGACGATCGGCCGGTCGCGGATCGCCTCGGTGCCGGGCGTCGCCATCTCGAACGGCGGCTCGTCGAAGAGTTCGACCTGCGCCGTCGGGGCCGCGCGGTCGATGGTCCGGTAGACGACTTCGAGTTCCTCCTCCGGCAGGTCCACCTCGAAGTTGTAGACGAAGCGGAGTTGCCGCTTGTCCCGCAAATCGAGGCTCTTGCGGAGGATTCGCCAGTGCGCCAGGTCGCCAGAAGCGACGCCGATCGCGCGGGCAATGTGGGACGGCAAGTTCGCTTCCGGTTCTTCGACCGGGAGGCGCAAGTTGGAGATTCGCAGCGGCATGGCATCATTGTAGCCCCGCGCTCCGCGCAGGCAAATCTACGCCGTGGCGTCCCGCGACTTGGCGAAGCGGCCGACGGCCCGGTTGAACACCCAGCGGCCAATGAGGTAGTACGCGGCGACGCCGGCCGAGTAGACCAGCGCGGTCGCCACGACGCTCGCAACGGGGACTTGGCGACCCGCGAGACTGAGTTGACCGAGGGAGTCGATGAGTTCGTTCGGGTTGAGAACTGCCCTTTCGACCGTGCTCTCGATCCATGTCGGCTCACCGGTGAAGGCTTCCAGGACGACGACGAACACGACTGCCACGACCATGAGCAGGAAGTAGTGCCAGACGAAGCCGCCGAAGATCAAGTTGCGTGCGGCCCGCGCCGGCGTGCTGGCCCACGCGGAGCAGTAGAGTGCGAAGTTGACCAGCGGCGGCGTCAGGGCCAGGGACGCGGCGGCGAGGCAAAGGGCCAGGGACGCGGCGGGAAGAAGCCGGTGACGACGGCGGCCGCCGCAGGGATCGACCAGAGCCGAAGGCTGAACCGGCTGGTCAGGAGACAGCCGTTGCGGACCTGTTCGAGCATCTCGCGGGCGGTCAGCGGCGTGAGCCGGAGCGATTCGAGCGTGTCCCCCGCGCGCTCCTTGGCGATCGAGTTCGTGGCGACGACCACGGGCAGGACGACCGAGAAGACGACGAGCACGAGCGGAAGGACGCCCACGGCTACGCACGCCAACAGGTCGCCCAGGGGCCACGTGTTTCCCCGAAAATAGCTGTTGAGGTGCGGGTAGACCGTAATCCGACCCACGAGATCGGTCGCGGTCACGGCCAGGCCCCCCGCCACCATCATCCCGAACGCCAACGCCACCTTCCGCCACTTCGTCGGCCCCGTCCGGAACACGCCGACGCGGCAGTTGGCCCACCACGCCAGCGGCTCGTCGGTGACCGGCGGCCGCAACTTCGCCGTTCGTGCTCGCTGGCTGACACGGACCTTGCGTGGGCGTGACGGTCGCGGCTCCGTCACGATCGTCGCGAGGACCGCCTGCACCGTGCGGACACGTCGGCACGCCAGGAGTGTGCCCGCGAGGAACACCCCAACGGCACCGGCACTGTACTGCCGCAAGGCCGCGGCGCAGATCGGCAACGGGGGGCTTGGTGGGTAGTAGGCTTTGACGAAGTCCAGCGTTGATACCGGGTTAGCGATGTTGACGGCTTCGACGAGGTCGGCAGCGATCAGCGACCCATGGGTGCCGGTCGAACTGCGGAATGTCCAGCCCACCGTCTCCTTGGCGTACACCAGCAGCTTCGAGCTGAGGGCCAAATACCCAGTCACAATGACCACCACGAGCCACGCCGCCCCGCTGCGACTCTGAAAGCAGGCTGACATCAGCGCCGACAGTCCCGCGAGCGCGAGCATCGTCACGAACACCGCACCACCATAAAGCAGCATCACCTCGGGAGATAGGGGGATCAAGAGGGGGAGCATCGCCAACACGGGCACGATGACCATGACGGGTTCGAGGACGAGCCACAGCTTGCCGAGGAGCTTGCCGAAGACGATTTCCCGCGCCCGCAGGTCAGTCGCCATCAAGACTTCCCACCGCCTTCCGGCTTTCTCCTCGGCGATGGCCCCGGACACGAGCAGCACCGTCAGGACCGGCACGAGAAAGCCGATTGGGAGCGCGAGCCAGGTGACGATTTGATTCTGTTGTAGCTGGTTGCGGATGATCCGGGACGGCGAGGCGAATGTCCGGTCGTGATAGGTCTGGAACTCTCCGCCGTTAAAGATCAGAAGCGCCCCGACGGCGAGGGCCGTGACCGCACGCACGATGTGGGTTCGCCGGCTTCGAGCACGACGCACGGCATCAACTCGCGCGAACGGGCCGAACAAGAGGAAGCCGTCGCGCCGGGAGTAGCACGCCGTCGGCAACAGGGCGACGCCGACGGCCACTGCGAGCCAGCCCGCGTCGGTGCCCGAGTAGAGGCCGGCGACGACGGCGAGGGTGCCGGCGATCGACAGGGGGCGGGCGTGGCGCTCGGGGTCCATCGGCGAAGAGACCTCTGTCGGGACCACCACGATGAACCGGATTGGGAGCCGTCGGGGTAATCGGGCTGTCGAGACCTCACCCCCTGCAAGGGCGGGGGGGGGGGAGGTTGGTCATCGACGCGAGGACGCTCCGCGGGTCGAGGCGGCCGGTCACGGCCCACTCCTCGGCGAGCGCGTTCAGGCGGTCCATCTCGGCCTGCAGCGGCACCAGCGCCGCCTCCAATTGGGCGAGCTTGAGGTCGGCGGGGATGGCCACCGGCTCGCCGGTGATGAGCCGCGCGCGGGCGAACGGCCGCGGGACGGCGAACCGGTCCCAACTCTCCGCCCGCCACAGGCGCTTGTACCCCACGCCCACGGGGACGAGCAGCATTTCCGTCCGCGAGGCGATGTACACGACGCCGACCTGCGCGACCCGCCGCGGGCCGCGCGGCCCGTCCGGCGTCACGACGAGGTGCCGGTGAACGTCCTTGTCGCGCAGGATTTGCCGGATCGCTTCGACCCCGCCGCGGTTGGTCGAGCCGGCGACCATCCCCATCTTCACGGACCCCAGCAGGTGGCCGAGGAGTTGGCCGTCGGCGTGCTTGCTCACCAGCCCGGCCATGTTCGGGTGGCCGAACTTGAAGATCGGTAGGAGTACGTACTCGTGCCACATCGAGAAGACGTAGCGCTCGCCGATCGCGATGTTCTCCGCCGGAATGACCTGCGTGCCGATGCAGAAGTAGTCGAAGCGGAGCGTGCGGATGAGCAGCTTCAACGCCAGCGCGGCGAACCGGCCGGCGAAGCCGAGCAGGTACTTGTTGCGAATCTTCATCGCCCGTCGTCCCAAACGCCGGAGAAGACTTCGGTCGCCGGGCCGGTCATGAACACCGGGCCGGCGTCGTCGGGCCACTCCAGTTCGAGGTCGCCGCCGGGCAGGTGCGCGAGCAGTTTCCGCCCGGTTCGGCCGGTCAACACCCCGGCGACGGCGACGGCGCACGCCCCGGTGCCGCAGGCGAGCGTCACCCCGCTGCCGCGCTCCCAGGTGCGCACCGTCGCTTCGCCGGGCGCATGGACTTGAACGAAGTGGACGTTGATCCGCTTCGGAAAGACGGCCGCGTTTTCGAGGACCGGGCCGACGAGTTCGAGCGGCACGTTAGCCACATCGCCGCAGTAAATCACGACGTGCGGGTTGCCCATCGACACGCACGTCATCCGCGGGTCGAGGCCGCACGCCGCCGCCCAGCCGCCGGGCAAGTTCGGGGGCAGTTCGATGAGCGGCACATCGACCACCGGGTCGCCCGGCAGCGTCGTCGGGATGCGGGCGGCGTCGAGGATCGGCGCGCCCATGTTGACGCGGACCCGCTCCGCCTTCCCGTCGCGTATCTCCAGATCGACGGTCAGCACGCCGCGGCCGGTCTCTAGCGTCAGTCGCGGCTTGACGGCGATGCCGTGGTCGTGGACGTACTTGGCCACGCAGCGGAGGCCGTTGCCGCACATCTCGGACTCGCTGCCGTCGGCGTTGAACATGCGCATCCGGGCGTCGGCGACTTCCGAGGGGGCGATCAAAATAAGGCCGTCGGAGCCGATGCCGAAGTGCCGGTCGGAGACGCGGACGCTCAGCGCGGCGGGGTCGGCCGGCGTCGCTTCCGTGAACGTGCTAACGTAGACGTAGTCGTTGCCGAGGCCGTGCATCTTCGTGAAGCGCATGTCGCCGCCCGCCGGGGGAGTCCGTGTCAGCAGGTGGTTATAGCGACCGCGGCGCGAGCCAGGAAGCGAGGTCGGCTTCGAGCCGCTTGACGAACAGGCTCCGCGCCAGCACGAGGTCGCACCCCGCCTCCCGCGCCGCCTTCAACCGCTCGGCATCGACGTGCGACCCGAAGGCGGTCACACGGGGCATCACCGGGCACCGCTCGCCGAGTGCCGCCAACAACGCCGGCAAGTCCAACCCCTCGAGGTGCAGGTCGAGCAGCACGCCGAGCGGCGCAGTCTCGGCGAGCAGTTCGGCGAACCGGGGGAGGTTGCGGGCGACGGCGACCGTCAGGCCGGCGGCGCGGGCGGTGCCGGTCACCTTGCTGGCGAAAATCAGGTCGTCGCAGAGCATTAAGCCGGCGGCGGGCGGGGTCACGACTTGCCCTTGATCAGGTTGTCCTGGAGGAGTTTGACCGCTTCGGCGAGGCCGTCGTCGGGCTTCTTGTCCTTGAAGGATTTGACGAGTGCGTCGCCGACGCGCTGGGCGAACTTGTCGGGGTAGCGCTTGCGCATCGCCTCGGGGAACTCGACGTGGATGACCCGGGGGTCGAGGGTCACGAGGATCAGTGCCCCGTCCGACTTCGCCGCCTTGAGCCGCTCGGTGCCCCACTCGCGGTACAGTTCGACGCGGCCGGCCGGCGTCGCCTTCTTCGCCTTGTCGAGCCACTCGGCCGGGGCGGTGGGGTAAGTCTCGACGACGAGTTCGGCGTTCGCCTTGAACAGTTCCGCGAGCTTCGGTTCGAGGGCTTTCAGTTTAACCGCGTCGAAGACTTTGGCCGCGTCGCTCGGGGCGACCGGCTCGGTCCGCTTGACCACCGGCTTGACCTCGTCTTTGCCCTTCACGTCCTTCACGTCGCGGGTAGCGAGCAATTGTTTGACTTCACTCGCGTCCACGAAGAAGCTCACCAGCGAGGCGTTCAACGCCCCGCCCTGGGTGACGCCGACGAGTTCGCCCTTGTCGTTGAGGAGCGGACCGCCGCTGTCCCCGGGGTTGGTCGGCGTGTCGGTCTCGATGACGCGGGCCTCGAAGTGCGCGGTCTTCGTCTTGCTCAACGCGGCCTGCCACTTCTTGCGGTAAACCTGCCGCACGGTGCCGTTGACGTACCCCCAGAGCGCCCCGGACTTGCCGGCGTTGCCGATGCTGTGGACCAGTTCGCCCGGCTCGGGGCTACGCGGCGCGACGGCGATGGCCTTCACGCCCTCGGGCACGGCGTCGATCTGGATCACGGCCAGGTCGGCCCCCTTGTCCAGAGCGATCACTTTGCCGCGGACGCCGAGGCGCTTGGCGCGGTCGGTGTAGTGCGTCCGTTCGGGGATCGGCCGGCCGTCGCGGTAGTCGGGGAAGTAGATCGTGACCCGCGGGTTCTCCTCGACGACGTGGTAGTTCGTCAGCACCAGTCGCCGGCCGGCGTCGATGAGCGTGCCGCTGCCGGTCGCCAGGCCGAGGACGCGGGTCGAGTGGACCCAGACCGTCGAGGCGACCGCGTCCTTGTAAATCTTCGCCCCGCCGGTCGCTTCCTGGGCCGTCAGCGCGGCCGGGCTGGCGAACAGGAGCAGGATCGGCAGCCATCGCAAGGTACGCATGAGGCACTCCGTCCGGGGGATCGACCGGGGCATTGTAGGCGTCGCCCGACGCGGTCACTTGCCGATGCGGCACGGCTGGGCCAAAACGGTGGCACCCGCCCTCCCCCGGAGCCGCCCGATGCCGACGCCCCCCGACACTGCCCTCTTCGCCGGCTGGGACTTCAGCACCGGCTCGGTCAAGGCCCTCGCCATCGACATGCACGGCGAGACGGTCGCCGAGGTCCGCCTGCCGACCGACCTGTGGACCGACCGCGGCGTCAGCGAGTTGAACCTGATGATGCTCGAAGGCCAGGCCCGGGCGATCACCCGCGGCCTCGCCGCCGAGTTGCGCCGCCTGGGCCGGTTGAACGACTGGGTCGCCGGCGGCATCTCGGCAACGCACCACACCGCCGGCCGGATCGACGCCAACAACAACCAGGTCCGCCGCGCGATCTGCTGGAACGACCAAACGCTCGCCGAGTACCACGCCGAAGGGCTGGCGCGACTCGGCGGCCCAGGGCGGGTGCAAGAGTTGATCGGCGGACCGTGGGCGGTGCGCTACTCGCTCAGCCACCTCGTCAAGGACGAGCAGACGCTGGGCCGCGCCGACTGGCTACGCACGACGGGACTGCTCCAGCACGGCTCGCTGGCAGCGGGGTATTTGACCGGGAACTTCGACACGGTCAGCGTGTCGGCGGCGGCCTCGACGGGGCTGCTCGACCTGCGCACGGCGACCTGGCAGCCGGCGATGCTCGGCGCGATTGCCGACCCCGAGTACCGGGCGCTTGCGGCCGAGTGCCTGCCGCGCGTGATCGACATGCACACGCCCGTCGGCCGGCTGTCGGAATCGATTGCGCTCGACGCCGGCTTGCCGGCCGGCGTGCGGCCGTGGGTCTTCCCGACGCTCGACGACCAGGCGGCGGGGCTGGTCGGCGGCGGGGCGGTCGCGGACGGCCAACTGGCGATCATCCTGGGCAACTCGGCGGTCGTCAACTCGTCTTCGGCCCGCCCGCCGCAGTCGGGCAGCCTGGACGCGATGCGCTTGAACTGGGGGCCGTACCTGTGGATGCGGTGCTACAGCAACGGCGCGCAATTCCTCGACCGCGTCGTCGGCGCGAACCCCGACTGGGCCGCGTTGGAAACCGCCGCCCGCAAGGTCGCACCCGGCTGCGGCGGGGTGGCAGTCATCCCGTTCGCCCTGTCGGAGCCGTCCGTCGGCGTCCACGCTCCGCGCTTCGAGTGGCTGCCGCACGAGCCGAACGAGCCGGGCGTGCGGTTGCGGGCGTCGTTCGAGGCGCTGGCGTACTTGATCGCGCTGGCGGTGCAAGAGCACGAGGCGGCGGGGCAAACGATCACCCGCGTGACCGTTTCCGGCGGCATTGCCAAGAGCGACCTCATGGCGGAAATCCTCGCCAGTGTGCTGAACCGCCCGCTCGAACGGCTCGTCTCGGACGAAGGCCCGGCGCTCGGAGCCGCCGTCGTCGCCCTGGCCGGGTGCACAGCGCTGGGCGGAGCGGTCGCGTCGTCGAGTGAGGGGGTCGCCGCGGCCGTGGCGAAGTTGGTCAAGTTCCGCGGCGAGACGGCCCCGCGGCCGGAGTGGGTCGCCGCGTACCGCGCCGGTCTTGCGACGTTTCGTCAGCGAATCACGGGGCCGGGATGATGGTCGAATCGACGGCGACTTTCGCCGCCGCCGCCGGGACGAACAGCGTCAGCCCGACACCAGTGGCCTGAGTGGTCATGGCGATGCCGACGAACGACTGTGGCGGGTTCTTGAGCGTGCGGAACTCCGGCACCTCGAACCCCGGCACGGCCGGCAACGCCCCGGCGACCGAGCGTGCGTAATCGGCCAGCAGGGTCATCGTCGGCCCTGCCTCGGCGAGCAGGACCATCGACGCGAGTTTCGGTAGTCGCTGCCGGGTCGCTTGAAAAGGGGCGTTGGCCCCGATGCGGTCGGTCTCGGCGAGCAGACTTTCCAGCACCCGGGTCGCGTCCGCCGGGGTGGCCGCTTCGAGTCGGGCGTACCGCTTGCCGTCGTCGCCGAACCACAGGACCGTCTTCTCGCTGACGAGCCGCTTCATCGATTCGAGCGTCGCCTGCTTGACGTTGGGGTCGCGGATCGTCGCCACGCCGGCCTCCAGGTCGAGCGCGAGTTCCGCGCGGTGAAGTGTAAACCCGTGGGCCTCAACCGCCTTTTCGCGCAGTCCGGGTTTCGCCGCAAGCAACACGTTGCGCGAGTAGCCGCCCTGCGGCATCGTCCGCAGCAACTTGGCGTGTCCCGCCGTCAGCTTGGCCGCGTCGGGCATCGCCAAGACGGAACCGCTTTCGCTCCCCCGGCCGGCCGTCACCTGGACGCCGTCGCGCAGGGCACTCTCGTAGGTGGACACGGCGGCGCGGGCGCGCTCGTCGTCGGCCGGAGGCTGGTACTCGCGCGTCAGTTGTCGCAGGATCGCCGCCGCGGCCGGCCCCCAGCGCGAGGCCGTGTACGTCGTGGACCCGGCGGGCAGCGTCAACAGTTCGTCCAGTGACACCGGCTTGTCAGCGGCGAACTGCTTGGCCGTCGGCGAACCGTGCGTGAAGGCGACTTCGGCCCGCACGGTCAACCCGTCGCCGTTGACGGACAGGCCGACGGCGAGATCGCGGCCGTCGGCGAGGGCTTGCGTCAGCCCGGCGAGGGCGAACTTGACCGTCTCCAACTGCCGCGCGTCGAACGCCGGGATCGGGCCGGTCCCGCTATTTTGCAGCAGCAGCGTGGCAAATTGAAGGGCACTGCGGATGGCGTCGCCGTACCGGGCGTTGACGCCGGCGAGGTTGACGTAGACCGAGGCGTCCGACTCGTTGACGACCGGCGACAGCGTGCCGAGGCGTTCGGCCGTGAGTCGGTCGCGGCTGGCGTGGTACGCCTTCGCGGCCTCTTCGCTCGCGCTCACGGCGACGTGGCCGGGGCGGGTGACGAGGAACCACGGGCCGGCGCGATCGACGCCCTCCTTGCCGGTCTCGAAGTCGCTGCGTTCGTCGTCGTTGAGCAGCTTCTTGCGGAACTCCGCCCCGTCCTGGACCGGCACCAGCCAGACCCACGGCGGCGTCGGCGAGTTCCAGCCGTCGAGGGTGAACGCCACGCCGACGATCCGCTCGTCCGGCGAGACCGCGTTCACGTCGCGCCCTGGGGCAAACTCGGCGAGCGACTTCTGCAAGCGTTTCGGCAAGTCTTTCGCGGCGTCGGGTTGCACCGCCGTGAGGAATTGCGTGAGGTGTTCGGCCACCGGCCCGCGGCCGTTGATTTGCACGACGACGAGCGCGTCCGCCGGGATCGGCACCGGGGCCGCGTGCAACAGCGGCGCGACGAGTAACGCCAGGAGGGTCAGGCAAGTTCGCATCGGTCGGCTCCGCGGGGGTCGAAGCCGACATCGTACCCGCGGAGTAACCCTGAAATCTAGCCGAGCCGGGGTCAGCCCTTGCCGTCCTCGGCGTTTTCGAGGCGGAGGGGCTGCCAGACGTGCGGGCGGGCCAGCGGCTCGATGTGCAGCTTCATCACGCCGTCCTGGAAGATGCGCAGCGTGCCGGACGACTGGCTGACGCAGAAGGCGATGGCCTTCGTGTGCCGGCTGATCCCCGCCGCCGCCATGTGCCGGCTGCCGAAGCCCTTGGCCAGGTCGATGCCGTCGGACGGTACGTCGAGGTAGACGCAGGCGGCCTCGGCGATGCCGTCGCGGCCGACCAGGATCGCGCCGTCGAGCTTAGCGATTTCCTTGATCTGCTCCCGGACGCTGCGGTCGCGCACGTCCCGCTCGGCCTTGGTGTAGCCGCGGAACGGGTTGAAGTTCTGGAAGCGCGACATCTTCAACACCCGCCGCGTGTCGCCGACCACGACGACCGTGCCGATCGGCTGCCCCTCGCGGCCTTCCCGGCCGATCTCCGTCGAGAGATCGACGACGACGCGCAGCACCTCCATCGGAATGCCCGGGCCGAGGATGCGCAGGTCTTGGGCGGTCATCCGTTCGAGGTGTTCGCCGAGGTGAATGACGCTAAGGCTGTCGATCGGCTCGGGGGCGTCGTCCAGGGTGGCGATGCCGTTGTACAGCACGACGACGTGCGCCCCGGGCTTCAGATGCTTGCCCGTGATGGCGGTCAGCAGCGCGTTGCTCAGCCGCTCCTGGATCGGCAGCGGTTCGTAGTCCATCTCGATGACTTCAAACTCGTCGCGGTCGCGCAGCGGCTTGGTCAGCGCGGCGGTTTCGGCGGCGACGAAGATTTTGACGCCGGCGAGGATGCGACTGACCTCGTCCCAGTCGAGTGAGGTCTCGGTGAGTAGGAGTACGGCGTCGGCCGGCAGCCCGCGCACGAGGTCGCGGGCCGTGTGCAGCAGTTGCGTTGTCTGGGTCGGCAAACTCATGGGGGGTACGTTTCCGCGGGCCGACACGCTCTGGCACAAGTGAAGTTGGCGTAGTCTAGGCGACTTTGCAGTGTGGGCCAACCGCCGGGGCGAGAGATGGGCGGAAATAGTAAGCCCGCCGCAGGCGCGTTAGCCCGAAGCGCGAGCGAGGGTCGCAGCGGGCGGGGACATTGCTCGTGACCGGCGGCCGTATTGTCGCCGACTGCAAACATTGTCCCCGCCCGCTGCGACCCTCGCTCGCGCTTCGGGCTAACAAAACCTCACAGCCCAGCGACTTCGACGAGGTTGTCGAAGAAGGTGCCGCCGCCGCCCTGGTCGGTGACGGCCGTCGAGGTCGTCGTGTTCACGTTGACGCCGTCCTCGGTGTACCGGTTCCACCAGATGCCGAAGCTGACCACCACGCCCGGCCGGACGCTGTCGCCGACGACGGCCTTCGCCCTGAAGCGGCCGCGGCCGTTGAAGACGCGGACCGCCTGACCGGCGACGATGCCCCGCGCCGCCGCGTCGTCGGCGTGCATCTCGACGACCGGTTCCCCGGCCGCCTTCCGCAGCACGTCGATGTTAACGAAGCTCGAATTCAGGAACGACGGCACCGGCGGCGTGACCATCTGCAGCGGGTACTTCGCCGCGAGGTCCGGCCGCGTCTGCGGGTCTTCGTGCGGCGGGATGTAGTGCGGCAGCGGGTCGCGGCCGGCGTCGCGCTCGCGCCGGCTGAACAGTTCGCACTTGCCCGACGGCGTGCCGAAGTTGCCGTCCGCGAACGGGGCGTAATCCACCGGTACGTTCAATCGCACCGGGCCGCCTTCCAGGAGACGCTCGAAGGTGACGCCGTCGAACGCCGACTCCGCCGGGTAGACCGCACCCCCACCGCCGACCATCGACAGGCGGGCGAGTTCTTCGTCGGGCGCGTCGAACAGTTCCGGCTCGAAGCCCATCGCGCGGGCGAGTAGCCGGAAGACTTCGGTGTTCGGCTTCGCTTCGCCCAGCGGGGCGATCGCCGGCGGGTTGACCTGGACGTACAGGTGCCCGTAACTGTTGTGGATGTCGAACTGTTCGAGCTGCGACGTGGCGGGCAAAACGATGTCCGCGTACCGGGCCGTATCGGTCAGGAACAGGTCGTGGACGACGGTGAACAGGTCGTCGCGCTCCAGCCCTTCGAGCACCTTCGACTGGTCGGGGTTCACCGCCGCGGGGTTCGCGTTGTAGACGTACAGGGCCTTCACCGGCGGCCCCGGGAGTTCGCCAGCCAGCGCCTCGGCGAGCTTGACCATGTTGACGGTCCGCGTGCCCGGCGGGATCAGGTCGGGGCGTTCGAGGAAGGCCCCGTTGAACGGGTAGAGCTTCGACGTGCTGAGGAGTGCGCCGCCGCCGGGGTGCCGCCAGTCGCCGGTGATCGCGGGCAGGCAACAGACGGTGCGCACGGCCATCGCCCCCCCGCCGTGCCGCTGCATCCCGTAGTTCAGGCGGATCAGCGCCGGCCCGCCGAAGAGACTTCGGGCGGTGCCGTACTCGCGGGCGAACTGCTCGATTGTCTCGACGGGCAAGCCGGTAATCCTGGCGACGACGTTCGGGGCGTACTCGTTGAGTACCCGCTCGCGCAACTCCGCCGCGCCGACGCAATGTCGGTCGAGGTAGTCGTCGTCGTGCAGGCCGTCGCGGAAGAGGACGTGCATCACGCCGAGCGCGAGCGCGCCGTCGGTCCCGGGGCGGACGGGAATCCACCAGTCGGACTTCGCGGCCGTGCGGCTGCGGTGCGGGTCGATGGTGACGATCTTGGCCCCGGCCTTGCGCGCCTGGTGCATGACGGCCCACAGGTGGCTGTTCGTGACCGACGTGTTCGACCCCCAATTCACGATGTACCGGCTCTTGACGACCGCCTCCGGGTCGATCACGGCGCGCGTGCCGAGAGTAATGTCGCAGCCGACGGCCCCGGCGGTCGCGCAGATCGTGCGGTCCAACAGCGACGCGCCGAGGCGGTGGAAGAAGCGGCGGTCGAGGCTGGCGTACTGCAACTTGCCCATCGTGCCGGCGTACGAGTACGGCAGGATCGCCTGCGGCCCGTCCGGGGACGCCGCGACTTCTTTGAACTTCGCGGCGATGGTGGCAACGGCCTCGGCCCACGACACCGGCACGAAATCGCCGCGGCCCTTGGGACCGACCCGCTTCAGCGGCGTCGTCAGCCGGCCGTCGTGGTAGACGCGGTCGAGGTAGTGCGCGACTTTCGTACACAGGAAGCCGCGGGTGAACGGGTGGTCGGGGTCGCCCTTGAGCGACACGGCCCGACCGGCGGCATCGACCTGAGTGACGAGGCCGCACGTGTCCGGGCAGTCGTGCGGGCAGACGCCGCGGACGGTCGTGAGCGGGGTCGTCGGGAGTGCGATGGCCATCGGTCGAAAGCCTCCGGGGCCGCGGCCCGAGGTGCGGGCGGCGCGAGGTCAGGGCAAAGCTCGAAGAAATCTTCCGGTACGGTTGCGGAGTTTCCCTCGCGAAATCCCGATTTACGATCTACGTTTAGGTGCCTACCCTATGCCCAGCCCTGCCGTTCCAGCGCCCCGAGGCCCGGAAGATGCCCGCTCCGACCACGATCCCGGAATTCCTCGACGTCATCAAGAAGAGCGGGCTGGTCCCCGAGGAGAGCGTCACCGCCGAGATCGCTCGGCTGCGCGCCACCCCGGTCGGACCGCAGACGGTCGAGACCCTGGCGGCCGTGTTCGTGGACTCCGGCCTGCTCACCCGCTTCCAGTCGAAGCAGGTCAAGCTCGGCCGGTACAAGCGATTCGAGGTCGCCAGCAAGTACCGCCTGCTCGAACTCCTGGGCGTCGGCGGCATGGGGGCGGTCTACCTCTGCGAACATATGTTCATGAAGCGGCTGGTGGCGCTTAAAGTTCTGCCGGTCGAAAAGCTGGCCGACCCGTCCGCGTTGTTGCGGTTCTACCGCGAGGCCCGGGCCGTCGCGGCCCTGGACCACCCGAACATCGTCCGCGCGTACGACATCGACAAGTTCGAGCAGATGCACTTCCTGGTCATGGAATACGTTGACGGGGTGAGCATTCAAGAGGTCGTCGCCCGGCACGGCCCGCTCGACCCGTACCGCGCCGCCAACTACGTCGCCCAGTCCGCGCACGGCCTGCACCACGCCCACCAACTCGGCATGGTCCACCGCGACATTAAGCCCGGCAACCTGCTCCTGGAGCGGACCGGGTTCGTCAAGATTCTCGACATGGGCCTGGCCCGCTTCTTCGACCAGAAGAACGACAACGTCACCGAGAAGTTCGACAACAACTGCGTGCTGGGCACGGCCGATTACCTGGCCCCGGAGCAGGCCGTCAGCAACGTCGTGGACATCCGGGCGGACATCTACGCGCTCGGAGGCACTTTCTACTTCATGCTCACCGGCCAGTCCCCGTTCCCCGACGGCACCATCGCGGCCAAGCTGCTCAGCCACCAGCGCGAGGAGCCGCGGCCGGTCACCGAGTTCCGCGGCGACGTGCCGGCCGACCTGCTCGCCATCCTCGACCGGATGATGCGCAAGGACCCCGAGGAGCGCTACCAGACGCCCGAGGAGCTTCACGAGGCGCTGCTGCAAATCGTCGAGGAGACGCCGGTCGCCCCGCCGGCCGCCGAGATGCCCGACCTCTGCCCGATGGTCCTCACGCTAATGGGCCACACCGGCGACCGCGTCCGGACCGGGGCCGCGCGCATCGTCGCCGGCCGACCGAGCAGCAGTGCTCAGGGCGGAGGCCAGGGCAGCAGCGTCATCAACCCCCGCTACACGGGCGGCTCGTCCGGCCGCGAGGTGACCCTCGGCGGCGGCTCGTCGTCGAAGTATTCGCAAGCGCAAGTCCAAACGGGCAAGGCGCAACACACCGCCCCGATGCCGCACCCCGACGCGGCTCCGGTCGCCGCACGCGGGAGTGCCATCGATCTCGACGAGGCCCGCCGGATCGTCCGCGCCGCCGGGGGCGACGGGGCCGACGAACAACGGCGGAACCTCGTCCTCGGGGTTCTCGGCGGCCTCGGCATCGCCGTCATCCTCGCCGCCGTCACCGTGATCGCCGTCGTCCTGACGAAGTAACTCCTCGACTCTCAACGGGCCGCGCGGGGTCACAACCCCGCGGCCTTGAGCATTTCCGCCGCTTCCTTGCGCGTCGTCTCGGACCGGGTCTCTCCCCGCAGCATGATCGCCAGTTCTTCGACGCGGTCCGAGCGGTCCGCGAGGTGCGCGATCGTCGTCGCCGTCCGCTTGCCGGTGGTCGCCTTGCGGATCGTCCAGTGGTGGTGCGCGAAGCACGCGACTTGCGGCAGGTGGGTCACGCACAGCACCTGGTGGGACGCCCCGAGGCGGGCGAGTTTCTGACCCAGGACATCGCCGATCCGGCCGCCGACGTTGGCGTCGATCTCGTCGAACACGACCAGCGTGCGGACCGGGTCGTGGGCCGCTAGCACCGTCTTCAAGGCCAGCATCGTCCGCGACAGTTCCCCGCCCGACGCAACCTTGCGCAACGGCCGGGCCGGCTCGCCGGGGTTGGCCGTCAGCATCAGTTCGAGGTGGTCGGTGCCGTGCGCCGGCACGTCGGCGGTCGGGTCGTCGGACAGCGGGATCGGGTCGAGGACGGCGTCGAGCTTGGCCTTCGGCATGTGCAAGTCGGCGAGGTGCTTCTGGGCTTCGCAGGCCAGCCGTTTGGCGACCTTGGCGCGGCCCTTGCTCAGCGTCGCCGCGGCTTCTTTCAACTCGGCGAACGCCTTCGCCTGGGCCGCGTCGGTGCCGGCGAGGTCGTCTTCTTGCCGTTGCAGGTCGCGCTCCTTGGCGTCGAGCGTCTTGCGGTACTCGATCAACTCGGGCAGCGACTTGCCGTACTTGGTTTCGAGCTTTTTCAGCGACTGCAAGCGGACCTCGATCGCGTCGAGCCGTTCCGGGTCGGCCTCGAAGGCTTCGCTCAGGTCGCGGCAGGTGTCGGCCAGGTCTTCGATCTCGGGCTTCAAGGTTTCGAGCCGGCGGGCCACGTCGGCGAGGCCCTTGTCGAGCGCCGTCCACTTCGCCGCCTCTTTCAGCAGTCGGCTCAGGACCACGGCGACCGACCCTTCCTCGTCGTAGAGGCGGGACGCGACCGACGCCGTGAAGTTGCTGACCGACTGGGCGTGGATCAGCTTCTCGCGGTCCTTGAGGACGGCCCCGAGTTCGCCCGGCTTGACGGCGGCGGCGTCGAGTTCGTCGCGCTCGTACCGGACCAGGGCCAACTCGCGGAGCCGGGTCGCCCGCGCCTCGGACAGTTCCCGCCGCTGCCGCCGCAGGCCGCGCACCCGCTCGGCGCACTGCACGTAGGCCTGGCGTTGGTCGGTGAGTTTGCCGAAGGCGTCGAGGAGTTCGAGTTGATACGCCGGCTGCAACAGCGAGTAACTTTCGCGCTGCCCGTGGACATCGACGAGCATTTCGCCGAGCTTGCGGAGGGTGGCCACGCTGATCGGCTGTTCGTTGACGCAGGCGGCACTCCGGCCGGTGCGGCTGAGCCGGCGGGTCAGGACGAGTTCGTCGTCGGTCAGGGCGGTTTGCAGCATCGCTTCGGCCGCAGCCTTCTGCTCCGGGCGGGTCAACTCGAACCGGCCGGTGACGCGCAACTCGTCTTGGCCGGCGCGGATGATGTCCGGGCTGCCGCGCTCGCCGAGGAGCAGGCCGATGGCACCCAGGAGCAGCGACTTGCCCGCCCCGGTCTCGCCGGTCCAGGCGCAAAAGCCGGGAGCGAGTTCGACGCGGACGTCTTCGATCAGGGCCAGGTTCTGGACGGCGAGTTCGCGGAGCATGGCGGCATCCCGTGCCAAGAGTGAACAGGCGTTTACTCCGCTCAGCATACGCCACGCCGGGCCATTTCGCACCAGACATTGTCCGCGGCGGCGCGAACGGGGTAGGATCACAGCATGGCACCGCCGCCGACAGGACCCGTGAGCATGGCCCAGACCCCCTCCCCCGCCGAACCGCCCGCCGGGTACACGGTGGTCGCGCGCCGCTACCGGCCGCAGCAGTTCGCCGACCTGATCGGCCAGGAACACGTCGCGCGGGCGCTCACCAACGCCATCACGTCCGGCCGCATCGCCCACGCCTTCTTGTTCACCGGGGCACGCGGCACCGGGAAGACTTCGACGGCCCGCATCCTGGCCAAGGCGCTGAACTGCGTCCGCGGCCCGACCCCGACCCCGTGCGACGCGTGCGACATTTGCAAAAGCGTCGCCAACGGCGACGACGTGGACGTGCTGGAAATCGACGGGGCGAGCAACAACAAGGTCGATGAGATCCGCGACTTGAAGTCCAACGTCGGCTTCCGGCCGCAGCGGGCGCGGTTCAAGATTTACATCATCGACGAAGTCCACATGCTGTCGAACTCGGCGTTCAACGCCCTGTTGAAGACCCTCGAAGAGCCGCCGCAGCACGTCAAATTCTTGTTCGCCACGACCGAAGTGCAGAAGATTCCGATCACGATCCTGTCGCGCTGCCAGCGGTTCGACTTCTCGGCCATCGGCCCGGCCAAGGTGTTCGAGACGCTGAAGTACATCGTCAAGAAGGAAGGCCTCGAAGCCGACGACGACGCCCTGCACATCATCGCCCGCCGGGCCGCCGGGTCGATGCGCGACGCCCAGACGCTGCTCGACCAACTCCTCGGCTTCAGCGACGGCGTGCTGACGGCGGACAAGTTGCACGCCCTGCTCGGCACCGCCGGGGACGACCGCGTCGGGGCACTCGCCGGCGCGATCCTCGGCAAGGACGCGGCCCAGGCGCTCGACATCGTCGCCCAGGCCGCCGGGGCGGGGCTGCAACTCGGCGAACTGCTCGACCAACTCATCGACTACTGGCGCGGGCTGATGCTCGTCCACGTCGCCGGGGTGGCCGTGCGGGACTTGCCCGGCACGCCGTCGCTACACCAGCGCATCCGCGAGCACGCCGCCGCCGGGAGCCTCGACACCGTCCTCGCCGGATTGGACATCCTCACCGCCGCGAAGGTCAAGGCCCGCACCACGGCCCACGTTCAGGTTCTGATCGAAGTCGCCGTCGTGCGGTTGAGCCGGCTCCACGAACTACTTTCGGTCGCGTCGCTCGTGCAACTCGCCTCGGGACAGGGCACGGTGCTGGCCAAACTGCCCGCCGCGCGGTCGGGGTTACCGGTCGCGTCGCCGGCGGTTCGCTCCCCCGAGGACGTAAAAAAAAACGGACCGGTGACTAGCCCGCCGGTCGCAACCGCTCCAGTAACAAGTCTTTCGGGCGATTTGACGGCGGCAATGTGGCCGGGGTTGTGGGCGAACGTGATCGCGGAAGTGGGGATGATTCGCAGTCGGAACTTGGAGCCTGCCGGATTGCCTGCAATTCTCGGGCCGAACGCCGTAGAAATCCGCTTCCCGGCCGGCTATACTTCGCAGTACGACGCCATACAGCACGACACGAGCCAGGACGTGATTCGCCGCATCTTGAAGATGCAGACCGGCCGCGACGTGCAGATTCGAGTCGTCCTGGAAGCCGCGACTGCCGACCGACCGGCGTTCGCGGCGAAGGTGGCCCCCGACCGCAAGAAGGACTTGATGCAGTTGCCGATCTTCGTGAAGGCGGTCGCGGCCCTCGGTGCCCAACTCATCAAAGTGGACGACGGCTTCAACCCATACCTGGCGAACGCCCCGGTGGCCGTGGCCCTCGTGGCCGACGAACCGGACGAACAGGCGTTGCCGCTCCCCGACCCCGACGAGGTGTAACCGCAATGCTCGGCGACTTCGGTAGCATCATGAAACTGCTCGGCAACCGGGACAAAATCCAGGCCGAGGTGGCGAAACTTCAAGAGTCCCTGGGGACACTCACCGCCGAAGGCAACGCCGGCGGCGGCCTCGTGACCGTCCGGGTCAACGGCCTGATGGAGGTGCTGAGCTGCCGCCTGCTCGACGACGCCCTGAATTTGAACGACCGGGCGGCCCTCGAAGACTTGATCGTCGCGGCCACTAACTCGGCGCTCGCCAAGGCCCGCGCGATCGTCGCCGGGGAATCGCAGAAGATGGCCCAAACCCTCGGCATCCCGGCCAACCTGATGAAGGAGTTCGGCGGCGGCCTGCCCGGCCTCGGTTGACGCCCCCTCGTTCGCCTCCCACACCCACGGATTGACCCGTTATGTCCGACGCCTCGGGGCCGATCACGCGACTGCACGCCGAACTGGCGAAACTCCCCGGCATCGGCCCGAAGAGCGCCGAGCGGATCGCGCACTTCCTCCTGGCCGGGGACCGCAAGCCGGCCGTCCTGCTCGCCGTAGCCCTCCGCGACGTGGTCGAGAAGGTGCGGCCCTGCACGGAGTGCTTCAACTTGACCGAGGGCGAACTCTGCGCGATCTGCCGCGACCCCCGCCGCGACGCCGGGTTGATCTGCGTGGTCGAGTCGCCCCGCGACGTGGGCCTGTTCGAGCGGTCGGGCGGCTACCGCGGCCTGTACCACGTCCTGGGCGGCCGACTCGCGCCGCTCGAAGGCCTGGGGCCGGACCGGTTGACCTTGACGGCGCTGGCCCAACGAGTCCGCCGCGGCGGCGTCCGCGAAGTCATCCTGGCCACCAGCCCGACCCTCGAAGGGGACGGCACGGCACTCTTCGCCAACAACCTGCTCGCGGGCAGCAACGTGCAGGTGACGAAGCTCGCCCGCGGCCTGCCGACGGGGTCGTCCCTGGAACTCGCTAACCCGCAGATGCTCGCCGACGCCCTCGACGGCCGCCGCGACCTGTAACAACCCTCGCCTCACTTGACACGCCGGCGGACGAGGATTCGAGATGAGTCGGATGGGCATGGGCTTCGAGATGTCGCCCAGGATGAACCTGGGCCAGCACCAAATCATCGCGCCGAAGATGATCCAGTCGATGGAAATTCTGCAACTGCCCATCATGGCCTTGCAGGAGAAAATCCAGGCCGAGTTGCAGGAGAACCCGTTCCTGGAGTTGAAGGAAGCTCGCGCCAAGGAGACCGAGACCCCGGCTGCCGGCGAGTTCAACCCCGACGCGCCGATCAAGAACGACCAGACCGGCGAGACCGAGTTCGCCCGCATGGACGAGATCAATCGGGACTGGGGCGACCACTTCAACGAGGAGCACCGGCCCAGCCGCGCGGCCCTGGTCGAGCAGTCGGACAAGAAGCTGGAAGCGATGATGAACATCGCCCAGGCTCCGCAGACGCTGCAGGACCACCTCGCCCAACAGTTGCCGTACCTCGAACTCGACCCCGACATGTTGGAGTTGTGCGAGTACGTCATCTCGCACCTGGACGAGAACGGCTACCTGCTCGGCCACCACCCGGACACGGGCAAGTCGCTGCCGATCACGCTGGACGACCTGGCCCACGGCTACCCGCACCCGGTAACGGTCAACGAAGTCGAAGAAGCCCTCGTCATCGTGCAAGACCTGGAACCGTCGGGCGTGGCCGCGCGGGACGTGAAAGAGTGCCTGCTGAACCAGGTAGACGGAGAGATCGAGCACCCCGAACTCGTCGCCGCGCTGATCCAACACCACCTCGAGGACGTGGCCCACAACCGCCTGCCAGTGATCCAGAAGCGGACCGGGGCCGACCTCGAAACGATCCACGAGGCCATCGCCGGCTTGAAGACCCTCGACCCCAAACCGGGGGCGCGGTTCGTCTCGGTCACGCCGAAGTACGTCGTCCCGGACGTGATCGTGACGTACACCGACGACGGCGACTTCGCCATCAAGCTGACCAACGACTGGACGCCGAACGTCCGCATGTCCACGAAGTACAACAGCCTGGTTAAGGACAAGTCCTACGACCCCAAGACCCGCGAGTACCTGCAGCGCAAGCACCAGAGCGCGTCCTGGCTCATCGACGCTATCCTGCAGCGCCGCGAGACGCTCACGAAGGTGACGCGGGCGATCATCACCCACCAGCGGGCGTTCCTCGACAAAGGCCCGGACTTCATCCAGCCGTTGAAGATGGAGGACATTGCCAAAATCGTCGGCGTCCACGTGACGACGATCAGCCGGGCCGTGGACGACAAGTGGGTCGAGACGCCCCGCGGCATCTTCCCGCTGAAGCGCTTCTTCGGCGGCGGCACGCTCAACAAGACGACGGGCGAGAACGTGGCCTGGGAGACGATCAAGCAGAAGCTCGTCGAGATCATCGGCGAGGAGAACAAAGCCAAGCCGTTCTCGGACGAGGAGATCGTCGAGAAGTTCAAGGTGAACGGCCTCGACGTGGCCCGCCGCACGGTGACGAAGTACCGCGAAGCCCTGAAAATCCCGTCGAGCCGGCAGCGCAAAGAGTGGGCCGCGAAGTGACGATGCTGGCGTTACGCGGACTCCTGGCACTCGGCTGCTTCGGCGCGACGCTATGGGCTGCCGCGCACGCCGACTGGGAGGCCCGCGTCGCACCTGGCGACGGCCTCGACGTGATGAACCTCGGGCGGCATCCGGTCTGGAGTCCACCAGAGTCGCCCGCGCAATTCACTTTTCACTCCCGCAGTCACCGGACGGAGTCGCGGCCGATTCGCGCTGGGGATGTGGTCGCGAAGAGCGTTCGCCCCGCCGATGTCGCGGTGGAGGCGGCGGTGTTGGCCTGGCCCACGCTGGCCGTCGTGGGCGTGCTGTACCTCGCGTCGCGGGGGCGGCGGCGGAGCGCTGCCCTTCACTGCGCCGGGTCCGTCGCGCTCGGGCAGTGCGTTGCCCTGGTCGCTTGCGTCGCAGGCTTGCAGTTCTGGGTCTCCGCCGGCGGTTGGCCGCACCTGCCTTACGACCTGTTCGCCGTCGGCATCCTTGGCGGCCTCGTCGTCGGCCTGATGACGTATCGCCCGGCGGTGGTCAGCGGGCCGATCTACGTCCGCCCCAAGGTGGCGACCGAGTCTCGCAGCCCGTCGCGGCAGCGGATTCCGGGCGAGTGGCCTGGAGTCGGCTGAACACGCTGGTGCGGACTCCGTGAGCCGCCTGCCACGGGTCGTCTGTGGCTGGCCCCTGTGAAGCCGGGGTTGCGCGACCCTCAAACTCGAGTCGATGACCCGGGGGCCGCCGACCGGTCTCCGACGGAAATTCGGCCGTTATGTTGACGGCATGAGCTTCGCCTGCCACCACGCCAGTTGCTTCTCGACTTCGCGCGGGGCGGTCGAGCCGTAGCTCTTGAAGGCGGCGATGGCGTTGGCCGTGCCGAGTAGCTTGCGCACGGCCTCGCCCGCCCCGGGGGCCGCTTCCTCGAAGGCTTCCGCCGGCAGGTCGGCCAGCCGGCAGCCGGCGTCCTCGCACCGGCGGACTAGCTTGCCGACCGTCTCGTGGGCCGTGCGCATCGGTGCCCCGTGGGCGATCAGCCCCTCCATCAGCGTCGTCGCGTCCAAAAAACCGTCCTCGATGCGCGCGGCGATGACCGCCCGCCGGAGCTTCGTCTGGGCGACCAGCGGCGCGGCGACGGCCAGGCAGCCGGCGACGGTGTCGAAGGCGTCGAACAGGGCCGCCTTGTCTTCTTGCAGGTCGCGGTTGTAAGCCAGCGGCAAACCCTTGATGAGGACGAGGAGTTGCTGCAACGCCCCGATGACGCGGCCCGCCTTGCCCCGCGTCAGTTCGAGCACGTCCGGGTTCTTCTTGTGCGGCATGATGCTCGACCCGGTGCAGAAGGCGTCCGGCAGCTCGACGAAGTTGAACTCCGTCGTGGACCAGATGACCCACTCCTCGGCCCACCCGCTCAGGTGCAGCGCGATCATCGACAGGTCGAAGACGAACTCGACGAGGAAGTCCCGGTCGCTCGACACGTCCAGGCTGTTGCGGGCGACCTCGTCGAACCCGAGTTGCTTGCGGACGAACTCGCGGTCGATCGGCAGGGACGTGCCGGCCAGCGCCGCGGCCCCCAGCGGCAGGACGTTCAACCGCTTGCGGCAGTCGGCGAGCCGGCCCCGGTCGCGGTCGAACTTCTCCGCGTAGGCCAGGAAGTAGTGCCCGGCCAGCACCGGCTGCGCCCGCTGCAAGTGCGTGTAGCCGGGCAAGATCACGTCCTTGTCGCGCTCCGCCGAGCCGACGAACGCGACCTGCACGTCGTGCAGTAACCCGTCGAGGTCGTCGATGGCGTCGCGGACCCACAACTTCACGTCGGTGATGACCTGGTCGTTCCGGCTGCGGGCCGTGTGCAGCTTGCGGCCGAGGTCGCCGAGTTCGGCGATCAGCGCCCGCTCGATGTGGGTGTGGATGTCCTCCAGGGCGATGGTGAACTCCATCTTCCCGGCCTCGATGTCGGTGCCGATTTTGTCGAGCGTCACGACGATCCGGTCCGCTTCCCCGGTCGTGAGCAGCCCGACTTCCGCGAGCATCCGGGCGTGGGCCTGCCCGGCGATAATGTCGTGCCGGTAGAGCCGGCGGTCGATGGTGATCGACTCGGTGAACGCTTCGACGCGCCGGTCGGTCGCCCCGGTGAACCGCCCGCCCCACGTTTTCTGGCTCATTTCGACGGTCTCGCTCTACCCGAAGGAAACCCTTACTGTATCCCCCGACGGCCGGCGGGACAGGATGACACTTTCGCCCGCCCCGTCGGGTAGACTCGACGCCGCCCGCCCTCTCCCGGAGTCCCGCCGATGCTTCGCCGTTCGCCCTGGCTGCTCGCCCTCGCCCTGCTCGTCCCGTGCCCCGCGGTCGCCGACGAGGCCAAGCCCGGCCCGGCGATCGAAGTCCGCGTCGCGTCCGTGAACGACCTGCTCGTCGCGGCCAAGTTCCTCGGCGAGTCGTTGAACCAGGGCGAGGCGGTCAAGCAGGGCGTCGAGTTCATCCGGTCCCAGATCGACGACCCCAAGGGCCTCGACGGCATCGACCCGAAGCGGCCGTGGGGCCTGACCGCGACCGTGACGCCCAACGTCATCGACTCGCCGGTCGTGCTGATGATCCCGCTCGCCGACCGCGAGAGCTTCCTGGGCCTGCTCAAGGGCAAGCTCAACCTCGACCCCAAGAAACTCGACGGCGACGCGTACGAGGTCAAGGTGCCGAATGTACCGGTGCCGGTCTTTTTCCGCTTCACGAAAGACACCGTTCTCGTCACCGCGATGAACGCGAAAAGTCTCGACGCGGAACCGCCGGCCGAATTTTTGAGCGCGAAGGAGACCTCGCAGGTCGTGGCCCGACTCCACTACGACCGGCTCCCGGCCGACGTGAAGAAGGTCGTGTTCGCCCAGTGGGAGTTGCAGGCCAACGACGGCATGCGCCGCGCCCGACCGAACGAGACGCCTGCCGAAACCAAGCTCCGCCAGTGGCTGCTCGAACAGTCCTTGCCCGGCATCCAACGGGTCTTGAACGACGGCGATACGCTGACGGTAGCCCTCGACCTCGACACGCCGGACGCCAAAGGCGAGGTCCGCGTGGACGCCCGCTTCACCGCCCGCCCCGGCTCCAGCTTGGCCAAGAAGATTCGCGCCCTCGAAGGCCGGCCCGGGGTCGCGCTACCGCTGCCCGACGCGCGAAAACTTTTCGCCCTCGACGCCAAAATCGGCCTGCCGGACGACGCCAAAAAGTCGTTCGCACCGCTCGTCGATGCCCTCCTCGCCGAAGCGGTGAAGGGTGCGCAGAAGGACCAGCAAATCCCGCTGCAACTGATGACCGACGCCCTCAAGCCGACGCTGCAGTCCGGCGAACTCGACCTCCGTCTCGCGGTCACGGCCGGCCCGAAGCCCAGTACGGTCGAAGCCTTCGGTGCGCTGGCCACGGTCAAGGGCACCGAGGTCGAGAAGTTGGCGAAGTTCGTCGCCGGCTTCGCCCCCGCCGACGCCGTCAAGTTCGCCTTCGACACCAAGACAGTCGAAGGGGTCAAGCTGCACGACGTGACGGTCAAGAGTCCTGAAATGCTAGCGCTTCTGGGCACGCATACCGTCCGCCTCGGGACCAGCGACGGCCGCTTCCTGTTCGCCCTCGAAGGCACGGGCAAAGCACTCGAGGCGATAGCGACGGCCGCCCCGTCGAAGGGGGTTCCCGTCTACACCAACGACATCACACTGGCCGCACTGCTGGCGGCGCTCGAAAAAGAACTGCCCGCCGAAACCGTGCGAACGCTTTATAAGGACGCCTTCGGGGTCGATCTCGGCACCGACCCCGGCGCGGGGGCGGACAACTTCAGCCTCCGCGTGACCGGCGGCGACGCCCTGCACGCACGGCTCGTCCTGCGCGGCAAGACCCTCAAGTTCGTGACCGCCCTCGACGCCGAGAAGAAGAAAGACAAGTGAAGGCTCCGCCGCAGGCGAATTCCCGGCGAGCGGCCCACGTGAGTGGGCTGTTCCAACCTGGAACGGGAAGCGGGAGCCGGGGTGGAGTTTTTTAGCGCTCGCGGTGGGAAGTCACTCGCATACCAGGCTGGAACAGTCCACTCACGTGGACCGCTCGCCAAGATTCGCCTGCGGCGGAGCTTCGATCACTCCCGCCGCAGCGCCGGGATGATCGGCAGCCTCGCCACGGCGAACGTCACCACCAGCGCCACCACCAGCCCCGTCAATCCGGTGACCGCCAGCAGTCCGGCGAGTCGCGGCCACGGGATCGAGCCGCCCAGGGCCAGGTTCGGCAGCACCGACGCCAACGCCGCCGAGACGCCGATGGCTAGCCCCGCGGCCAGCACGAACAGCGTCTCGGCGAGGACCATTGTCGCCAGATCGCGGAAGCGGTAGCCCACAGCGCGGAGGAGTGCCAACTCACCCGACCGCTCGGTGACGTTCCGCAAGACGACGACGCTCAAGCCCAGCACCGCCAGCAACAGGCCGAACGCTCCGAGGAGTTGAAAAGTCGTCAGGTACGCGCCGACGACGGCCTGGTAGGTCGCCACTCGGTCGGCACTGCGCTCGACGCTCAGGCCGTGCGACCGCAGACCCAGTTGGAGCAACCGGGCGACGGCGTCGCGCCGAGCCGGCGGGGCGTCGAGCAGGAACACGCGGTAGCCTTCCTGCCGCGGGAAGAGCGTGCGGAACGGTGCGTCGGCCATGACGAGGTCACTCTGGAAGACCGAGTCTTGCAGCATCCCGACGATCTTCACGGGCACCAGCCGGCCCGACTCGTCCGGGACTTCGACGATCCCGCCGAGTGTCGTCTTGAGCATGAAGAAGACGGTGTTCTGCTCCGCGACCACCGGCACCGGCACACGTCCGTCGGCCAGGGCGTCGAGCGGCTTGCGCAACAGCAGCCACGGGTTGGCCCGCTCCTCCGGGGTCGCCGCGCGGGTCTGCGTGAAGCGGAAGCCGCCGCGGTCGACGATCGCGTCCGGTACGCCCAGAATCCGCGGTTGCCCGGCCTGCGACAGGTTCAGGCAACTCGCGTCGTCCCCGCCGCGCAGCCGGAACGGGTACGCCACCAGGCCGTCGAGATCGGCAGTGGCGCGGGCGAGCAGTTCGGTCCGCCCCGGCCCGCCGGACCGTCGCGCTTCTTCGCGCTGGTAGGCGACGCCGAGGGCTTCGAGCAGGTCGTCGCGGCCGGCCCCGCGGTCGAACGGCTGGAAGATCGGCACGTCGGCTTCGGCCAAAAGGGGCAGGCCACCGCTGCCGCCGGTGGGCTTGGCGAACTCGTCGTCCGGCTTGCGGCGGAAGCTCTCGACCGACACGACCAGGAACATCGACCCCGCCACGAGGGCCGCCGTCAGCAGCGTCCGTGCAGCATTTCGGGCGGCGTTGCGCACGCCCAACGACCACAGGCCGCCCGCGCCGAAACCGGCCGCCCGCCGCAGGAACAATCGCAGGGCGTACAGGCCGCCCGCGAGCAGCAGAAGCCCCCCGGTGAAGAACGCCCCGGCCCGCTCGTCCGGGTTGGCCCGCGTCGGCCCGACCGCCAGCGAGAGCGCTCCGGTGACTAGCAGTAAGGCCAGCACGACCCGCGGCCGCCGCGACGGCGTCGCCGGTGTCAGCCCACTGTCACCGACGCTCGACACTCCGCGCAGCAGGGCCGGCGGCGGGACGTGCGTCAGGCCGCGCAGGCTCAAGCGGATCGTCAACCAGGCCGTCAGCATCGTCAGCCCGAAGCCGATCAGTGGCGTCCAGATCGAGACGTGCAGCCGCAGGTAACTGCCGACCTCGGGGTCGGGCCACAAGCCGATGAGCACTTGCAACATCCGGTCCGCGTAGCCGACGCTCACCAGCAACCCGAACATCACCCCCACGAACGCGACGAGCATCCCCTCCGCGGCGACGATGCCACGCACCTCGCGGGGGGTATAGCCGGTGGCGAGTAGCAGGCCGACTTCCTTCGCCCGTCGCTCGACCGACAGGCGGAACAGCAACCCAACGAGCAGTAGTGTCGAGCCGATCAGCAGGCCGCTAAACAATAGGAAGAGTACGCTGTAATCGGTGCCTCGTTTACTCGTCGTGAGCAGGCGTTCGCGCGTCGGCTGGAAGACCAGGCCGGCCGCCGCGGGGTCGAGCGTCGTCAGCAATTTCGCGCGCAACGCCGGCTCGAACGCCGCCGGGGTTTGGCCGGCGGGCGGGGCGATTCGCAGGCTCGTGACGGTGCCGAAGCGGCTGCCGAACAGTTTCTCGCCCGCGGCCGTCGAAATGTACGCTTTCGGCGTGGTTTTGTGGCGGTTCCAGTAATCCTCGTCGCGCCGCTGGATGCGCTTCGACTCCATTTCGAACGGCGACTCCCACTCGCCGATGGAGAGCTTGTCCGTGATGCCGGGGAACGGCGGCGTCAGGCTCGGGTCGTCCGCCGTGCCGGCCAGCGGCACGTACCCTTTCAGTGTGAACTGGGCAAAGGTCTCCTCGGCGTTCGCTTCCATCTCGGGCTTGAAGTACGCGACCGTAATCGTCGCCCCGACCGGCAGCCCCCGTAACGGCGACTCGGGCCAGTCGAGCAGCACGATTTCATCGCCGGTCAGGGCCGCGACGCCGGGCGGCAGGAACGGCCCGAGGGGTGCGGCCGCAGCCGGATTCAACGCGGCGACGACGGAGTACGGCAAGAACTTCCGCCCGGTGCCCACGTCCCGCCCGAGAATCGGCGCGTCGCCCAGCGCAATCGTGTTGGCGAGGTAACTGAGCGTCGGCTCGCACCGCGCCCCGAGCGACTCCGCCGCCGATTGCACGGATCGTGCCGTCGCCGGATTGAGAACGAGTTGCTCGCTCTCGACGCTCAGGTACGTCCCCGGTTTCGTGGCCGTTTGCAGGCGCAGTGCCCAATCGGCCGGCGTCAATTCTTTCGCCAACGCGGCATTCAACGCGCCCACTTCGGCCCCGGTCCCGAGCAAAGCGTTGACGCGGCCCGGCTTTTCGACGCGGACTTGCAGGTACTCCAACGGCACGAACAGGTTGACCGGGGCGCGGGGGTTCGGCGACAGGTCGAAGTCGTTCGCCGGGTGATCGGCCGGCAGCACGCGGCCGACTTCGAGGGCCACCCGCGCCGCGACCTTGTCGAGGCTCTTCGCCCCGAGGAGCGACGACCGCGGCACGTTCGACATCCGCTCGACGCCGACTTCGAGCTTCGACCCGACGACGAGTTGCAGGGCGGCCGCGAGTCGCGTCGAGACGACCGCTCGCGGCTTGTCCGCCGTACCGAAGGCGTCACCCAGGTCGAAGAACGCAGCTCCGGCCGAATCGACACCGACGACGCGAACCCGCGTCAGTGACAGTGGGTCGCCACCGGGTGACACTGCGTTGACACTGCCGTCGAGTAGCAGCGCCGGGACGACCTTGCCCGGCAGCTTCGCGGCGATACTTTGCGAGACAAACTGCGTGCCAGCGTAGGTCGCTTCGACGCCGGCGAGCCGCCGGAGCGCGCGCTCGCGCAGGCTGCCGCGGAGGGAGTCGCCGATGACCAGCGACCCGGTCAGGACGGCCGTCGCCAGCACCACACCGAGCATTACGGGGAACTGAGTGCGGGCGTAAAAGCGGACGTTGCGCAGCGGCAGAGTGCGACGGGTGAGCACGGGGACCGTCCAGTCGGAGCGAGGTCAGGGGGCCGGCGCGGCGTCGAGTTTGCCGTCGTCCATGTCGAGCCGTTTGGAGAACATTTTCGCCAGGTCGAGACTGTGCGTCACGACGACGAGGATCGTCTGGTGTTCGCGGTGCAACTCCAACAGTAACTCGCCGACGAGTTGGGCGTTGCGGCGGTCGAGGTTGCCCGTCGGCTCGTCGGCCAACAGCAACTTCGGCTGACGGATCAACGCCCGCGCGACCGCGGCACGCTGCCGTTCGCCGCCGGAGAGTTCGGCCGGCCGGTGGTCGAGACGGCCGGTCAAACCGACGCGGTCGAGGAGGTGCCGCGCGCGGTCGCGGGTCGCGTCGTCGGCCGGCTTGCCCACGAGCGTGGGGATCAGCACGTTCTCCAGGACCGTACACTGCGGCAGCAGGTGGTGATCCTGGAAGACGAAGCCGATGCTCGCGTTGCGGAACCCGGCGAGGCCGGCTTCGGGCAGTGCGAACGGGTCGGTGCCGTCGAGTTCGACGCGGCCCGTCGTCGGGCGGTCGAGAGTGCCGAGGACGTGCAGGAGCGTGCTCTTCCCCGACCCGGACGGCCCCATAATGGCCACCGACTCCCCGGCCGCGAGGGTCAGGTTGACGCCGCGGAGGACCGGCATGTCGCCGCCGCGGGTCGGGTAACTCTTGCTCAAATCGCGGACCGTCAAGCTCATGGCGTCGCCCCGTCCCCTTCGAGTTTCGCCCGCAGGTCGGCCGGGATTTCGACCGAGTGCATGGAGTGGTCCGGCCCCTCGCGGCAGTAGACGGCCGTCGCCCGGCCGGTGGCGACGGCCGCGCCGTCGCGGCTGAACTCGAAGCGGTACGCGACCGACGTGCGGCCGACCTTTTCGAGGTGAACTTCGACCGTTAACACGTCCTCGAACCGGGCCGGGCGGGCGAAGTCACAGGCGACCGAGACACGCGGGAAGCCGTAGCGGACGCCGCCGTCGCACCAGGCGACCGACAGCCCGCGGGCGCGCAAGAAGGCCGTTTCGGCCGACTCCATGTACCGGAAGAAGTTGCTGAAGTGGACGATCCCGGCCATGTCGGTGTCGCCGAATTCGACGCGGCGGGTCACGCGGAACGGTTCACTCACGGCGACGACTCCCTGCGAATCTTGCGACACCGTCAAGATACGGTTGCGGGGCGGGCGAGGGCTTTTTCGAGCACGCGGATTGTGCCCTCGGCCATGCGGTGCGCGGTGAAGTGTTCCGCGACCCCCTCCCGGCCCTGCCGGCCGAGCTTGGCCCGCAACTCGGCGTCGGCGAGGAGCAGCTTCAACTTGTCCGCCAGGTCGGTCGCGTCGCCGGGGTGGGCGAGCAGCCCGCCGGGCACGCGGTCGAGGAGTTCGGGGAACGAGCCGTGCGCCGGCTGCACCACCGGCACCCCGTTGGCCCACGCTTCGAGAACGTACAAACCTTTCGGCTCGTGATAGTCCGTCGGCACCGTCAACACGTCAACGGATTGCAGGAACCGGACTTTCGAAGCGTGATCTGGTGAATCGGAGTAGTGAAAGTCTTGCAGAAGACCGGCCCGTTGAAGTTTCATTACTTGCTCGTCGTAGAACTTGCGGTACTGCTCGCCGAGCCAGCCGGACGCTTTGAGGGTCACCCCCGGCATGTCCGGGTCTTGGCGGAGGCGGACGAAGGCGTCGATCAGGTTGTGAAAGCCTTTTTCGGGGCAGATTCTGGCGAAATAGCCGACGACACCGGGGCCGGTCCGGGGTTCCGCCTGTCCGCCGTGGCCGCGCAGTTGAATGCCGGGGGGGACGGTGTCGATCTTCGCCCGGTCGATGCCGAAGTACGGGGCCATCGCGTCGGCGTACCGAGAACTCGTACTGATGTAACCGGCGACATGCCGGTCGTTCGCGCGAATCTGTTGCACGCATTGCGTGCGGGCGTGTGCCGGGAGGGCGTTCAAGAAAATATCGTCGCCTTGCAGGGTGATGAAGATCGGCACCTTCAAGTTGATGGCCAGCGACGGCACCAACCCAGAGAGCAAGGCGTTGGTCAAGACGACCACGTCCGGCTTCACGTCGGCGGCCAGCCAATCGACGAGTTTCGCTAACTCTTTCGCCTGCCGGCCGTCGGTGCCGCGGAGCATCGACAGGGTCAGGTCGGCGAAGTCGCCGTAGTCGGTGGTGACGGCTTGCCGCGAGGCCCACGTGAGCAGCGCGCGGCGGTTGAGCAGCCAATCGACGAACCGCGGGGTTTTGCGGAACAGCCAGGACTTGTCTTGGAGGTAGACATTGATGCCGCCGTAGAAGATGCGGCCCTGGCTCACGTCGATTTCGTCGGTGCGGATGGGCGTGTAGGTCGGGACAAGCAGCGCGTCGTGGCCGAGTTCGAGCAGCGCGGTCACGAGGGTGTTGTCGCGCATGCAACTGCCGCAGAACATGCCCGCCGCGCCGGCCGTGATGAACGCGATTTTCACGCCACAACCCCGTTCACTCGCGGCATCCGTTCGCCTCCGTGAGGATCGTCCCGACTCTTCACACGTTCGACGCGGAAAGCACACGGCTACTCGTACAAGATAATAGTGTCACGATACGTCGGGGGGCACGCCAATGTTCGATGCGGTCGTCCTTTCGGACTTGCACCTCGGCAGTGAGAATTGCCGGGCCAAGGCGCTCGTGCAGTTCCTCGAAGCGGTCCGCGACGGCCGACTCCCTACCCGCCGTCTGTTGCTCAACGGCGACGTGTTCGACTCGATCGACTTTCGCCGGCTCAAAAAGCACCACTGGAAGGTACTGTCGCTGCTGCGGAAGCTTTCGGACGCGGTCGAAATTACCTGGATCAACGGCAACCACGACGGCCCGGCCGAGATCGTCTCGCACCTGTTGGGCGTCGAGGTGGTGGACGAAATCGTCCTCGATTCCGGCGGCAAACGGGTGCTCCTCCTGCACGGCCACCGCTTCGACCAGTTCATCGAGCGCCACCCGATCACGTCGAAGTTGGCCGACGCGGTGTACCGCTTCTTGCAGTGGCTCGACAAGTCGCACACGGTCGCGCGGCAGGCCAAGTCGAAGAGCAAAATCTTTCTGCGGTGCGTCGAAAAGGTCCAGCACCTGTCGGTCCAGTACGCCCGCAAGCGCGGCTGCGATATCGTCTGTTGTGGCCACACTCACCACCCGGTCGTCGCGGCGGCCGACGGCGTCACCTACGTCAACAGCGGGTGCTGGACGGAGCGGCCGTGCCACTACGTCACGATCCGGGCCGGCGTCGTGGAACTGTGCGAGTACCACGAAGAAGCAATTGCGGTCGAGGAACCGGTGCCGGACCGCGCTCACAGGGTCGTACTTTCGCCGGCGTGAGGTTCGGCCGGAGCGATGGGCTTGGTCGCGTCGATCAGCATCCACAAGCCGACGCCGACGAAGTAGACGACCGTGTAGGTCGTGAACAGGACGACGATCGCGTCGGTGCCGGGGAAGTGCTTCTGGATGGTGCCGGTGAAGAAGATGCCGGTCACGGCCCCGACGAGGTTGCCGAACATGTTCATCGCCCCGGACACGGTCGCGGCGTACTCCCGGCCCACGTCCTGGGCGACGGCCCACGCCGGGGCCATGATGAGGTCGTTGAAAAAGCCCATCGCGATCAGCAGCCCGGCGAACAACCAGACGTTGCTCTCGTCGTAAACGCGGGCCAGGGTCGCGGCCGTGTAGCAGACGCCGGCCATGCCGTAGCCGACCATGCCCGGCAGTCGCCGGCCCCACTTTCGGTTGCCCGTCTTGCGGATGAACCAGTCCGAGAAGAAGCCGCCGGCCAGGCAGCCGAACATGCCGACGAGCAGCGGCGCGCCGCTCAAGAGCGCGAGTTGAATCTTGCCCAGGTCCGTCGTGTTGAGGTGGCCGAACTCGGCCTTCATACGAGTCGGCAGGTCATACATGAGGAAGTACCAACAGAAGTTGGTGACGACGTACATGCCGCACAAGGCCCAAAGGTTGCGAGACCGGATCAGCTTGCCCCACGGCACGACGATTTTCCGTTGCGCCTCCACCCGTCCGGCGTAGATGGCCGCCAACTCGGCGTCGTTGACGCGGCGCGACTCGGCCGGGGTGTTGCGGAAGACGAGGGCGAACACGACGCACCAGACCGCCGCCGCCGCCGCGAACAGGCCCAACGCCTCGCGCCAGGTCGCCCCGCCGAGGTCCACGAGCAATACCCAGAGTACGGGCGTTAGCCCGCCCATGAACCGCGCGGACATCCAGATGATCGACTTGGCCGTGCCCCGTTGCGACGCCGGGAACCAGTTGTACAGGGCTTTCGAGATGTTCGGGAACGCCCCGGCCTCGCCCATGCCGAAGAGGAATTGCAAGCCGACCAGCACTCCGAAGCCGACGTAAAAACCGCCGGGCAAGGTTAGCCCGGTGAAGGCGGTGAGGGCGACGAACAGGGTCCACCAGAGGACGACGCGGAGCAGCGTCGAGCGCGGCCCGTAAGTGTCGCCGAGGAACCCGGACGGCACTTCAAAGAGGGCGTAAGCGAGTTGAAAGGCCATCAGCACGTAAAAGAAATCGTCGGCCGTGTAGTTGGACCCGTTGGCGTTCAAGTCCTGCATGATCAGGTTCTTGGCGCTGCCGTTGGCCGCCCGGTCCATGTAAGTAATCATGGCCAGCGCGCAGAGGAGTGCCAAGATGACGTAACGATAACGAGTGGCGGGGGGCATAGGGGGCGTCGGTGGGGAGGGTGGCCGGCGGAAGGGACACTCTACCCGCACCGCGTGCGACCCGCAACCGGCCGGACGCCGGGATTTCAGGGCCGGCGGACGACGGCGTCGGCCTGGGCCGTCGGTTCGGCCAGCGTCCACTCGGTCTTCGCGTCCGTCGTTTTCGACTCGATGTGCAGAGTCTGGTCGGCCAACTTCCAGGCCATCGTACCCTGGCCCAGAGCCTTGCCGAGCGGCTTGCCGGCTTGCGAGCCGTCGAAGAGTTGGACCTTTCGCTCCCCGGGGACGAGGCGGTATTCGCGGTAGGTTTCACCAGGCAGCAACCGCACCGACTTGGTCCGCTTGACGACCATGCCGTCGGTGACGCTTTCGACGACGATCGTCTGCTTGGTGTCGTTCTTGACGGTCAGCCAGCCGGCCTGAGTGGGCAAGCCCCACCAGATAGACATCAGCACGATCGATGTGACCCGTACCATCGGAACACCCTGGGACGTGGCCCTCGCGGACTGTCGCCGTTACCCCAGGGACGGAGCGGTTTGGACTACTTGCGCGCGCATTCTTACGCGGCGGTTGCGTGATCGCGTAACCGGGTCTCGAAGTGCTTGACGACATCGACGGCGAAGGGGATGGCCGGGCCGCTCCACCGCGAGATGTCTTCGCCGTACCCGGCCTTCACGCCCGCCTGCGAGACGTGGGCGAGAAGTGCCCCGGCGGTGCAGAGATTCTCCGACGCCAACTTGGTGTCCTTGTCGCGGAGACGGCGGTGTAACTCGTCGCCGGTCGCCGGCAACCCCGCCTTTTCGACCCTGGCGACCCGCGCGGGCAGAATTACGGCAAGCGGGTGCGGTGGTGGGGTGGGCCGGGCGAAAGCGGGTAGGGTCGGAGGGGTGGTGAACTGCCGCTTGACCGGGTCGAAGTCGGCCCACTGCATCGGCAGCCGGTACAGGTAGCGGGCGATGCCGTACTTGACCGCGGCCCGCTTCAACGAATCGGAAAACGCGGCCTTGAGTCGGTCGCCGCCGTCGGGCTGCTCGCTCGGGCTGCCCACGTCCATTTTCGAGATCCAGTGGTCGCCGATCTTGAGTTGCAGCTTGCACACGACCGAGCCGTCGGGCAGCAGGGTGTACTCGTCCTGCCAGTTCTCGACGCCCAGCACTTCGTCGAGCCGGTCCTGAACCATGCGGCAATCGACGTAGGCGACCGCCATCGCCCGGTTGCCCTTTACGGCCTGCGGCTTGAACTTCACGGCGCTCGGCTCGAAGGGCATCGCCAAAGCGGCGGTAATTGCGGTGGCATTGGTGGTGGACATGCGGGACACTCCAGGGGGTTCGGGTGTTGGAGTGTACGCAATGCCACTAGGCAGGTGTAGGTCGGTAATAAGAGCGGTTCTGTCATTCTTGTTAGCCCGACGCGCTAGCGAGGGTCGATTGGTCGATGGTAGTGTTTGGGGTCCGTGGACACTACTGTCGTCGGCCTGAGCAACGACCACGACCGTTCGACCCTCGCTAGCGCTTCGGACTAACAAGACTTGCGAAGTCGGCTTTGATCGTCGCGCACAGGGCGTTGACGCGGGCGCGGGTCGCCTGCCAGTCGGCTTCGGGGGTGCCGGGGGTCATCGGCGGGCAACTGACTTCGAGGTACGCCTTCGCCTTCGGCTCGGTGCCGCTCGGCCGCAGACAGACCTTCGCAAGGATGCCGTCGGGGCCGGTCAGGCGGAAAATCAGGAAGTTGCGGGCCGCCTTGTCCGTGCCGCCCTTGTACGCGCCGAGTTTGCCGCCCTCGTCCTGCAAGTCCTCGAAGCCGGTCACCGGTAGGCGGCCGATGACTTTGGGCGGGTTCTGCCGCAAGTCGTCGAGCATTTTGGCCATGTCGCGCTTGCCCTCGACGCCGGGCAAGATGATGTTGACGAGGTCGTTGTGGAAGTGGCCGAACTGCCGGGCGAGGTCGTCGAGGTACTCGGGGATCGTCCGGCCTTGCCGCTTCTGGTGCAGTGCCATCTCGGCCATCAGGAGCGCGGCGCACGCCGAGTCCTTGTCGCGCAGGTGCTCCGTACACAGCACGCCGTGGCTCTCCTCGGTGGCGATGACGAAGTCGGCGGTGGTGCCCTGGATGTCGCCGTAGTGGCCGGTCGTTTCGAGGTGCTTCAGCACGTCGGCGTGGAACTTGAAGCCGACGAGCAGGTCGTTGATAACCTGGGCGTTGAAGTGCCGGGCGATGCGGGTGATCTGGCCGGTCGTGACTTCGGTGGTCAGCACGATCGGCGACGCCGGCAAGTCGCCGGCCGTGGCGAGCCGCGACAGCTTGAAGTGCGTGAGGAGCGCGGCGAGTTCCTGGCCGGTGAGGAAGCGGTAATCGCCCTTGCCGTCGGCCGTCGTACAGGCGAGACCGCCGATGCGGTCGGCGTCGGGGTCGGTGGCGATGACGAGGTCGGCCTGCTTCGCGCGGGCGACGACTTCGGCGCGGTCGAGGCTTTCCGGCACCTCGGGGTTGGGGGCTTTCGTGACGTGGGAGAACGAGCCGTCCGGCTCGTTCTGCTCCGGAACGAGGATCGGCCGGAAGCCTTGCTTCTCGAGCACTTCGCCGGCGCAGAAGTTGCCGACGCCTTGCAGCGGCGTGTAGACCACGCGAATCTCGTCGGCGTTGGGCGGCGACAACAAACTTTGCTTGCGGCACAGGTCGATGTAGGCGTCGTGGACCGACGCATCGAGGGCGTGGACCTTGCCGGTCTTCAACGCCTCGCCCCACGGCAGCGACTTGATCTGCGCGACCTGATCGACGAGGTCGCTCATCATCTGGTCCTCCGGCGGCACCGGCTGCGCCCCGCGCTCGTCGTAAAACTTGCTGCCGTTGTCGTCCGGCGGGTTGTGGCTGGCCGTCATGTTCAGCCCGCCGTGGGCCTTCAGGTGGCGGATCGTGAACGATAGCTCGGGCGTCGAGAGGTAGCGTTTGATCCCCTCGGGCAAGAGGTGGGCGTGGATGCCGTTGGCGGCGTAGACCCCGGCGGCGTACTCGCAGAAGTTGCGGCTCGTCAGGCCCACCACCGGGTTTGGCTTCGACGAGTCGTAGAGCTTGCGCTGGTCCTTGAAGACGCGCACGTCGTAGGCCATCGCCACCTGCAACTTCGGTTCGCCGGGGAAGCGTTGCTTCAAGTAATCGCAGTGGCCCTGCACGCTCGCGCCCAAGGTCCACAGGTTCATGCGGTTCGGGCCGACGCCGACCGAGCCGCGGCGGCCGCCGGTGCCGAAGGGCATGACCTGGTAGTAACTATCGAGGAGCAATGACCACTTGGCCGCGTCGATGAGGGCTTCGAGTTGCGGGCGGTAGGCGGTGAACTCGGCGTCGGTCAGCCAGGCCGTGAGGTTCTCGGTCGCCTTGGCTTTGAGTGCGGCTTCGGCGTCGATCGTGGCGAACCCGGCGGCCACTTGCGCGAGACGGTCCATCGGCGAAATCTCCCGGACGGTGAGGGGCTGGGCGGGCCGCGAACTCGCCGCGGCGGCGGGCTGTCATTCCCCGGACCCGTGTGCCGGTTACAATAGCGAGAACTCTTCCGCGAGGTGACCGTGAAGCCGCTGACGTTTGAATTCGATGTCGTCGTGGTCGGGGCCGGCCACGCCGGGACCGAAGCCGCCCTCGCCGCCGCCCGCCTCGGGGCCAAGACCTGCCTCCTGACCATGAACGCCGACGCCGTCGGGCAGATGAGTTGCAATCCCGCGATCGGCGGCGTCGCCAAGGGCCAAATCGTCCGCGAGATCGACGCCCTCGGCGGGGTCATGGGCCGCGCCACCGACGAGTCGGGCATCATGTTCAAGCTCTTGAACGCCTCGAAAGGCCCGGCGATGCACTCGCCGCGGGCGCAGTGCGACAAGAAGATTTACCAGCAGACGATCAAGCAGTACGTCGAGGCGCAACCGAACCTCACCCT
>JAYTSV010000007.1:0-37311 GCA_043745465.1 Fimbriiglobus sp.
ACCGATCAGCCTGCACGAACCGATCGGCGGCGACGGGGAGCGCGCGATCGAGGACTTCCTCTCGGACGGCCACGTGCCGAACCCCGGCGAGAACGTCGACGCGAGGTTGCTCCGGGAACGGATCAACGAAGTGCTGCGGAGCCTGGCCCCCCGCGAACGCGAAGTCATCGAACTTCGCTTCGGGTTGCGCGACGGCACCCCACGGACGCTCGACGAAGTCGCCAAGCAGTACGGCATTACCCGCGAACGGATTCGTCAAATCGAAGCCCGCGGGATTCTCAAGTTGCGGCAACCCACCCGGGCGGTGAGGCTGGAAGGCTTCGCCGACGTGATTGAACCGCCGCAGCCGAGTTAGTGCCGTGCGAAACCCGAACGGGCGAGGCGAAAGCCTCGCCCGCTTGCGTTGGTAGACTCCTCCCCGCCACGAGCGTCAACGACCGGAGCGCGTGCGAGCTGTCGCGATAAAAAAGTCCGTCAAATCACGTGTTAGGACAGGTCGAGCAGCGTACCAGCGAGATCAGATTAGAGGGCCGAAAATAGCCCACCGGCAAACACATCGCCGTCAACGCACTGAGTAGCAGCCGAGTGATGCGGTGCCAAACTGAACGGCCGAGGCGAAAAGCTTCTCGCGTTAGCGCTCACCTCCGAATGATGTGCTATTACACTGGCATCGGTCTTTCCAAGCGGTGCTACGCCTCATGCCAACCTCAGCCTACGTCATCGGTTGCCTCGCCGTTTTACTCGCAGCACTCTTCGCCACCGCGTATCACTACGTGCCGCTATTCTGGGCGTACCAGGCGACTGACGCTTACCAACGTGCCGCCACGATTCGCCGCCAAGACGACCGCTTCCGCGCAGAACTCCGCGTCGCCCAGATACAACCTGCGACGGTGCCCGCGGACGCCATCCGAGCCGACGCGTTCGGCGATTGTCTCCGGAGCGTGTCCGTCTATTGCCTCAAGTCACACCCCGGAGTGGGGGATGTCACAGTCCGACGATTGATCGAAGCTGGGTATCGCACTCTCCACGACGCGGCAAGCCGGCTCACCAAGCCGACGATCCAAGTGGGCGGCATCGGCCCGAGCCGTGCAAACGACGTGAACGACGCGGTCCGCTCCGAACTCCGACTCTTGCGTGAAGGGTTTGACGGCGGGGCCATCCCCTTCGCGCGTCGGGCGGAGGCTGAAATCTCACGACTGACTGAGGAACGGGACGCAACAATCGCCCGCAACAAGGCGACCGCCACGAGGCTCCGTCAGGCGCTCCGGGACCTCGAACCCTATCTGGCGTCGGCCGGTCGAGTTCGCTTCCGGGCCTTCCTCCGGCACCGCCGGGTGGCCCCGAATCAGCCGTGGGCTTACGACCTCATTCACGCCCCGGCCCTGCGTCCGATCAATCCGTCGGAGGAAGCTGTTTCGCTATCACTGGCAAGCGTCTCGCCGCCGGTAGCTCCGGTCCAGTCGGTCGCGGTGTGCTCCCTTGACTTGCTCGACGCGGAAACCGAAGCGGAAGCGGCGCACGAACTGTGGCCGGTATCGCCTCAGGTTGAATCGCCCAGGCCGTCGGCGTTGCTGGTCACGTCTGTCGTGGTGCGCCACCTTGAGTCGCCCAACGCGGAACCGGCGCGCCAACTGTGGCCGGTGCCGCCCCCGTTCGAGTCGCCCAAGCCGCCGGCGCGGTTGCCGCGGCCCATTGAGGCCATCGCGACGGTTCTTTTCGGCGTAGCCCGGGCGGACGGACGGCTCACTCCTGCCGAGTGTGAGGCGGTCCGGCAGGGCTTGGCGAGATTCTTTGAACAAGACCGGGTATTCGCCCGGTACATTGAGGTGGCGGTCGAGCAACTCGCCGCGGCCCCGCTCGACCACACCGCAGCGTTGCAGTACGCTACAAACTTGTCCCCACGCGACAGAGATTTGCTCCGTCTCTGCGAACAAGTTGTTGCCGACGCAGCGGCGAGCGGACAGCAGACGACGGACGGGGTGATCGAGCGTTTAACCCGGTTGGCCCCTACGTTAGAGACTGCGACACCGCCCCCGACCGCCCGACTGCTACCGGTCCGGCCGACTGATCTGCGGTCGAACGACCTCCTCGACGACCTGTTGAGTGGCTACGAGTTCGCTCCCGCCGGGGCGCACCAACTCGCCGCCAAGTCGGTTGGCACGGCCGTGGGGTTGCGGGACAATTCTTTGCTCGACGACGTTTTCGGAAGGTGACTGCCTTGAGCGTTTTCGACGAACACCCGCTGACCGAACTCGACCGTAAGGCCCTCGCGGTCCTCGGCGAGCACGTCGTCGTCAAGTCGCTGGCCGGCTCAGCCGTATTCCAGCGGTTGCCCCGCTACGTGACCGAGTACCTGATCGCCAAGTACGTCAAGCCGGACACCTGGCAGGCCGACCTGGCCAAAATCCAGGGCACCATCAAAACGCTGCTGCCCGACCAGGAGCACCGCGAACTGCTCAAGGAAAAGCTGCTCGCGGCCGGCGAAGTCACGCTCATCGACAACGTCGAGGTGAAGGTCGATTTGCGCAGCGGCCAGCGGTGGGCGAACGTGCCGGCCCTCGGGGACTCGAACGTCCGCGTGCCGGGGACGATCACCGAGCAGTGCCCAGGCCTACTCCTGGGCGGCCTGTGGGGCACGGCCCGCATCGTGTACGGCCATGATGAAGACCGGGGCGGTTCTAACGAACTCGTCGAGTTCACTCCGTTCCAGGTCGGCCCGCCCGACGTGGCCGCGTACAAGGAAATGCGCCAGCAGTTCACCACCGACGAGTGGGCCGGCGTGATGCTGCAATCGGCGGGGTACGCCGCGGCCGCGTTCCCGGACCGCCGTTCGCGGATGCTCCTGTTCGCGCGGATGCTGCCGCTCGTCGAGCGGAACGTGAACCTGATCGAACTCGGGCCGCGGCAGACCGGCAAAACGTACCTGCTGCGCAACCTGTCGCCGCGCGTCTTCACCGTGTCCGGCGGCAAGACGACCCCCGCGAACCTGTTCGTCAACCTGAACACCAAGCGGGTCGGCATCCTGGGCACGCGCAAGGTCGTCGTCTTCGACGAGATCGCGCACACCACTTTCGGCGACGGCGACGAGACCGTCTCGACGCTCAAGGACTTCATGGAGAGCGGCCAGTTCAGCCGCGGCGCGTTGAGCTTTTCCGCCGACGCCAGCCTCGTCTTCTCCGGCAATCTGGATGTCGTGGGCACCCGCCCGCACCCGCGCTACCGGCACCTTTTGGAGCCACTGCCGGAGGCGATCATCGACGCCGCGTTCCACGACCGGATGCACGGGTACATCCCCGGCTGGGAGGTGCCGAAGGTCACCCCGGCGTCGATCGCGTCCGGCGTCGGGTTCGTCACCGACTACTTCGGCGAAGTCCTCTCCCGGCTGCGCGACGACCAGTTCGCCGACGCCGTGCGGGCCGTGCCGATGCACCCGGGCCTGACCCGGCGGGACCAGGTGTCGGTCGAGCGCGTCGGCTCGGGCCTGCTGAAAATCCTGCACCCCGACGGCCGCTGGACCGCCGACGAACTGCTCCAGACGGTCACGTTTGCCGCCGAACTGCGGCAGCGCGTCCACGAGCAACTGTGCGTGCTGGCCCCGGGCGAGTTCAAACCCCGCCTGATAGCCCCCAGTTCGGTTACCGAGCACACCGCCGCCCGCGACCTGAAGGCCAAAGCCGCCGCGGGGTAACGGCCACCGGCGAGCCGCCGAAACTTCCCGCCGGTTGCCACTCCCAATGGCAGGGGGAACAGTCCACTCACGTGGACCGCTCGCCGGGAGTTCGCCTGCGGCGGAGCCGCGATTCCCGCGGCTCGCCGGGCGCTCACACCGTCGTAATGACGCGGACGTTGGCGAGGATTTCGCGGACCACGTCGGCCGTCGTGCGGCCTTCGATCTCGGCCTCGGGGCGGAGGATGACGCGGTGCCCGAGCACCCCGTAGGCGACGGCTTGCACGTCCTCGTGCGTGAAGTAGTGCCGGCCTTTCAGAGCGGCTCGGGCGCGGGCGCACCGCAGCAGGGCCAGCGACGCGCGGGGGCTGGCCCCGAGCGACACGTCCGGGTGCGCGCGGCTGACCTCGGCGAGTTCGACGATGTACCGGTACAGGGCGTCCGTGCCGAAGATCGACGGCAGCTTGGCCTGCAGCGCGAGGATGAGTTCGGGCGTGAACATCGGGCCGGGGTCGGCCGGCGGGCCGCCGTGCAGTTGCAGCATCCGCACCTCGTGGTCGAACCCCGGGTAGCCCATCTCGACGCGCAACAAGAACCGGTCGAGTTGCGCCTCGGGCAGCCGGTAGACGCCCTCCTGCTCGATGGGGTTCTGCGTGGCCAGCACCAGGAACGGCTTGGGCAGCGTAATCGTCTGGCCGTCCACCGTGACCTGGCCCTCTTGCATCGCTTCGAGCAGGGCCGATTGCGTCTTGGCGGGGGCGCGGTTGATCTCGTCGGCGAGCAGCACCTGGCAGAAGATCGGGCCTTGCCGGAGGACGAAATCGTTGGTGTTCCGGTCGAACACCGACGTGCCGGTCACGTCCGACGGCATCAGGTCCGGGGTGAACTGGACCCGCTGGTACTGGCACCCGAGGAGCTTCGAGAAGACCTTCGACAGGGTCGTCTTGGCGACCCCGGGGACGCCCTCCAACAGGACGTGGCCGCCGGCGAGCATGGCCGTGAGGAGTTGCTCCGTGACCGCCTCGGCCCCGACGACGACGCGGGCGATCTGCTCGGTCGTGCGGCGGGCGATGTCGCCGGCCTCGCGGGCGAGTTCCTTCGCCGACTCCTGGGCGGTCGGGCCGTCGGCGGGGGGGGCCGACAGGAGGGCGACGGGCGGGGCGGTCTTCGCGGTCATGCGGGTTCCTTCGGCGCGGCGAACCGCCAGTCCCCGGCCTCGTGGCCGGCCTGCGCGGCGTGGATCAACGGTTCCAACTGCTTCCAGCGGGCGTACGGCACGGCGTGCCGCGCGGCCGTCGCCGCCGGCGGGGCGTCGAAGGCGACCCCCCACAGGATACGGAGGGCGGCCCGCACGGGCTTGTCCGGGGTGCCCGGGCGGACGGAGATTTCCGGCACGTCCGGCCCGGCCGCGGCCCCGCACGCGGCGAACCAGCCGCGCAGGTAGTCGGCCACCAGGCCGCGGTACTCGCCCCGTTGGAGGAGTTCTTCGCGCTGCCGGGCGGCGGTGTCCGGCGGGCCGGTGCGGGCCGGGTCGCGCGGCACCGGCGTGTGGTCGGGCGCGTGCTTGGCTTCCAGGAACCGCCGCGCCACCAGCACGACCGCGAACGCGGCGAGGACCACCGCGGCCTTCACGAGGAACTTCCGCAGGCCGCCCGGGTCTTCCTCGAGGTCGCCGATGATGAAGCGGTTGAAGGTGTTGTTGGCCTCCAGCTTGCCGAGGGTTTCGTTGGCCAGGTTGGCCAGCTTCGCCTGCGTGTCGGGGTTCATGAAGTCCGGGATCGGGATCGGCGGCAGTTGTTGAAAGGTCACGGCGTCGAACCGGGGCACGGGCGTGCCGTTGTGGATGAGCAAACACGACTTGCGGCGGCCGCCGTCGGACAGCCAGACGACGACGTTGTTGGCGAACGCGAGGTTGTCCGCCCCCTCCGCGGCCAGGAGTTGATTGGCGAACACGTCCGAGTTGGCGACGACCAGGGCGCGGTGCGTCTTCGCCCCGGTCCCGCGCGACGTGACCGCGACGAGGGGCCGGCGGGCCGGCGGCTCGCCGTTCACTGCGGTGCCGGGGGGGAGACTGGCCAACTCCCGCCAGACGTACCTGCCGCCGGTCGGGACGTTCGCCAGGACGCTCGGCCAGAAGGTGGCGACGTTCGGCAGCCCGCTCAGGAGGAGTGCCGCGGGGTCGGGCAGGGCCACGCCGCCGACCAGTAACGCCGTCGCGGCCGGGTCGAGAGGCCGGGGCACGAGGAACGGGCGGCGCAAGTCGCCGCCGAGGCACCGAGCGGGGTCGGACGCCCTCGCTTGCGTGCCGGAAACCCTCAGCCGTGTGCCGTCTTGAAGCACCCCGGCCAGGTCGGGTTCGGCGTCGCCGGCCCAGAGGACCGACCCGCCCCCGGCCAGCGTTTCCCGCGTCAGGCTTTGGCGTCGAGCGTTCGCCACCTTCTCCGTGCCGACGTGAAGGATCACGCGCTCGGCCGGGGGAGCCTGAGCGAACTCGTCGGCCGTCACCGGCGTCAGACCGTGGAAGTCCAACAGGCCGGCGAAGACCTCGACCCCGTCGCCGCTGAGGCGTACCCCGGCAGGCTCCTGGGCCGACCCCGGGCCGGCGAACGCGCCCACGGCCGCGACGATCAAAAGGAAGCGGGTCACGCGGGGACTCCGGCGAGGCGGCACAGGGCGGCGCGGGCGGCGGCAATGTCCGCCTCGGGGATCGGGTCGCCCGGCGGCGTGTACCGGGCCAGGGCGTAGTGCCGGCCCAACTCGTCGGCCACGTCGTCCGCCGCCGGGACGCGCCGCCGGAGTTCGCCGGCGATGGTCACGTGGTTGTACTGCCGGGCCTCCGCGCCCAGCGTCAGCACCGACAGGTAGTCGAAGGCCCGCACCAGGGTCTCGCGGCTGGTCACAGTCCGCGGGTCGAGCGGCCACGGGCCGAGGCCGGGGACGGGCGTCGGGGTCGCCCCGGCCGTGCGGCCGGTCCACCACGGCCGGGCGACGAAGACCGCGAACGCTCCCGCGGCGACGAGAACCAAAAGAGCGACCGGTGCCCACGAATTGCCCAGGTCGCCGAAGTCGAGCGCCGGCCGGGCCGGCGTAGCCGTGGGCAGGTTCGGCAACTTCGGCAAGCCCTTCGGCCCGCCGAGGCCGATGTCGGGGAACTTGAAGTCCTTGGGCAGATTCTCCTTCGCCCACTCCTTGAAGCCGGTCGAACCGTCCCCTTTCAAGTCCTTCAAGAGCGACGCCAGAGGGCTTTTGCCGTCGCCCGTGCCGGCCCCCTTGATGAACTCGGCGAGCATGTCCTTAATGGCCGGGCTGTCGTCGATCGGCCCGACGTTCTTTTCCCACCAGCCCGCGGCCGCCCGGAACTGCGCCTCCTGGTCAGAGGTCGCCGGCGGTTGGGGCGGCACTCCGGCCGGCGGATTTTGGGGCGTGCCGGGCGGTTGCGGCGGGTTGCCCTCGGTGTTCGCGCCCGCGGGCGGCACTTGCGGGGTCACGTTCGGCGCGGGCGGCGGGGTCGTCTCGACCGGCCCACCGGGCGTCGGCATCGGGGGCGGTGTCGGCGTTAGCGTGGGCGGGGTGCCCGGCGGCATCGGGGGCGGCGTTGCCTCGACGGCCGGCGGCGACGTGGGGGGTACGGTGGGGGGTACGGTGGGGGGTACGGTCGGGGGTACGGTCGGCGGCGGGCCGGCCTTGGGGTTCAGCGAGTCGAGCAGCTTCGACAGTTTCGCGGCGTTCTCCGGCCGGGCCAACTCGGGCCGCAACAGGAGGAGTTTGCTCGCCAGCTCTTCCGGCTTGAGACCGGGATTGTCCTTCACGAGCTTGGCAAGCGTTTCAAGTAACCCCGCATCGGCCGGGGTTTGCAGCGCGCGCAACCGCTCGCCGACTTTGCGCACGTCCTCGGCGGTCAGCGAATTCTTCGGGGCCGCGTCCGCCGGGGTCCGCGCCGCCAACAGTGAAGTGGCGGCGCACAGCCAGGTGACGGCGAGCAGGGCACGGCGGCAGCGCATCAGCGGGGCACCCCGGTGGGAGGAACGACGCGGTGGACGGTGCCGTCGGCGGCGACAGCGCGGCCGGCGGGCACGACGCGGGCGATGGCGAACGACGCCTGCCGGCGGACATCGGTGTCGGGGTCGTGCAGGGCGTCCAGGAGTTCGGACAATGCCGGCCGGGCCACCTCGCCGAGCAGCCCCAGTGTGTACGCCGCACCCGACCGGCGTTCGGCGAGCTTGTCCTTGAGCGCGTCGCGCAACGGGGCGACCACCCGCCCGCCCGTCTTCGCCAGCGCCGCCGCCAGATTTTGCCGGACTTCAAAGTCCGGGTCTCTCAGGCCGTCCACGAGTTGCCGGACCACGTCGTCGTCGATGGCGGCCGGACGCCGATCGCCGGCCGGCGGCACCGGCAACGCCAGCACGGCGACCGCGAGCAGTGGTGCGAACATGGCCGACTCCCCCGTGTCCCGGACTCCCCGAATACCGTATTGTCGCGGGCGGGGCGTCGAAGTGCAAGTTCCCGCCGGGAATCACGCGGCGATCAGTTCGTCGGCGTCCTCGGCTTCGGCCGCGTCGGCGTCGATCTCGTCCGCCCACGGCAGCGGCTCGTCGTCGTCCTCGGCGTCATCCAGCACGGCCAGACGCTCCTCGGCGCAGTGCCGGGCGATCAGCAGGAAGCCGCCGTACCAGAGCCAACTGTAGCGGAACAGGTTGTGCCCGAAGTTGCCCATGAACAGCAGCAGCACGACGCCGACGAGGGTCGCCGACGACACTTGAAAAATCAGGTGGTTCGACCATTCGGGGTGGTCCCGGCGGATCGCCCGCATCCGCAGGCCGTTGACGGCGAACCCGGCCAGGACCGCCAGGAAGGCGAGCAACCCGAGCGTGCCGAGTTCGCCGACGAGTTGACCGGGCAGGTTGTGCGACTCGATGTTACTGCCCGTCGCCGGCCGCCAGGCCCCGGGGCCGACGCCGGTCAGCGGGTTGGCGGCCCACAGGTCGAGGCCGGTGAGGAAGCCCTGAATGCGGCCCTCGCCGGACTCCTTGGCGTTGGCCGGCCCGGCGTCCGGGTTGACGATCGTCTCGAACCGCGTCTGCAACGATTCGGGCAGCGCGACGAACGCCAGTGGGGCCGCCACCGCGATCAGCCCGAGGAACAAGAAGCGCCGCCGACTGCCGAGGACCATGATGAGCGCCCACAGGCCGAGGCCCAAGAGCGACGACCGCGACCCGGTGAGCAGGATGCACAGCATCGACAGCCCGGTGTACCCGGTGAGCAGCACCTTGCCCCGCCGGCCGCCCACCCCGGCCCGCCACAAGGCGGCGGCGAACGGCAGGGCGAAGACGACGCTCGCGCCGAAACTGTTGGGGTCGCTCATGGTCGAATCGACGCCGATGAGCCGGACGATGCCCATGCGGTAGACGTGCCGGCCGCCGAGGAATTCGCGGAACGAGTGGCCGATGTACAGCCCCATCACGACCAGGAAGCCGACGGCGACCTTCTTCAACGCCGCCTCGTCCCGCACCGTCGTGACCAGCAGCCCGTAGAAGACGACGACTTTGAAGTAGTCCTCGACGAGCGGCTGCGACCGCTCCATCCACGGCGACATCAGCCACGCCAGCAGCACGGCAAGCGCGAACGCGGCGTAGGCGGCGTGGTGCCAATTGGGCACGAGCCGCTTCGGCGACGCGAGCAGCCAGGCGACGATCATGCCGGCCATGTAGACGCGCTCGACGCGCAGGTCGCCCAGCACGGGCCAAACCTCGAATGGCCGGTGAACGAACAGGAACATGTAGCCGACGAGCAGCCAGGGCATCGCAACGTCCTTGTCGCGGGAGGATCAGGCGGGAGTTTAACGGAACCCAGGCCGAGAGGGGAAGGCCGAGTTGGACGCGCCGACCGATTCACCACAGAGTTAACAGAGGGCACAGAGCAGACCGGAGAAAAAGCGATTCAGTGGACCCACACTCCTACGGTTTTGGTTTGCTCTGTTTGCTCTGTGATCTCTGTGGTGAAATTCCGACTCTTCGCTCATTCGCAGCACACATACGGCCGGAGCGTCTCCAGGGTTTTCGCGCCGATGCCGCGGACCCGGCGCAGGTCGTCGGGCGTGGCGAACGGCTTCGACCCGCGGGTTTCGACGATGCGCGCGGCCAGGGCGGGGCCGACGGCGGGGAGGCGTTGCAGGGCGGTGACGTCGGCGGCGTTGACGTTGATCGGCGGCTCGCCGGCCTGGATTTTCCCGGTGCGGCCGGCGACGCCGGGCTTGGCCGCGACCGGCTTGCGCTCCAGCCGATCGGCGTCGGGCGGCGGGGCGACGGCCGGGGAGTGGACGGTCAGGAAGGGCCGCAGTTTGTCGAGCGTCTTGTCGCCGACGCCGGGCACGCTCTGCAACTCCTCGACGCTCTGGAACGGCCCGTGCGCCCGGCGGTGACCGAGGATGCGCTCGGCCATGCCGGGGCCGATGCCGGGCACCTGTTGCAGTTCGGCCCGGTCGCCCGTGTTCAAGTTGACCGGCGCGGCGACCGCCAGTTCCGTCGGCCGGGCCGCGAGTCGCGGGCCGTAACTGCGGTAAGCGATCAGGCTGAGCAGGGCGACGGCGAAGACGACGAGGGACGCCTGCGCGGAGCGCGAGCGGGCGTGCGGGGCGACGGCTAGTGGTGGTGCGGGTGTCACGGCGAGTGCAGTCTAACGCCGCGGCAGCACGATCACGACATATCGGCACAGATTTCGCAAAATCGGTACGACCGGCAGAACTTTCGCGTCCAACTGGGTCAGCGGGTTCGAGAGCGCTGGCGGCAGAACCCGGCGGGCCATGCCGAAGAGCTGGTGCCCCTCCCACGCCAACCCCGGGAAGACTTCGCGCAGCGGCGCGAGGTCGCGGCGGGTCAACGGCCGCTCGTCGGCGGTCCGCGACTTTCCCGGGTACGGCAGGTGCCGGCGGGCGAACTCCAGGACCGCGTTGCCGCCCCACGGCTCCGCGAACACCGCCACCCCGCCCGGCTTCAACACCCGCCGCAGTTCGCGCGCGGCCCGCGGCAAGTCGAGGTGGTGCAAGATGGCGTTGCCCCAAACCGCGTCGAACGATTCGTCGGCGAACGGCAGGGCTTCGCCGTCGGCCGGGACGCAGGTCACCCTCACGCCGTTGGCGGCGGTGCGGGCCTGCGCTTCGGCGACGTATCCGAGCGACAGGTCGAAGGCGGTGACGGTGGCCCCGGCCCGGGCCAGCACGACCGACGCCATGCCGTGACCGCACCCGTAGTCGAGGACGCACTTGCCGGCGAGCGGGCCGAGTCGGGCGAACGCCGGGCGAATCCACGTCTCGTGGCCGAGGTAGTCGCCGTCGGCGAAGCGCAGCGCGTCGGCGGCCATCAAAGTGCGGGCGCGGCCGGCCGCCTGGTCGTCGTGAAACAACCGCTCGGCGTGCAAGCGCGACGACAGTTCGGGCATCCGTGCGGCTCCGGGGGGAAGGTTTTGTTAGCCCGACGCGCTAGCGAGGGTCGAGGGGTCGTGGACAATGTTCGGGGTCGTCGGCCGGACCGTCAACGTCTGTCCACATTCGCCTCGACCGTTCGACCCTCGCTATCGCGTCGGGCTAACGCGCCTGTGGCGAGCTTAACACCTCCGCTGTGGCGTTGTCAGCGCGAACTGGCGTAGCCCAGCGCGAATGCTAGCGCCACCGCGGCTAGTGTGAACGCCACGAGCCGCCGCGACGCGGGCAGGCGGACCAGCGGCGCGACGCTGCCGTCCTCGACTTCGGCAACGGCCGTTTCCGCCGAGTCGTCGGCCTCGGCGCGGCGGGTCAAGCGCACCGCTTCGGCCGCGCGGACGATCGCCCGGCGGGTCGCCGGCTTCGGCCTGGCGGGCGGCGGGTCGGCCCAGGCGCGCAGGTGGCCGGCGAACTCTTCGGCACTGCGCGGCCGTTGGCTGGGCCGCTTGGCCATGAGCCAGGCGACGAGTTGGGCGAACTCCGCGGGCACCGTCGGGTTCTCGAAGTGGATGTCCGGGATGGCGTCGGTCCGGTGCTTGCGAATCTTCTCGTGGGCCGTGCCGCCGGGGTACGGGACCTTGCCCGTGAAGGCGAAGTACAGGCTGCACCCCAGCGCGTACAGGTCGGCGGCGGGGCCGACGGTCGCGGCATCGACGGACTGCTCGGGCGGCAAATAGTCCATCGTGCCGAGGGTGGTGCCGGGGCCGCCGATGATCGCGGGGTCGGCCGGCCGCTCCTCGCCGCGGACCAGGGCGAACCCGTAGTCGAGGAGCTTGGCGTCGCCGTCGGGCGTCAACATCACGTTGCCCGGCTTCAAGTCGCGGTGGACGACGCCCGCCTCGTGCAGCGCGTGCAATCCCTCGGCAAGCCCGGTGAAGAGTCGCGCCGCCTCACCGACACTGAGCGTGCCGTGGGCTTGAACGTGCTGCCGGAGGGTCGCGCCGCGGACGTACTCCAGGGCGAGGTAATGGACGCCGTGGGCCTCTCCGCCGTCGAGGGTTTGCGTCAAATTCGGGTGGGCCGGGGCGCGCCGGCCGATGGCCAACTCGCGGCGGAAGCGCTCCAGCGACCGCGGCTCCGCCCGCACCCGCGCCGGCGGCAGAATCTTCAGCGCGACGAGTTGATCGGCCGTGCCGGCGGCGAGGTAGACGACGCCGACGCCGCCGCGGCCGACGGGCGTGAGCAGCCGGTACGGGCCGACGGTCAGCCCCTGGATTTGTCGCCGGGCGAGCCGTTCGGCCTGGAAGTGCGTCAGCGTGCCGCGGGCGACGAGGCGGTTCAGGAAGCGCTCGGCGTTCGTCCGCGACTCCGGCGGGGCGGCGGCTAGTTCGCGCGCGGCCGCGGCCGCGCCGAGCAGGCCGCTGGCGGCGAGGTCGCGCAGGAAGTCGGCCATCGGCGGTGCGGCGTCGTCCGGCGGGGCGGGCGGCATGGCGGGGAGTGGTCCTGTCTTTTGCGGGCCGTCGTGCTAATAATAGTCGAACTTCTCGGACCGTTCGGCGAGGGCGTCGGCATGTCGAAGCACCTCGATCGCGACCTCGACCGCCTCAACCAATCCGTGTCCCGCATGGCCGCGCGGGTCGAAGAACTCGTCTTCCTGGCCACGCAAGCGCTCGTCACCCACGACGCCGCCGCCGCCCGCCGGGCCGTCGCCCTGGACAACGCCATCGACGACCTCGAAAACGAAGCGCAGGAAGAGTGCCTGAAGATTCTGGCGCTGCACCAGCCGGTCGCCGGGGACTTGCGGCGGGTGAGTGCGGTGCTGCTGATCTCGACCGACCTGGAGCGGATGGGCGACCTGGCGGTGAGCATCGCCGAGCGCGCCATCCCGCTGGCCCGCCCGCCGTACCTGGCCCTGCCGTCGGGGTTCGCCGCGATGACCGCGCGGGCGACGGCGATGATGCGCAAGTCGCTGGACGCCTTCGTGAACGACGACGCGGCCCTGGCCAAGGCGACGATCCGCCTCGACCTCGAAGTGGACCGGGACAACGACGCGGCGATCCAGGAGATCATCGCCCAGATGAAGCAGCACCCCGACCACATCGAGCGCGGCCTGGCCCTGTTCACCATCGTCCGCAACGTCGAGCGCCTGGCCGACCAGGCGGTCCGCATCGCCGAGGACGTGGTCTACCTCGTCGAAGGCGCGGTCCTGCGGCACCGGCACACCGAACTCGACAAGGCGTAACCAGGGGTTACACCGCCGCTTGATCGACCGCCGCTCGCACAGCGGCGACTTCGGCTGCCTTGGTGCGGCAGCGCTGGGCGTACCCGCGGCGGCCGCGCTCGTCGGCCTCGGGCACCGGTTCGGCGAACGCCCCGTGGACTTGGACGCAGCCGGTCACCTCCAGGATGTCGCGGACGTTCTTGGCGTCGAGCCGGCCGCACGGCAAGATTTCGATGCGCCCGGCGGCGGCGTCCCGCAGCTTGCGGATCGCCGGCGACCCCGCCAATCCCGTAGGCTCCCGGCCACTCGTCAGGACGCGGGCGAAGCCCAGTTCGACGCACGTTTCGAGCGCGGCCAGCGGGTCGGGGGTGCGGTCGAAGGCGCGGTGGAAGACGACCGGCACCCCGGCCGCGAGCTTGAGCAAGAGCTTGCACGCCGCCTCGTGGACGCGGCCGGATTCGTCGAGCACGCCCAGGACGAACGCCGCCGGGTGGTACGGCAGGAAGGCTTCGAGGTCGCGGGCCATGACCCGCAACTCGCGCTCGTCGTAGACGAAGTCGCCGCCGCGCGGCCGGATCATGACGACGACCGGCAAGCGGCTCACGGCCCGCACCTCGTGCAGCGTCCCCAGCGTCGGCGTCAGGCCGCCCAGGTCGAGGGCCGCGCACAGTTCGAGCCGGTCGGCCCCGCCCTTGGTCGCGGCCTCGGCGTCGTCGATCGTCTCGACGGCGGCTTCGATCGTGATGCGCGTCATCGCTTCGCCCCGCCCAGGTCGTTCGCCACACGCTCGCAGTCGCGCATCACGCGGATCAGGTTGCCGCCGAGCACCTTGTGAACGTCGGCCTTCGAGTAGCCGCGGTTCAACAACTCTTGCGTCAAGATTGGGTACGTTGACACGTCTTCGAGTTGCTTGGGCAGCTTCGAGATGCCGTCGTAGTCCGACCCCAGGCCGACGTGGTCGATGCCGGCGACCTTGATGACGTGTTCGATGTGATCGACGACGATGTGGGCCGTGCCCGCGGGGTAGTCGTTGCCGCGGTTCCACTCGCGCATCGCCTCCTTGTACTTGTCCTCGTCGTCGGGGAACTTCTTGCGCAACTCCCGGCCGACCTCGAACATCTTCTGCAGCGCCCGTGCGCCTTCCGGCATGACGAAGCCCGAGAAGAAGTTGACCATCACGACGCCGTTGTTGGCCTTCACCAGCGTCAACACGTCGTCCGGCACGTTGCGCGGGTGGTCGGCGACGGCGCGGGCCGACGAGTGCGAGAAGATGACCGGGGCCTTGGTCACCTTGAGAGCGGCCTTCATCGTCTCCGGCGAGACGTGCGACAAATCGACCATCATGCCCAGGGCGTTCATCTCGCGGACGACCTCCTCGCCGAACGGGGTCAACCCCTTGGCCTTCGGTGCGTCGGTCGCGCTGTCGGCCCAATCGACGTTCTCGGAGTGCGTGAGCGTCATGTACCGGACGCCGAGGCGGTAGTAGTCGCGCAGCACGCCGAGCGAGTTGTCGATCGAGTGGCCGCCCTCGACGCCGATCAACGAGGCGATCTTGCCGGCCTTGCGGACGCGCAGAATGTCGGCCACCGTCCCGGCCATCTCGAAGTCGTTCGGGTACTGGGCCACCATGCGGTGGACCACGTCGATTTGCTCCATCGTCGTGCGGACGGCGGTGTTCTTTTTGGCCGTGTCCACCGGCACCCACGCCGACCAGAATTGCACGCCGACGCCGCCCTTCTTGAGCCGGGGGATGTCGGTGTGCAGCTTGCCGGTGTCGCGCGAAAGGTCGATGGTGCGGAACGACGACCCGGCCTTCTGCCGCAACTCCCAGGGCAAGTCGTTGTGCCCGTCCACGACCAGCGCTTCGGCGTGGACGGCCAACGCCTCGGGCGAGACGACGATCTCGCCCCGCTTCGCCGGCCCCTGTGCGAGGACGACCGGAAGTGTCGAGACAATCGCCGCCAGAATTGCGAACCGAGCCAGTCTCATCGTGCGACCCCGCCGTCCCCGTGCGAACCAGTCGAGAGGGCGGTTACTCTACGACTTCACCCGCCCGCCCGCCGTCAGGCCAGGGCAGAGACCATCGGAAACCCTCGGGTGCGTAGCCGGCCTCGGTGAGGCCGGGTGGCGGTCCCGGGGTCTTCGATCCCGACTCTGGGGAAGCGCAGCCCGGCCTCACGGCGGCGGGCTACAGTCTGACCGCTCCGCGATTTGCCCGGGGCGGTTCAATCGTTGCAGGCTGCGCCGTTGGTTTAAAGCCCGTAGCTTGCGCCGGCCGATGATCTTGCCATTGGCGGGTGTTCGCGGCGGAGGTGGGGTATGCGGCGATTCCTTCTGGTCGGTTGTCTTGCTTCGACGGTCGGGTGTGCCGGGCAGCGGGTCGTCTTGCCGACCGGGCACTTGCCGGCCGCGGCGGGGACGCGGGACGCCCGCACGGCCGACGTGATGGCCAGTAGTCCGGCCCCGCCGCCGCCCAAGGCGGGTGTGGCGAAGACGTTCGACCTGCCGCCGGCCCTGACGGGGTCGCAGACTCCCGAAGCCGCGCCGCCGCGGTTTGAAAAGGACACGCCAGCGGCGGAGCGCGAGCGGCGGACCCGCGCGGCCTACCCGACCCTGACCCCGGTGAGCGCCGAGATGGTGGCGACCGACCGGGTCGCGTCGCTCGCCGAGTTCCAGGAGCTGGCGCGGACGCAAAGCCCCGTCGTGCAGAAGGCCGTGGCCGACGCCGCCGCCTCTTACGGCCGGGTCGTCCAGGCGGGCCTGTACCCGAACCCGACGATCGGCTACCAGGTGGACCAGTGGCAACCGGGGCCACGGCCGATCCCGTTGAACAACCCCGGCCAGCAGGGCGGGTTCATCAACCAGCTCATCAAGACGGCCGGGAAGTTGTCCCTCGCCCAGCGGGTCGCCGGGTACGACTACGTGAACGCGCTCGTGGCCGTGCGGCGGGCGGAAGTGGACGTGACGGCGGCGGTCCGGTCGCAGTACTTCGCGGCCCTCGTCGCCCAAGAGAGCCTGCGGGTGAACGCGGCGCTGGCCAAGGTGGCGGACGAGGTGTACGAGTTGCAGTTGCAGAAGGTCGCGTCCGGGCTGGACGAGCCGTATAAGCCGAAGCCGCTGTACGCCCAGGCGGTCCAGGCCCGGAACGCCGTGGTCCAGGCGCAGACGGCGTACCGCGCGGCCTGGCGGCAACTCGCCGCGGCCGTCGGCCAGCCCGACTTGCCGCAGGGCACGCTGTCCGGCCGGGCCGACGCCCCCGCCCCCGTCTACGACGCCGACGCCGTGCGGCCGCTCCTGGAGAATCACACCGACCTGCTGACCGCGCGGAACACCGTCGGCCAGGCGATGGTGAACCTGACCTTACAGCGGCGGATCCCGATCCCCGACTTGCAAACCAACCAGTACCACCAGTACGACAACGCGGCCCAGAACTACCAGTTCGGCATCCAACTCGGCGTCAACCTGCCGCTCGCGGACCGCAACCAGGGGAACATCCGCGCCGCGAGCGCCCAGATCGCCTCGGCCACGGCCGGGCTGGCGGTCGCGCAGAACACCCTGGCCGGGCGGCTGGCCGAGGCGTTCGCCCGGTACGACGCGAACCGGCAGGTCGCGGCCAACTACCGCGACAAGATTCTGCCCAGCTACACCCAGGCGTACCGGGCGACGGCGCTGCAGTTCCAGACCGAGCCGGACAAGGTCGGGTTCAACGACATCGTCGTCGCCCAGCAGAACGTCGGCGTCGCCCTCCAGGCGTACCTCGCGGCCCTCGGGGCGCAGTGGCAAGCGGTCGTCGATGTCGCGGCCATCCTGCAACTCGACGAACTGTACCCGGCGTCAAACCCGTGACCCCGGGCGGCGAACACCCGGGTACGCGGGCCGCCGCACCGGTCGCCCGCACCGACCCTTGCCCCGGAGACTCCGATGCCCGCCGTGGACCCGACTCTGGTGACGACCGCCTTTGAATTGCCCGGCTACCGGATCGTGCGGAACTACGGCGTCGTCCGCGGCATCGTCGTCCGCTCGCGGGGCGTCGGCGGCAACTTCATCGCCGGCCTGCAAACCCTGTTCGGCGGCAACATCACGATTTACACCGAGCTGTGCGAGAAGGCCCGCGAGGACGCCTACCGGCTGATGCTCCGGCACGCCGCCGACGAGGGCGGGAACGCCGTCGTCGGCATGCGGTACGACGCCAACGAGGTCATGGCCGGGGTGACCGAAGTGCTGGCCTACGGCACCGCCGTCGCCGTCGAGCCGGCCCGCGGGTGACGGCGGGGCGGCGAGTTTCGTTAAGGTTTCCTCCCCGGCGGCGTTACACTGGCGGATGTCCCGGCCGGACTGGACCCGCGGCTACCTCGTCCCGCACCCCGACCGCAAGCCGATTCAGGACGGGATGAGGAATCACCTGCTCGTCGAGCCGTAACGAAGTGACGCGAGCCAAGAGCGCGGACCGGCTCAGTCCGGCCCGTCGGGTACTTCTGGCTCGTCGTCGATTTCCGCGTCCAGCTCGTCCGCGCGGTCCTGGTCCGCGTCGGTCATATTCAGGCTTTGACGGTACTGCGTCGCCTCGGGCACGGCGAGGTATTCGACGCGGTCCATGTCGACGTTTTGTGCCTTCGCCGCGGCGCAAATCTCAGCGAGCGTCGCGCGGAAAAACTCCTTCCGCGGGTTGGCGCGGTTGACCTGGCTCCGGTGCAGTGCCCGGTGCAACTCGTGTTCGAGGGCCGGCGCGTCGTCGGCCGGGATCATCATGTGGACGTCGAAGGGGAACGGTACGGACGCCGACCCCAACTCGTCGATCCGGTCCTGCGGCTTCAACCGGCGGGTCAGGCCGATCTTGAAAACGTTCTCGCCGAACGATCCGATGTTCGAGATCACGTAGACGTTGCCCTTCTTGGTCTTTTGCGCTTCCGACATCGCCCGCACGGACTTCGCCTCCGCTTCTGCGAGTTGCTCGCGGAGCCGGTCCACCTCGACGGCGTGTTCGCCGTGGGCCTGCGCGATTGCCACGGCCAGCGCCTCCTCGACCAGCCGCTTCTCCCGGGCCGCGACTTCAATCGCCTGTTGCACTTCGCGCTCCCGAAGATTCTCCTCGCGGATTTGGGCCTGCACGCCGGCTTGAATCTCCCGCGCTTGCGCCGACCGGGTGGCGCGGGCGTAGTCGCCTTCGAGACGCGCGAACAAATCCTCGGCGACCCCCGGCGGGAGCGTCAAGCCGAGTGCGGACGTGCGGTCGATCGCCTTGCGGAGCCGCTGCTTGCTCGCGCCGTAATTGCCGACGGTCAACGCCTTGGCGATCCAGTCGCGCGTTTCCTCCAGGTGTCGGCGGCCCAGTGCGTCCGCGACCTGACCCGCCGAATCGGACCGCGCGACGAGTTGCCCGGCCTCGAACGTCTGCTTGGCGGCTTCGACAGCCGAGTGCCGGAGGTGCAACTTCAGCAACCGGTTCTCGGCCTCCAAATCCGAGTAACGGACCGCACGCCCCTCGAATTCAATGCGGTTGGCTAGAAACGCCGACCGCTCCGACCCGTGAGCCGCGACCTCGGTCGTTAACTTTCGCTCGCGCGTGGTTAACTCCCGTCGTTCGGCATGAAGGGCTTCCACCTCGTCGTCGAGTCGGTCTTTCCGGCCCTTCAGCTTTGCCTGCGCGGAAAGATATTTCCGGCGCGGGCCGTCCATCACGAAATAAACGGCGACCGCGACGCCGGTTATGCAGAGAGCGAACAGGAACGCGGTTAGCATCGGGCCTGGACCTCGGGATTGGCGTCGCGGAGGATCACGAATTCGACGGTCGCCGCACAGCCCCCGCAGGGGAGTGGCGTGAGCATGGCGAGTTTGGGAGCGTTTTTATGCACTCCGCAGCATGGGCAGATGCCCTCGAAAGAACCGCTGAGAGCTGCCGTAAACGGCCGCGGGGTCGCCGGGCCGGAGGATGCACCCGGTGCCAGCAAACCCAATCGCGCCCAAACCTTCAGCGCGCCGTTCGGTTCTGCGGAGCGGGCCGTCGGGCCGTCGAGGGCGTGGGGTGACTGCCCCGAACACCGATCCCAGTCCCGAAGTGCGGCGGCCATCGCCAGACGGCACGTCCGGAGTTCGAGGGCCAAGTCCCGCCCCAACTTGTTGGACAATTTGGGATTCTCGACCAGCAGCGTTGCCACGCAATCGATCGCGTCCGAGCGGAACAGGGCGGGCGAGTAGTCGAAGATGACGGCGAGCGTCGGCAGCGCGACGTGCGGCGCTTTGGCGTAGCGCGTCTCGTAGTTGGCGTACCCGGGCAAGGCGTCCAAACTGTGAATCGCGTGGTCGATGGCGCTCCCCAAAGCGAGTGACCGCACCGCCGCGGCTGCTTGGCCGGCGTACATTCGATAGGTGTTGTGGAGGGCTTCGAGGTCCGACTTCTTGGCCATAGCGGGGTTCGGCATTCGCAGAGGACTGGAGACTCCGGCAACACAAGTGTAGCCGCAAGACCCTCGTCGTCGATGGGGATTGATCGACCAGTGCGCTTTGTGACCGCACAATTGGCGACCGGCGAGCCGAGAGCTTCCGCGACTGGCGAGCTTGGCGCGGCTACGGCACGGGCAGGTGGTCGAGGATGCGGCGGATCAGGTCGTCGGGCTTCAGGTCTTCGGCCTCGGCTTCGTAGGAGACGATGACGCGGTGCCGGAGTACGTCGGGGGCGAGTTGCTTCACGTCGTCGGGGACGACGAAGCCGCGGCCGGCCAGGAAGGCGTGCGCCTTGGCCGCCCGCACCAGCGACAGGCTCGCCCGGGGGGACGCGCCGAACTCGATCAACCCGGCCAGGTCGAGGCCGTACTCCTTCGGCGTGCGGGTGCACCGGACCACGTCGAGCAGGTAATCGGTGACGGCCGGGTCGAGGTGGGTCGCGTCCACCGCGCCGCGGAGTTCGGCCAGCCCGGCGGCGCTGAGCACGGCGGGGATGTCGGTCTTCGCGTCCACCGACCCCATGCGAGCGAGCATCGCCGCCTCGTCGGCCTTCGACGGGTAGTCGAGCAGCACCTTCAACATGAACCGGTCGAGTTGGGCCTCGGGCAGCGGGTACGTGCCCTCCTGCTCGATGGGGTTTTGCGTCGCCAGCACGAAGAACGGGCGGGGCAGCGGCAGGGTCGATTCGCCGATCGTCACCTGGCCCTCTTGCATCGCTTCGAGCAGCGCCGATTGCACCTTGGCCGGGGCGCGGTTGATCTCGTCGGCCAGCACGACGTTCGTGAACACCGGGCCGTGCTTGACGGTGAACTCGCCGGTCCGCGGGTTGTAAATCTGCGTGCCGATGACGTCCGCCGGCAGCAGGTCGGGGGTGAACTGGACCCGGCGGAATTGCAGCGTCAGGGCCTGCGCGACCGTCCGCACGGCCAGGGTTTTGGCCAGCCCGGGGACGCCTTCGAGCAAGACGTGACCGTCGGTCAGCAGGCCGATGAGGAGGCGTTCGACGAGGGGCCGGCGGCCGACGAGGACGCCGGCGACGGCGTCGAACAGCGGGTCGAGCTTGGCCCGCATCGCGGGCACGTCGTGCGGTAAATCGGCCATCGTCGTCCCCGGGGGTGGGAAATCGTTCTGCTGGTTTAGGATGGCCGTTCGCAACGGGCCATCGTTCCGGTAGTGTAATGGCGGATCGAAGAGACCTCACCCCCGGCCCCTCTCCGACGCGGAGAGGGGAGCAAGTGGGTCCGAGTCGTTGTCTGGAAGGGTCGGTCTCCCCCTCTCCGACGCGGAAGAGGGGGCCGGGGGGTGAGGTCGCCTTCCGCCCAAACAGGAGTTTCGCGCATGGTCCGGTGGTTACTCGCGGTGGCGGTGCTGGTCCCGTTCGGCGCGTCGGCCCAGGACGTGCCGGCGAAGAAGCCGATCACCCTCGACGCGATGCTCGCGGGCAAGCTCGGCGGCCTCGGCGGCGGCCGGCGCGGGGACGCCGGGCCGGTCCTCGACTGGTCGGCCGACGGGCTGAGTTACCGCAGCGTGAAGGACGGCAAGCCGGTCCTCGTCACCGTCGCCGACGGGAGTACGAAGCCGCTCGAAGGGGCCGACGGCTTCGCCAAGTCGCTCGCCCAGGTCCCCGGCCTGTCGGGCGCGACCGTGAAGCGGTTGACCGCGCCGCCGGTCCGCGGCCTCACCCCGGACCAGTCGGCCGCGCTCGTCACCGACGGCGCGACGCACTACGCCGCCTACGCCGACGGGTCGGCGGCCAAGAAGTTCCCCACCGGCCCGTCGGGCAAGGAGATCGCGCCGCGGGAGTTCTTGACCCTCAGTCCGTCGGGCCGGCACGTCGCTTACGTCCAGGGCGGCAACCTCGTCGTCGCCGAAGCCGGGGCCGACGCGGCCGTGCCGCTCACCGCGGACGGCGGCACCAAGGACGTACTCAACGGCCGCGGCGACTGGGTGTACGAGGAGGAGATTTTCGACCGCAACGGCAAGGCGTACTGGTGGAGCGAGACCGGCGACAAGATCGCCTGGCTGCGGTTCGACGACGCGCGGGTGCCGAAGTTCCCCGTCACCGGCCTGCTCAAGACCGGGGCCGATGTCGAGAGCCTGAACTACCCCAAGGCCGGCGACCCCAACCCGCTCGTCAAGATCGGCGTTGCGACGCTCGCCACCCCGGCGACCGTCTTCCTCGACCTCGGCGACGCGAAGCCCGAGAGCCTCGTCATCGCCCGCGTCGGCTGGCTCGGCGGCGTGCCGTTCGCCTACGTGCAGAACCGCGAGCAAACGTACCTCGACTTCTTGACGTGGCCGAAGCTCGACGGCCCGCCGGTAAAACTGTTCCGCGACGCGACGAAGGCGTGGGTCGAAGACCTCGGCCCGCCGCGCCTACTGAAGGGCGGTGCCTTCCTGGTGCAGAGCGAGCGCACCGGCTGGAAGCACGTCTACCGCTTCAACGCCGACGGCACGCTCGCCAACGCCGTGACCGCCGGGGACTGGGAGGCGCAGACCGTCGAGCGCGTCGATGAGGCGGCCGGCGTGGTTTACGTCACCGGGACGAAGGACGGCCACAACCGCAAGCACCTGTACCGCGCCAAACTCGACGGCTCGGGCGTCGAGCGGCTGACGCCGGCGGGGTTCAGCCACACGGTGAACGTCGCCCCGGCCGGGCCGTACTTCGTCACCACCTACTCGAACATCGAGACGCCCCCGGCCACGGCGATCTTCGAGGCCGGCACGGCCGACCCGGTGCGCGTCCTGAGCGAGTCGAAGCCGCCGAAGGAGCGGGCGGACTACGCCTACGGCAAGGTCGAGCGGGTGCAGGTGCCGATGAAAGACGGGTTCGTCTTGGAGGGGATTTTGACGTACCCGCCGGACTTCGACCCGGCCAAGAAGTACCCCCTCTGGCTGCTCACCTACGCCGGCCCGCACACGCCGACGGTGAAGGACGCCTGGGCCGGCCGGGTCATGGAGCAGGTGATCGCCGGAGGCGGTGTGGTCGCGTTCAACGTCGATCCGCGGGCCGCCTCGGGCAAGGGGGCCGTGAGCGCCTGGGCGGCGTACAAGCAGCTCGGCGTCCAGGAGTTGAAGGACCTCGAAGAGGCGGTCGCCTGGGTGAGCGCGAAGGGCTGGCTCGACCCGACCCGCGTCGGCCTCCAGGGCCACAGCTACGGCGGGTACATCACGGCCTACGCCCTGACGCACTCGAAGGTGTTCAGCGCCGGCATCGCCGGGGCACCGGTCACCGACTGGGCCTTGTACGACACGATTTACACCGAGCGGTACATGGGCCTGCCGAAGGACAACAAGGCCGGGTACGACAAGTCGTCGGTCGTGAAAGCCGCCGCCGACCTGCACGGCCGCCTGCTCCTGATCCACGGCATGATCGACGACAACGTCCACCTGCAGAACAGTGCACAACTGATGGCGGCGTTGCAGCGGGCGGACAAGGACTTCGACGTGATGTTCTACCCCGGCTCCCGCCACGGCATCGCCGGCGGCAAGCACTACCAACGCCTGATGGCCGACTTCCTGTTCAAGACGATGCGCGTGAAGTGAAAAGGGCGATGATGGGAAACCACTTGAAAGGGTGCGGGTGTCGTCGGTGTCGTGCCGGGATGCACACCAAGGGTGGCGGGTTCATGGTGCAGCGAATTGTCCGCAGAATTCGTAGGCTCGGTAAGCTGATGCTCCGTCGCGGCGAAGAGCCGCCCCCGACGCAGTCCCTAGAGCGTACCGACTGAACGCGTGCGATTGCCCTGCACCGGAGGGGCCGAGATGTTCCAACTGCTCGCCGGCTCAGTTGTCGGACTCGGAGACCACTTCCCCGCCGGCGCGGGTGACCAGCTTCCGCAGCGTCCGGGGGTCGATCGACTCCTTCAAGTAGGCGACGTGACCGTCGCAAAAGACGACGTGCGCCCCGCCCGGGTGGAAGCTGAAAATCTCCTCGTTCGGCCCGCAGTTGTTCGTCCCCCACGGGCAGGACGCGGGGCCACCGAACGGCGACTTGTTGGTGTTCACGCCCTTCGAGACGCCGTAGGCGCAGTCCGGTTCGGCCCACCGGTCGATCTGCCGCAGGCCCCCAAGCGGGTCCGGGTACGGCATGGTCATCGTCTCGTTCCGCCCAACGTCCTCCCCGATGGCGATGGTGTTGCTCGTCCCGTCGGTGATGGAGAGGACCGACTGCTTGCCCAGGATCAGCCCGCCGTCGGCCCGGGTCAACTTGTTCCGGTCCCCGGTCACCGGGTCCACGTCCACGTAGTAGACCGGGCCGTAGTCGGTGCAGCCGTACCCTTGGGCGTCACGAGGCTCGGGCCGGAGCGGGTTACTCGGGCAAATCAACAGGTTCACCACGGCCTTCGCGGCCGCCTGGTTCCCCGGCGTGGCGTTGTAAGCCTTCGTCAAGTCGAACTGGCGGAACACGTTGTCTTGTTCCAGGTACGGCAGCAGCAGGGTGTAGGTGGAGTGCAGCTCGAACGCCACCGAGGCCGGGCTGGTGGCGTAGTTCGTCCCCTGGCCGCTCGACGGCATGAACCCGTTGGTGCTCTCGGAATTGTGCAGGCCGAGGCCGAGCTGCTTGAGGTTGTTCTGGCACTTGATGCGGGCGGCGGCCTCGCGGACCTTCTGCACGGCGGGCAGCAACAGGCCGATGAGGACGGCGATGATGGCAATGACGACGAGCAATTCGATGAGGGTGAACGCAGTGCGACGCGGCACGGGGGTGCCTCCGGCGGGGTGACGAGCGAGCGGGTGTCGAGTTGATTACTGCCCTGGAGTCAAGATGATACCAGGGTCCACCCGGGCCGCCAGCGGATTTCTCCGAAGTTTTGAGCCGGTGCCGCCCTGCTCTGCCGGGGTACAATTCCCCTGCATTCTTATCCCGGACTGTTGGGGCCGTGACGTGCCGAAGAAGGACCCCCTCGACCCGCAGCGGTGCGCCCAACTGCTCGCCGCCCTCGCCGCCCCGGAGCGGCTGAAAGTCGTCCGGTTCCTCGTGGACGGCCCGCAAACCGTGACGGAGATCGTCGCGATGCTGGGCATCCCGGCGGTCAACGTGTCGCACCACCTGACCGTCCTCAAGCACGCTCACCTATTGGAGGGGAAGAGGCAGGGGCGGTTCGTCTGGTACTCCCTGTGCCCGGGCCTCCTCGAAGAAGCGGTCGCGGCGGGCATCTCGACGGACGCACTCAACCTCGGCTGCTGCCGCCTGGAACTGCCGCCAGCCCGCGGCCCGAAAGCCCGGGGCTGAAATCCAAAACCGCTCGCCGACGCAAGGCGAACCTACCCCAGTTCCTCGACCACGGCTTGCGCCAGGAGGGGGATGAGGAGTTCGTGGCGGCCGATCAGGGTGTAGCCCTTGCCGGCGACTCCGGCCGGGCGGCGGACGACGTTTTCGCCGCTGCGATAGTGCGCGATCATGTCGAGGTTGGCCGTCGTGTACCCGGTCAGGTCGGCCCCGAGATTCTGAGCCACCGTGAAGGCTTTCAGAAACACCTCGGGCATGATGACCGCGCTGCCGACGTTCAGGTAGACGCCGCCGGACAGGTCTTTCACCGCGCCGCAGAAGAGCTTGAAGTCGTTGAAGCTCGACCGGCCGAGGGCCGCGCCGTCGGCCCCGGGGTGCATGTGGATGATGTCCGTGCCGATGGCGACGTGGACCGTGAACGGCAGGCCGAGCCGCTTCGCCGCGACCGCCAGGCTCAGGTCGGCGTTCGGCGCGGGCAGGGCGTCGAGGAACTCCCCGAAGAGGCGGCCCAGGCCGGCGTCCGGGCGGGCGGTCACGCCGGCGATGGCGGCGTGCATCAACTCGCCGGTCTCGCGGACCATGCCGAAGGTGCCGTCCTTCAAGCCGGCGGCCACGTCCTCGGAGGTCTCGCCGATCAGGGCCAGCTCGAAGTCGTGGATGCCGCCGCTGCCGTTGGTGGCCAGGGCCGTGACGATGCCGCGGTGCATCAGGTCGATGAGCACCGGGGACAGGCCGCACTTGACGACGTGCGCGCCGAAGCCGAGGATCACCGGCCGGCCGTTGCGGCGGGCCTCGACGACCGCGGTCACGACGGCGCGGAAGTCGTTGCCGGCGAGGATGCGCGGCAGGCCGGCGAGGAAGGCGGCGGCCGACTGGCCCTTGACCGGCGGTTTGGCGAAGGCCGCCGAGGCGACCTTGTTCGGGCGGGTCGTGAGCGGGATCGTGCGGACCTGGGTCAGGTCAACCGGGTCGGGCATGGCGGAGCCTCACGGAGTCGGAGACGGGTGGGGCGGGGCCGGTCGCCCGCACCGGTTCGACGGGGACGGGGGCGGCCGGGCCGCGGTCCCCGGCCATCCGCCAGAGGGTGCCGACGGCGACCCGGACGAGCGCGAGGCCCGGCCGGGGGCGCGGCGAGTACGGCCCCCAGCGGCCCAGGACCGCGTCGTACAGCCCTTCGAGGACGGCGTTCGCGCTGTCCCGGAAACCGCTCTCGCGCTCGATCGCGTACCGGTGGTAGGCGTAGGTCAAGTAGTGCCGCCGGGACGCCCACGGCCCCCGGGCGGTCGGCCGGTCGCGGTGCCGGCGGAGCAGGCGGACCAGGTTCCGGGCGTCGAAGTACCGCTGCAGGCGCTTGCCCTCGCGCTGGAAACTGCCGCTGCCCTTGTGCCACACCAGCGACTCGGCGATGACCCCGTTCTTGAACCCGGCGGCCTGCGCCCGCAGGCAGAAGTCGCTCTCCTCGTGGACCAGGAAGAACGCCTCGTCGATCGCCCCGATCCGCTCGACGACCGCCCGGCGGACCATCAGGCAGCACCCGTTGACGATGTCCACCTCGGCGACGGCGGGCGGCGGGTCGTCCCCGGGCGGGGCGGCGAGGGGCACGGCCAGGCGCTGGAAGAAGCCGGGCCGCGCCGGCCCGTTGAACAGCACCCCGTCGGTCTGCACCTCGTGCGGCGGGGCCAGGAAGCGGATGACCGGGCCGAGGATGCCGAAGTCCGGGTGCGCGTCGGCCGCGGCGACCATGCGGGCGACGAAGTCCGGGCCGACGACGGTGTCGTTGTTCAACAGGATGACCAACTCCGCGCCGCTGTCCAGGGCGTGCTTGAGGCCGACGTTGTTGCCGCCGGCCCAGCCGCCGTTGCGGTCCGACCGCAGGAAGGTCGCCCACGGGAAGGTGCCGGCCAGGACCGCGGCCACGTCCACCCGCGAGGCGTTGTCCACCACGACGACGCGCGCCGCCCCGGCCACGGCCGCCAGGGAGGCGAGGCACTTCCGGGTGTCGTCGAGGCCGTTGTAATCCACCAGGACAATGACCGGGGGCGGGCGGGTCATCAAAGGGTGCCCTCCGCGACCCGTTGGAAGACCCCGGCGACCGTGTCGGCGGTCCGGTCCCAGGTGAACAGCGCGCTCCGCTCGAAGCCCCGCGCCCGCAGGTCGCGGCGCAACGACTCGTCGGAAAGTAGGCGGCGGAGGCCGTCGGCGAGTTCGTCCGGGTCGTCCGGGTTGACCATCACGGCCGCGTCCCCGGCGACCTCGGGCAGGCTCGTGCGGTTGCCCGTCAGGACCGGCGTGCCGCACACGAAGGCGTCGAGGATCGGCAGGCCGAAGCCCTCGTTCCGCGACGGGAAGCCGAGCACCGCCGCCCCGCTCAACACCCCCGACAGGTCCTCTTCGGCCATGTACCCGTGGTACACCACGCGGTCGCCCAGGCCCAGCCCGGCGGCCAACTCGCGGAACCCCGGCAGGGCTTCGGCCTGGATGCCGACGAGGAGCAGGCGGAACTCGCGGCGCAGGCCGGTGGGCAGGCGGGCGTAGGCGCGGACGAGTTCGGCCGTGTTCTTGCGGGGGTCGGCCGCGCCGAACCCGAACACGTACTGCTCCCCGGGGGCGAGGCCGTACCGGCCGCGCACGGCCGTCAACTCGGCCGGGTCTTCGACGCGGCGAATCGCCTGGTCGGGGGCCCAGAAGTTGACGGTGACTTTCGCGGCCGGGACGCCCAGGACTTCCACCAGGCGGGCCTTGGTGTACTCGCTGCCGGTGAGGATGTGCCGGGCACCGGCGGCGGCCCGGCGGACCTGGGCCAGCCAGGCGTGCGTGGCGGCGGCGTCCGGGGCCATGTCGAGGGGGATCAGGTCGTGGATGTTGACGACGACCGGGACGCCGGACCGGCGCGGCCCGGTGTTCGCCGGGGCGTGCAGCACGTCCGCCCGGGCGGCCAGCGCGGACACGGGCAGGACGGCCTGTTCCCACAAGTTGAACCGGGTCAGCCCGGGAAAGTCGATGCCGGCCTTCGACAGGTTGGCGAACGCCGCCAGCCGGGGGACGGTCGCCGCGTGCTGGTGGAACAAAGTGAACTGCCAGGTCGGGCGGCGCTCGGCCAGCTTGGCGTACAGGTCGATGAGCGTCTTGCCGATGCCGCGCCGCTGCGACCGGTACACTTGTCGGGCGTCGACCGCGATGCGCATCCGATCTCTTCCAGCCGGGGTCAGGTGGGGCGGTCGCGGCGGGACGCCGGTCACGGCCGGGTCGGTGCCGAGGTCGCGCCGCTGGAAGTCCATTCCCAAACCCTCGCCGTCAGTTCGGCCGTGTGCCGCCAGGTGAACCGCGCGACCCGCTCGGCCCCGCGGCGGACGAACGCCGCCCGGAACTCGTCGTCGTGTAAGAGTCGGGCCAGTCCGCCGGCCAGGGCGTCCGGGTCGGTCGCGTCCACGGTCAACGCCGCGTCCCCGGCGACCTCGGGCAGGCTCGTCGTTTGCCCGGTCAGCACGGCCACGCCGGCCGCGAACCCGTCGAGGATCGGCAGGCCGAAGCCTTCGTAGAGCGTGGGATACGCCAGGACCGCCGCCCCGGCGAGTAGCCGGCCGACATCTTCCTCCGAAACGTAGCCGAAAAATCCGACGCCCCGGGCCGCCTCCGGGAGGGCCGCGACCCGGGCGGTAAAATCTGCCCGCCCGGCGTCCGAAAGTCCGACGACCGTCAGCCGCACGCCATGCCGCGCCGCCGCCGGCAGCCGGCCCCACGCGGCGAGCAACCCGGCCGTGTTCTTCCGCGGGTCGGTCATGCCGAAGTGGAGGACGTACCGGTCCCCCGGCGGCACGCCGAACCGCGCCCGCGTCGCGGCCAGGTCGGCCGGCGACGCGACCGCCGGGGGGGACGTGGACGCCCACGGCACGACGTGGACCTTCGCCGGGTTGACGCCCAGGAGCGCGACGATGCGGGCCTTCGAGAATTCGCTCGGCGTGAGTACGGCCCGGGCCTGCCGCGCGGTCCGCCGGACGTTCGCCGCCCAGGCCCGCGCCGCCGGATCGGTCCGGCCGTCTTCGAGCGGGATCAGGTCGTTGATCGTCGTCACGAGCCGCGCGCCGGGGACCGGCGGGGCGAGGCCGGCGACGGCGTGGAACAGGTCGGCCCGGGCCAGCGCGGTCGCCACCGGCAGCCGCACCCGGGGCCACAGGTCGAACCGGTCGCCCTTCATCCGCAAGCGTTCGCACCGCACGTTCGGCAGGTCGGCGAACGGGTCCGGCTCGCGGCCCGCGGCGTAAAAGACGCGGAACTGCCAGGCCGGCCGCACCCCGGCGAGTGCCCGGTACTGCGCGATCGTCGTCTTGGCGATGCCGCGGCGCGGCTCGTCGAAGATCGTCCTCCCGTCCAGGGCGATGGTCAGCGGCCGCGTCATACCGGTCGCCCCGTGACGAGGGACACGACGCGCGCGGCCGTCATGCGGAAGGAGTGCCGGCGTGCGTAATCGCGGCTCCGCGCCCGCAGGCGGTCGCGCAGCCCGGTGTCGGTCAGCACCGCCAGGATCGCGGCACCGAACGCCGCGGGGTCGGCAACGTCCGCGAAGTATACCCCCGCGCCGTCGGCGTTGAGGGCCTCGACGGAGCCGATCTGGCAGGCGACGACCGGCAGGCCGACGGCGAGTTGGTGGCCGAGGCTGCTCGACTGGTGGACGGTGCGGAACGGGGCCAGGCCGGCGTCCGCGCGGAGGAGCAAGGCGTGCAGTTCGCCGCCCGCGACGGTCCCGGTCCGGACGAACCGGCCGGCCACGCCCAACCCTGCGGCCTGGGCCAGGAGTTCCGCGACCGTCTCGGCGCACCGCGGCGCGTCCCCGATTTGCACGAGGACCACGTCCGCCGGCAGGTGCGGGAGGGCCGCGACGGCCAGGTCGTACCCCTTCGACGGCTGCGGGAAGCCGAGCAGCGTCAGCACCCGCTTGCCCGCCAGCCCGTACTTCGCGTCCACCTCGCGCGGCGACAAGGTCTCCTCGGGCAGCGGGTAGGCGGGCGTCGGCAGCAGGTGAACCCGGTCCGCCGGCAGGTCGTGCGCGCGGGCGGCGACCAGCGTCGGCGAGTGCGTCACCAGGTGCGCCGCGAACGAGAACAGCCGCGTCCGCAGGTGCCCGGCGTAGTCGGCCGCGCCTGTGTCCAGGCCGGCGTAGAACTTGTGCGCCAACCGCTGGACCACCTTGGCCGGGAAGCTGCCGACGACCTCCGCGGGGTCGGTCCGGCCGTGGTCCTCGTGCAGCACCACCACGGCCGGCACGGCGAGCGATTTGGCGAACAGCGGGAACAGGTTTTCGCCGAGCCGCGAGCCGTTCCAGAAGGTGTCCGTGTAGTCGATCAGCGCCCCGTCGAACCCGGCCGACCGGCGGGCGAGGGCGACCGTTTCCCGGCGGCGGCCCCGCAGCGCCGCGAGGTTCCGGCCGAGCGTCCGCGCCGCCGGCAGGCGGACCGTCGTCACGTCGGCGAACTCGGCGAGGGCGGCGGCCAGGTTGTGCTGGTACGTCGCGACGCCGCACGGGGACAGGCCCGAGGTGTACGAGATCAGCCGCGGCCGCGTCATGCCCGCGGACCCTCGCGGAAGCGGCGGACCAGCCCGGCGAACTTCGCCTCGTCCCGCAGCGCCCGCACCCAGGCGCGGTCCTTGCGGCGACCGCCGAGCCGCCGCCGGACCGACGCCACGAGGTACTTCTGCCAGACCCAACGCGGCGCACCGAACAGCCGCGGCGACGTGTCGGCGGCGAACGGCGCGAAGCCGTGGTAGCCGGCCCAGAACAGGACTTCGCGGACGTAAGCGACCGTCATCCGCGCGGCCGGCAGGAAGTGCTCGACGGCCGCGTCCCCGACCCAGACGCCGTGGCCCCCGGCCGCGACGACCTGGTCCTGGACCCGCGTGTCGTCCCCGCTGGACAGCTTCGACCCGACGCGGCCCAACGCCGGGTCGAACGGGTAGCGGTCCATCACGGCCTTGCGGAAGCCGACGTTCGCCCCGTAAGCGTACTCGCCCGGCGCGAGAACGTGCGTCACCGGGCCGTGGTCGATGAGCGCGAAGCAGAAGCCGAGTACGTCGAGGTTGTCCTTCAGCCAGGCCGGCGGCGGGGACTCGAACCACGGCCGGATCGGCCCGCCGAAGAATTGCGCCACGCGACCACGGCCGCCGACGGGACTTACAGCTTCGCCGAACCACGGCCGGATCGGCCCGCCGAAGAATTGCGCCTCCGGGTGTGCCCCGGCGGCGGCGGTCATCCGGGCGAGCCACTCGGGGTCTACCAGCACGTCGTCGTCCGTCCAGAGAATCAGCGCCCCCCGGGCCGCCGCGACGGCCCGGTTTCGCGCGTGCGAGTGGCCCTGCTTCGACTCCGTCAACGGCACGAGCGGCAGCCGCCCGGCGTGCCGCGCGAGCACCGCCGCCGTGCCGTCGGCCGAGTTGTTATCGACGACGACGACTTCCCACGTCAGCCCCGCCGGGACGCGCAAATCGAGCAGCCGCGTCAGCGTGCGGTCGAGCAGCGCGGCGCGGTTCCAGGTGCAGATGGCGACGGTCACGGCGATCACGGCTTGGCCCCCGCCGCGACCCAGCCGCCGTGGACGAGGACGAACAACAGCACCCCGAAGACCAGCCGGTACGCGACGAACACGCCGAGGCTGTACCGCTTCAGGAAGTGCATCAGCCAGGCGACCGCGGCGTACCCGACCACCCCGGACACGACCGTGCCGACGGCCAGCGACGCCAGGTCGTCACTGGACGCGAACAGCGAGACGTGGTCGGTCGCGTCCGGGGTCTTGAGCAGCTTGTACTCGTCGTACAGCTCCTTCACGCCCGCGCCGAACACGCTCGGCAACGACAGCAAGAACGAGAAGCGGGCCGCGGCGGCGCGGGACAGCCCGGCGAACAGCGCCCCGGTCACCGTCGTCCCCGACCGGCTCGCCCCCGGCATGAGCGCGAGCGACTGCCACAGGCCGACCCAGAGGGCTTGCGCGGCCGTGATCCCGCGCTCCTCGGTCTCGGGCAAATTGCGGCCCCGCCGGACCGTCACCCAGACTTCGACCGCCGCCATCAGGAGTGCGAAGAGAATGGCGACGAGGCCCATCGTGCCGAGGTCGTAGAAGGTCGCCTTGAACCACTTCTTGAGCGTGAACCCGGCAACGACAACGGGGACCGAGCCGAGGGCGATCCGCCAGGCCAGCCGCGACTCGGGCCGGCTGCCGAAGCGGAGGGTCCGCACGTCGTGCAGGAGGGCTTTCAGGATGGCGGCGATGTCGGCGCGGAAGTAGGCCAGGACGGCGACGAGGGTGCCGAGTTGGACGACCGTCGTGAAGGCGTCCCCCGGCACGGCGTGGCCGAGGAGTTGCCGGGCGACGAGTAGGTGTGCCGTGCTGCTGACCGGCAAGAACTCGGTCAGCCCCTGCACCACGCCGAGCACCGCCGCTTCCCAGATTGACATCCCGTCGCCCCCGCTCCCGCCGATTGCCCGTAGGATTAACTTAGAATCGGGAGGCGAAACGCGCAGCGCGGGCCGCGGAATTCCCGACGGCGGAGGCGGGACGATGGACGAGCCGGCGAAGAAAAAGAAGCGGCCGTACCACCGCGTCCGCAAGGTCAAGCGGCCGCGCTCGACGGCCCCGGGCCAGCACATCGCGGTCCTCCCGGTCGAGGTGCTCGAACTCCTCAACCCCCGGCCGGGGCAGGTGTTCGTGGACGGCACCCTCGGGTACGCCGGGCACGCGGCGGCGATCCTGGACCGCGTCGGCCCGGCCGGCCGGCTGCTCGCGTTTGACCTCGACGCCGGGAATTTGCCCGGCGCGCGGGACCGCCTGACGGCCGTCGGAAACCCCTACACCCTGCACCACGGCAACTTCGCCGGGGTCGCCGGGGTGCTGGCCGCGGAAGGCTTCACCACCGTGGACGGGTTCCTCGCCGACCTGGGCATGTCGAGCATGCAACTCGACGACCGGGAGCGCGGCTTCTCGCTGCTCCGCGACGGCCCGCTGGACATGCGCATGGACCAGGGCCGGGGCAAAACCGCCGCCGAGTGGCTGGCCACGATCTCGCAGGACGACCTGGCCGCCGCGCTGCGCGACATCGGCGACGAGCCGCAGGCCGAACGGATCGCCGCCGCCATCGTGGTCGCGCGGGAGGACCAACCGATCGAACGGACCGGCCAGTTGCGCGACCTGATCGAGACGGCCGCGCCGGTCGAAGTCCTGCGCGGGGCCGGCCTGGCCCCGGCCCGCAAGCAACGCCTCCTACCGGCGACCCGGGTCTTCCAGACCCTGCGCATCCTCGTCAACCGCGAACTGGCCAGCCTGCAAGGGCTGCTCCGGGCGCTGCCGTACATTTTGAACCCCGGCGGCACCGCGGCGGTCATTAGCTTCCACAGCGGCGAAGACCGGCTCGTGAAAGCCGCGTTCAAGGACGGCCTGGCCGCCGGCCTGTACGCCGAAATCTCCGGCGACCCGGTCCGCCCCGGCGACGCCGAGAAGCTCGCCAACCCGCGGTCCCGCAGCGCGAAACTCCGCTGGGCCCGCCGGGCCGCGTAGTCGTCCCGCCCGGCACACCCGACTTCGCGCCGCCGGCCGGTTGGGGTACAACCCCGGCGTCCGGTTCCCGCGGGGTTGAGGGGCGTCCCATGCGTCAGGTGTTCGCGCTGCTAGTGGTCTCGCTGGCGTCCGCCGGGTCGGCCCAGGAGCCGGTCCGGTTCAAGTTCGTCGCCGGGCAGCCGCTAACGTACTCCGTCGAGCAGACGACGACGATCAGCGAGGCGACGATCGACGACGGCACGCCGGTCGTTTTGGGCACGGTCACGAAGTTGAACCTGACCCGCCGCTGGGCCGTGACCGCCGTCAACCCGGCCGGCGAGGCGACCCTCGAAATGACGCTCCTCGGCTTGAAGCAGGTCATCTCCCGGCCCGGCCCGAAGGACAAGGACGGCAAGCCGACCGTCAACCAGGTCGTCATCGACTCGGCGACCGCTGAGGGCAAGGCGCAACTCGCGGCGCTGTTGGGCAAGCCGATCCTGACCGTCCGCCTGGACGCCCGGGGCAAACTTCTCGACGCCAAGGGCGACAACCCCACCTCGGCCGCCCGGCTCCAGGTCGAGTTGCCGTTCCGCGTTACCCTGCCCGACACCTTTCCAGCGGTCAACGGCACCTGGGACCGCGCGGTCGTCTTGAAGCTCGACCCCCCGCAGGGGACCGGCGAGAAGTACGACGCGGCGCAAGCCGTCACCTTCAAGGGCGACAACCAGGGCTTCGCCGTGCTGGGGCTGGCGACGACGCTGAAGGCCCCGCCCAAAGACCCCGCCGAGACGGTCGGCCTCGTCCCGCTGTTGTGGGAGGGCGACGTCTACTTCCACCGGGCGACCGGCCGGTACGCCGGCGCGCGGCTGACGATCAAGAAGGAAGTCGTCAACCACGCCGGCCCGGGCACGAAGTTCACCTACGAAACGGCGTACACCGAAGCCCTGGCAGAAAAGTAAGCGTCCCGGCGAGCGGCGGGCGACTTCGGCTCCGCCGCAGGCGAACTCTTGGCGAGCGGCCCACGTCAGTGGGCTGTTCCAGCCTGGAACGGGGAGAAGCAGCCCGGGCGGACGTTTTTAGCGCTCGCCAGTGGAAATCTTCTCGCATTCCGGGTTGGAACAGCCCACTCACGTGGGCCGCTCGCCTTCGCCTGCGGCGGAGCCGCGAACGTTACTGGCCGACGACGATGTGCAGGTCGATGAGGTTCTCGACGCCGGCGGTCACTTCGCGCTCGATGCCGGACTGGTCGGGGCGGCGCAGCGCGGCGGGGAAGCGGGGGTAGCCGCTCGCTTCCAGGTTCAGGTCGGCCGGCTCGGCGATGGCGACGCGGTACCACCCCGGGGCGACGGCCGGGTCGCCGTCGCGGCCGAGCGCGTAGTTCCCGTGCTCGTCGATCTTGGCCACGACCGTCTTGCCCGAATTGCCGCGGTCGCGGTCGGGCGCGAACACGACGACGCCGCCGACCAAGGGACGGGACTGCAAGAGGACTTGCCCGCGGACGGTCGCCGGCTTGGCCGACGCGGGCTTGCCGCACCCGCTCAGACAAAGGGCGAGAACCAAGCCCGCGAACAGCGTTCGAGTCGTCCGCGGTCGCATGGGGTCGCTCGGGGGAAGTGAGACTTCGCGCCACTGGTTATCGGCCCGGGCGGGCCGGGGAATTCAGTCCGAGGCTTGCGATTGACGCGGCCCGGGGGGTACGGTAAAAACCGCCGTCCGAGAGAAGCGGGCCGGCATTGGATGCCGCGCCCGACGGCCGCGACCCCGGGGAACACGGGGGCGGCCGAAAGTTGCCATGAGGAGGGCACCGTTCGTGAAGCGCTTCATCGTCTCCCTGTCGGCGGTCATCGCGTTCGGCCTCGCGGCCAACCCCGCCCCCGCCCAGGCCCCCGCGGCCGGCACCCCGCCGCCCGCCGCCCCGACCGCCAAGCCGTCCGGCCGCGTCGGCGTGTTCAACGTCGCCAAGGTCATGCGCGACTACAAGAAGTGGCAGCACTACGCCGCCGTCATGAACCAGAAGCGGGTCGTCGCCTCGGCCGACCTGGGCAAGCTCCGCAACGACATCGCCGAGCTGCAGAAGAAAATGCAGGCCGAGCCGATCGCGGCGAAGCAGGAAGAGATCATGAAGGTGGCGACCGTCAAGCAGCGCGAGTTCGAGGACAAGGAAAAGACGTACCGCAAGGCGCTCGACGAGGAGTCGGCCGCGTACCTGCGGAACCTGTACTCCGAGATTCAGCAGTGCGTTAAGGCGATCGTCGATATGAACGGCATCGACCTGGTCATGGCCTACCCGGACGCGATCTCGCAGGAAGAAATGAGCAGCCCGCTCTACTACGACCTGAAGCTCCGCCCGCAGGCCGCCATGCCGTTCTACGTCGCCGCCTCGGCCGACCTGACGGACACGCTCATCGCCACGTTGAACAACAGCTTCCCGGCCCCGGCCCCCGTCGCGGGTGCCCCGGTCCCCGGGGCCGTGACGCCGGTCGGCGGCACCGCCCCGCCGAAGTAACGCTGACGTTATCCTGCCCCTCCCCGTAAGGGCGAGGGGCGACTCCGGTAAAATAGGCAAGACCCCGGTCCGGCGCGACCGGGGGACGCCTCCGGGAGACAATTCCAGGGTTCCCGGGACGCCTTTCCCCCGAGAATCTGCTAAACTAGGCAGGCCAGATGAAGTGAGGGGACTCGCTTTGCCGAAGATAGAGGGCTGATGCGTGGGCCGGAACGGCGACCGGCCCCGAGATTGCAACGACGACGGGGACTGTCCGGGCGTCCAGCGTAAAAGGCGGGGTGGAGTGCAACGCATCGGCTTCCGACACCAACGGACCCTCCGCACGGCCGCCTCGGTCCGCGGCGTCGGCATCGTCGCCGGGTCGCGGGTCTGCCTGCGGTTCTTGCCCGCCCCCGAAAACACCGGCCTCGTCTTCGTCCGCACCGATCTCCCGTACCGCCCGATGACCCCCGCCCGGGCCGAGCGCGTCACCGGCACCAACCGCCGGACGACCCTCGGTACGGCCGAGACGGGCGTCACGCTCGTCGAACACGTCCTCGCCGCGCTGTCCGGCCTGCGCATCGACAACTGCCGCATCGAACTCGACGCCGCCGAACCGCCCGGCCTCGACGGCTCCGCGGCCGGGTTCGTCGAAGCCCTGCGGCACGCCGGCACCGTGTTGCAAGCCGACCGCCGGCCGGTCTGGTCGCCGACTTCGCCGATCGTGCTGGCCCAGGGCGGCGCGACCATCGCCCTCTACCCGAATGCCGACGGCCAGATCGGCTGCCGCGTCAGTTACACGCTCGACTACGGCTTGCGGTCGCCCATCGAGCGGCAGACGTTCACGACGGCCGTCACGCCCGCGGCTTTCGCCCGGGACGTGTCGCACTGCCGCACGTTCCTGCTCGAATACGAGGCCGACGCGCTCCGCCGCCAGGGCGTCGGCCGGCACTTGACGGCCGCCGAGTTGCTCGTTTTCGGCCCGCGCGGCGTCATCGACAACACCTTGCGGCACGCCGACGAACCGGCCCGGCACAAGGTTCTCGACCTGATCGGCGACTTGGCCTTGTGCGGCGTGGACGTTTCCGGCCACATTGTCGCGTACCGCTCCGGGCACTCGCTGAACGTGGCGCTCGCCCGGGCCGTCGGCGAGCGCGTGGCACGGGCGACCGCCCCAGACGACGACGCCCTCGACACCGAGGGCGTGATCCTCCCCACGCGGGGGTTTCTTCCGCGACGGCACCGGCGACAGGAAGCAGCTTGAGCATGGCGACACAACCCCCCGGGTCCGCGGCCGACCGGTTGCCGTTCCCTGACCCCCACGGCGACCG
>JAYTSV010000008.1:0-10701 GCA_043745465.1 Fimbriiglobus sp.
AACTTCCTGGGGATGGTGCTGTTCGCCGCGATCACGCTCTGGCTAAAGTGACTCCGGCGAACGTCCGACGCCCCAGGTTCAATCAACACGGCCTAGCGAACTCGATTCCTTTCTCGGGGTGATCACCCTGGCACCCGGTACCTACTACCTGGCCGTGTCGCAGTTTGCCAACTTACCCAGCGGTCTCATCAACGGCAGCTCCAGTTTGGTACGCCCGGATTTAGCATTCGGCGGGCAGTTAGTGAATGCTATTTCCGGGAACTCAGCCTTTGGAATCAACGGCCCCCAGTCGAATACCCCGCTCGGCTACACGCTGAACGTCTCCGTCGAAAACACGGGACAGGCGGTCGCGGCTCCGGCCCCGGCCACGCTGTTCCTTGGGCTGTTCGCCGCCGGGTTCACCGGCCTGACCCGCGTCGTCCGCCGGAAGGTCGCCGCGTAAGCCGGCGGTTTCACGACAATCCCCGAGGCCCGTGGGCGAATCCACGGGCCTCGCTCGTTTCAAAAGTTCTCCGATTCCAATGCCGCCCCGGCCCCGGCGAATGGCCCTGCGTCCGGCGTTGCCCTTTCCCCCTTCGAGGAGTCTTGCCGTGGAAACTTGGATGATCCAGGCCGCGATTGGCGGGTTCGTCGTCGTCGCGGTGCTGTTACTCGCGGCCGGGAGCTTCTTCACCGTCGAGCAGCAGACGACGGCCATCGTGCAGCGGTTCGGCAAGTTCGTGCGGATCGCCCCGCCGGGGCTGCACTTCAAGGTGCCGGTCATCGACCAGATCGCCGGCCGCGTCAACTTGCGGGTCCGCCAACTCGAAGTGAAGGTCGAGACCAAGACCGAGGACAACGTCTTCACCCACATCACCGTGTCGGTCCAGTACTTCGTCGTCCCGGCGAAGATTTACGAGGCCTTCTACAAGCTCAGCAACCCCGAGGGGCAGATCACCGCCTTCGTCTTCGACGTGGTCCGGGCGCGGGTGCCCCGGATGAAGCTCGACGACCTGTTCGAGAAGAAGGACGAGATCGCCAACGCGGTGAAGGAGGAAATCGCCCACGTCATGGACGAGTTCGGCTACGGCATCTTCAAGGCACTGGTCACCGACATCGACCCCGACCACAAGGTCAAGGACGCGATGAACGAGATCAACTCGTCCATGCGGCTGCGGTACGCGGCGACCGAGAAGGGCGAGGCCGACCGCATCTTGAAGGTCAAGGCGGCCGAGGCCGAGGCGCAGAGCAAGGCGCTTCAGGGCAAGGGCATCGCCGACCAGCGGAAGGCGATCGTGGACGGCCTGCGACTGAGCGTGGAGGACTTCCGCACCGGCGTCCCCGGTTCGACGGCCCAGGACGTGATGAACCTGGTGCTGATGACGCAATACTTCGATACCTTGAAGGAACTGGGCCAGGCGTCGCACACGAACACGATCCTGATCCCGCACTCCCCGGGCTACCTGACCGACCTGGGCGAACAGATGCGCACCGCGATGATGACGGCGTCGGCCGTGAACGCCTCGGTGGGCAACCTGCCGCCGAAGCGGGCGACCGCTGTCATCGTCCCGCCCCACCCCGCCGAGCCTGCCCATGACAGCGAACCGCTTTGACCTGACCGGCCGCGTGGCCCTCGTCACCGGGGGCAACAAGGGCCTCGGCCGGGCGCTGGCGTTCGGCTTCGCCGCGGCCGGGGCCGACCTCGTCCTCGCCTCGCGCAACGCCGGCGAACTCAACGCGACGCTCGCCGAGGTTCTCGCCGCCACCGGCCGGCGCGGGGTTGCGATCCCCTTCGACGCCGCCGACCGGGCGAGCGTCGCTGCCCTCGGGGCGGAAGCCGTCCGGCAAATGGGCCGCGTCGATGTCCTCGTCAACAACGCCGGCATGAACGCCCCGCAGGCCATCGACGCCATCGACGACGCCACCTGGGACCGCGTGCTCGAAGTCAACTTGTCGGCCGTCATGGCACTGACGCGGGCCGTCGTGCCCGGCATGAAGGACCGCCGCTGGGGCCGCGTCATCCACATCGCCTCGATCTTCGGGCAGGTCTCGAAGGAGCGCCGCAACGCCTACTCCGCGTCGAAGTCCGCGCTCATGGGCCTGTGCCGGGCGAGCGCCATCGACCTCGGCCCGTTCGGCGTGACGGTCAACTGCCTGGCCCCCGGGCCGTTCCTCACGGACATGCCGGCGTCGGTACTCACCGCCGCCGAAAAGCAGACTTTCGCCGACCACACCTGCCTCGGCCGCTGGGCGTCGCCGGACGAACTCGTCGGCCCCGCGCTGATGCTCGCGTCGGACGCCGGCAGCTACGTCACCGGCACGACCCTCTTCGTGGACGGCGGCTACTGCGCCCGGTGAAGTCCCCGGCGGTCGCCGGCATTCGCCTGCGGCGGAGCCGCACTCCCGGCGAGCGGCGGGTGTCAGCCCGCTGTTCCAACCTGCACGGGCGAGCGGCCAACCGGGCCGAAGTTTGGAGCGCACGCACAAGCCCGTCACTCGCATTCCGGGTTGGAACAACGGGCTGACGCCCGCCGCTCGCCGGGAAAGAAACCGCGTGCTCGCCTCCCCGCCCGCCCATAGCCGTAAACTAACTCTGGTGGCGGTGGTCCGAGTAGTCCCCGGTGAGTGCGGCATGAGCGTGTTGTTGAGCGGGCAAGGGTTGTCGAAGAGTTACTCCCACCGGCCGCTGTTCGCCGACCTCGGCATCGACCTGCGGGCCGGCGAAAAGATCGGGCTGATCGGGCCGAACGGCGCGGGCAAATCGACCCTGCTCAAACTCCTCGCCGGGCTGGAGGTGCCGGACGCCGGGCAGCGCGCCCTCCGCCGCGGCGCGCGGGTCGGCTACCTCGCCCAGGACGACACCTTCCCCACCGGCCTGAGCGCCCGGGACGTGGTCCTCGAAGGGCTGGCGAACACCCCCGGCGAGGCCTACGAGCGCGAAACCAGTGCGGCGATTGCCCTCACGCAAGTCGGCTTCGACGACCACGACGTGGCCGCCGAAACCCTGTCCGGCGGGTGGCGCAAGCGGCTGGCGATGGCCCGCGAACTGGCCAAAGACCCCGACTTCCTGCTCATGGACGAGCCGACCAACCACCTCGACTTGCCCGGCGTGTTGTGGCTCGAAAAGCTGCTCCGCGGGTCGAGCTTCGGCTACCTCGCGGCGACCCACGACCGCGCCTTCCTGCGGGCCATCGCCACCGAGGTGCTGGAGGTCAGCCGCGTCTACCCCAGCGGGGTGTTCCGCGCCGACGGCGGCTACGACAGCTTCGCCGACAAGCGCGACGCCTTCCTCGACGCCCAGGCCCGCATGCGCGACGCCGTGGCCAACCAGGTCCGCCGGGAGACCGAGTGGCTGGGGCGTAAGGCCCAGGCCCGCACCCGCAAGGCCAGCTCGCGCATCGAGGCGGCCCACGACCGCCGGGCCGAACTCGTCGAACTCGACTACCGCACGGCGTCCGCCAACACCGCCGGGATCGACTTCGCCGGGACCGGCCGGCAGACCCGCAAGCTGCTCACCGCGACCGGCATCCGCAAGACCCTCGGCGGCCGCGAACTCTTCAAGGACATCGACATCGCCATCGCACCGGGCATGAAGCTCGGCCTGCTCGGGGCCAACGGGTCCGGCAAATCGACGCTCCTGAAAATCCTCTCGGGCCAACTCGACCCCGACGCCGGCACGGTGACCCGGGCCGACGGCCTGCGGGTCGAAGTGTTCGAGCAAGGCCGGTCGTCGCTCGACCTGAAACTCTCGTTGCGCAAGGCCCTGTCGCCCAACGGCGAGACGGTGGTGTTCCGGGACTCGACCATGCACGTCGCCTCGTGGGCGCGGCGATTTCTGTTCCAGACGGAGCAACTCGACATCGAGTTGAGCGCCCTGTCCGGCGGCGAGCAGGCCCGCGTCCGGGTCGCGCAACTGATGCTCAGGCCGGCCGACTTGCTGCTCCTCGACGAGCCGACCAACGACCTCGACATCCCGGCGCTGGAAGTCCTCGAAGAGAGCCTGGAAGACTTCCCCGGCGCGCTGGTGATCGTCAGCCACGACCGCGACCTGCTCGACCGCCTGTGTACCGAGGTGATCGGCCTCGACGGCAAGGGCAACGCCGCGCCCTACGGCAGCGTCACGCAGTGGCTCGCCGCTTACGACGAGGCCCTGGCCGCGATGCGATCCCCGGCCAAGTCGGCGGCGAAAGCGGCGAACAAGCCGACCGGGAAGACGAAGAAGCTGAGCTTCGCGGAGCAGAAGGAGTTCGACGGCATGGAGGCGGCGATCCTGGCCGTCGAGGCGGAACTGCCGGCCCGCCGCGCCCACGTCGAGCGGGCCGCGAACGCCGGCCACGCCGCGCTCGGCGAAGCCTGCCGCGAACTGGAAGAGTGCGAAGCCCGCGTCCAGAAACTCTACGCCCGCTGGGAAGCCCTCGAAGCCAAGCGGAAGTAGCCAGCGGGCCTCGTGGCTCCGCCGCAGGCGACTCTTGGCGAGCGGTCCACGTGAGTGGACTGTTCCAACCGGGAAGGGGAAGCGGTAACCCGGGGGAAGTTTCGGGCGCTCGTCGCGGAGTCGTCATCCCCATTCCGGGTTGGAACAGTCCACTCACGTGGACCGCTCGCCAAGAGTCGCCTGCGGCGGAGCTTCGGAACGTGCCAACGGGGGCCGGGAGTTCTCGGCGGGCGGCGTCATGCTCCTGGCCCTCGCCGGGACCGTGGGGTACGTCCTCTGGGCCGGCTGACGGCGGAGCTTCACAGCGTGCCGGTGAGGGTCGCCGCGAAGGCGAGGTCGCCGACGAGGGCGGGGTGCTTGTACTGCTCGAGGCTGCCGCCGGTCTGGCGGAGGCGGTCGCGGGTCCAGGTGGCCCAGGTGCCGCGGGGCAGGGCAACGCACCGCACCGGGCCGAGGCGGCCGGAGTCGCGCTTGGCGGCGTACTCGATGTTCGACGCCGCGAGCCGGCGGTCGAGTTCCCCCGCGAACGCCTCGGGTAAAATCTCCTCGCTGAACAGGCCGTAGTGCGGTTGCGCGTCGTGCCAGACCGGCGCGACCGTGCAGGTGCCGGGGGTGACGCCGGTCGCGTGCATCGCCTCGCGGACCGCCTGCGTGACCTGGTGCTCGGACAGCTTCTCGCCGGTCAGGTTGGCGAACCGGTTGCCCTTGCCCAGGAACTCCAACTTCGGCGTGCGGCCGACGAACCCGCGGACGCGGACCAGGTCCGAAATGTGGTAGCGGTACAGCCCCGCCGCCGTCGTCGGCAGGATGAAGTAACTCGCCCCGTCGGTCAACTCGTGGGCACCCAGGACCGTCGGCCGGGCCGCGTCGATTTCGCCCTCGGGGATGAACTCGAAGTAGTGCGACTGGATGTCGAGCACGCCGGCCGGGGTGTCGTTCTCGAAGGGGATCGTGAACCGGCCCTCGCTGGCGATCAGCCCCAGGTCGCGGATCGGCGCGTCGCCCCAGAATTCGGGCAGTTGCTTGAGGTACGGGGTCATGCTCCCGCCGGTCCAGGTGCCGAGCAGAATCGTCTCGGGCGGCCACACGTCTTGCGGCCTCAGCCGACCGGTCCGGGAGGCGACGGCGTCGAGTGCGGCGGCGCGCCGGGGGTCGGCCTGCAACCGCCGGCGGATCGCGTCGCGGACGAACCCGGGGTAGCCGAAGTGGGTCGTCAGCGTGCCGTCGCGCAGGTCTTTGAGCAGGCGGTCTTTTTCAGCGTCCAGCGTCCGGCCGAGGGCGAGCAGCGTCGAGGGGTTGGCAGCGGTGAACAGCGAGCAGCGGCGGCCGATGCTCAGGCGGAGCGCCAGGTAGTACCGGGCGGTCGCGTCCTTGAGTTTGCCGACTTCGGGGGGCACGGTGTACAGCCAGCGGACGATCGGCGTCTGGATGCTGGCCGTGAACCCGCTCGCATTGCCGCACGCGACGCCGCCAGGAGTGCGGTACTCCTCCGCGTCGCCGACCATCTGCACGACCGGCCGCATGGCCAGGGCGCGCGGCCGGTGGTCGCGGTAGGCGCGGATGCCCCACATGTTCCAGCCGCGCTTCGCGTCGGCGTGGTACTGCGCCGTGAACGGGATCAGCTTGCGCGTCGCCGTCGTGCCGCTGGTCAGCGCGAACATCAACAGCTTGTCGTCCGCGGAGATCAGCGCCGTCGTTTCCCCGGCGGCCATGCGCTCGATGTACGGGGCGAGCCGCTCGTACGGGCCGACCTCGACGTTGTGCCGGTAGTCGGCGACCGTGCGGACGGCGGCGAAGTGGTGGTCCCGGCCGAACCCGGTCGCGGCCTGGCGGCGCAGGATGCGGAGGAGGAGGTCGCGCTGAACCGCCTCGGGGTCGGCGCAACTTGCGAGGAAGCGGCGCTGCCGGCGGATCATCGGGTAGGTCGCGGCCCGGGCGACCCGGACGAGCAGCGCGAGCGGCAGGGGCACGGGGCTAAGCCCGCACGACGGCGCGGCCGAGGGCCGGCTCGGCCGGCAGCGGCAGGATCACGGCGGCTTCCTCGACGGTCAGGTGCGCGTCGAAGAACTTCGCCACCCGCCGGCCGTACTCCTCGCCGGCGACCTGGACGGCCTGGTTGTGCTTCGCCTTCGGCACGACCCAGAGGTGCTTGGCTCCGGTCGGGATGCGCGTGTACAGGGACTCGGCCATCGCCGGGGTGATGTACGTGTCGCCCCCGCCGTGGATCATCTGGACCGGCACGGTGACGCGGTGCAGGACGCGCTCCAGCGGCGGGAAATCGACCTTGCGGCGGCGGGCCGAGCGGCGAATCGCGGCCCCGCCGAACAGCCCGTAAATGCCGTCCGGGGCGGCCCGGCGGACCCAGGCCGGCGTCTTCTTCACGTAGATCGACGCCCACCGGCGGATGAACGGGATCACCGTCGTCCGCGTGGCATACGCCCCGTCGGTGACGACGCAGCGGACGAACGGGTCTTCGGCGGCGACGGCGAGCGCCAGGCACCCGCCCTTGCTGATGCCGAACAGGCCGATGCCGGTCTCGGGCGTCTCCGGACGGGTCTTGAGGTATGCCACGGCGGCCCGCATGTCGGCCAGGTCGTGCTCGGTCACCCACTGCAGCGGGGCGTAGGTCGGGTCGCTGTCCGACGTGCCCTGGTTCCGCGGCTCGTAGGTGAACACGTCGTACCCGCGGTCCAGGAGCGTCGAGCAGTATTGCAGGGACGCCCAGCGGTTGGAGCCGAATTCGAGGCCGAACAACACGACCCCGCGACGCGGCCCCCGGCCGGTCAGGTAGCAGCCCTTCAGGCTCAGACCGCCGGCCGTCGGGAAGGCGATTTCGCCGGCGTCGGCCGGGGCCTTGCCGCGCGGGATGACGAACAACGGCTTCTCTTCAAAGATGCGGACGACGTGGTCTAGGTAGCGGGCGCGGATGTAGAAGTACGGCGCGCTGAGGACGCACGCCCCCACCGCAGTCAAAACCGCACACCCCAACGCCGTCCACCAAACCCACTCGGCCACGGGCGAACTCCCGGAAGGCGGCACCAGTTCGGATCGAGTCTGACACGGCCCCCGTGCGATCAGACCCTTCCTACGCTACGAATCGTCAAGTATCCCGCCACCGCCCCGCCCCGGCCGGCCGAACCGGCGCGGTCGGCGCGCTTCGCCCTTACGCCATCTTGCTGGCGACCAGGGCGATGTTCTGCCCGCCGAACCCGAAGCTGTTCGAGAGTACATGCCGGATCCCCGCGACCTGTCGCGCAAAATTCGGCACGTAGTCCAGGTCGCACGCCGGGTCGGGCGTCTCGTAATTGATCGTCGGCGGCACGACCCCCTGGCGCATGGCCAGCACTGCGACCATGAGTTCGACCACCCCGCCGGCGGCGATCAGGTGGCCGAGCATACTCTTGATGCTCGACACCGGAGTCGTGTACGCCGCGGCCCCGAGGGCCATCTTGATGCCGGCCGTCTCGCTCTCGTCATTGGCCTGAGTGCTGGTGCCGTGGGCGTTGACGTAGCCGATCTGGTCGGGCCGGATGCCGGCGTCGGCGATGGCGGCAGCCATGCACTTGCCCGCCCCCCGGGCCGCCGGGTGCGGGTCGGTCATGCGGTAGGCGTCGCCGGTCGTGCCGTACCCGGTCAACTCGGCGTAAATCGTCGCCCCGCGCTTGCGGGCGTGCTCGTACTCTTCCAGCACGATCATGCCCGCCCCTTCGCCTAGGACGAACCCGGTGCGGGTCAGGTCGAACGGCCGGCTGGCCTTCTTGGGGTCGGCGTTGTGCGTCGAGAGGGCGGTCAGCAGGTTGAACCCGGTCACGCCGAACGGGTGGATCATGCTGTGCGCCCCGCCGGCGAGCATGGCGTCGGCGTCGCCGTGGCGGATCATCGCGGCCGCCTCGCCGAGGGCCTGGGCGCTGGCCGCGCACGCGGTCAGGCAGGTGTAGTTCGGGCCGAGCAGCTCGAACTCTTCGGCCAGGTGACCGGCGCTCGTGTTCATCTCGAGTTCGGCCTCGCGCTCGCCGTCGAGCATGGCCACGGCCGCGCGGGCGAACGCACCGTAGTCCACGGCCCGTCCGTCGGTCGTCGCCATGCCGACGCCGCTGATGACCGTGTCGAAGTCCTCGCTGCCTTCGCCGGCCCCGAGGTAGACGCCGACGCGGCCGCGGTCCACGCCCCGGAAGTCGGCGTCGGCGAGGGCCATTTGCGCCGCCGCCAGGGCGAACCGCGTGTTCGACCCGCACTTTTTGAACCGAGACGCGTCCGGCACGAACTTCGCCAGGTCGAAGTTCTTGACCTCGGCGGCGAACGTCGTCGGGAAGGTCCGGGCGTCGAAGTGCGTGATCCGGTCCACCCCGCTCGTGCCGTCGAGCAGCGCCGCGAACGTTTCGGCGACGGAGTGCCCCACGGGGGTCACGGCCCCCATCCCTGTTATGACCACGCGGCGACGCATTCGGACTCCCGTCTCGTTCCACTGATCTCGGTCAACTGTCCCAGCGCCGCACCACCGCGGCGGCGCACTGGCCCATCGGCGTCGCGTTAATCTTGACCGCGAACGGCTTCGCCACCAACCGCGGTTCGGTCACGACGCGGATGCCGAAGGCGGGATCGACTTCGGCGGCGTTGCGCGTCCCCGGCAGGGTGCCGTGCTTGAGGGCCAGCACGCTCGCCGCCAATTCCAGCAAACCGGACGCCGCGCCGGTCGCCCCGAGCTGAGCCTTCGGCGCGAACACGTCGGTGCCGCCGCCGAAGACCGCGTGAATCGCCTTCGCCTCCCAGGCGTCCAGCCGGGCGAAGCCGCCGGCGTTGGCGTTGACGTGGTCCACGTCGGCCGGCGCGATCTTGGCTTCTTTCAACGCGCTGCGCAGCACACTCGCCAGCACGGTCCCGGTCAACCCGCGGTCGAACCCGGACGCGAAGCCGACGAGTTCGCCGTCGATCCGCGCGCCCCGCTTCTGGGCCGCCGTCAATTCCTCGGCGACGAACACAGCCGCCCCCTCGCCGAGCACCGTGCCCGAGCGGTTCAACCCGAACGGCTGAACGGCCACGTCGCCCAGGTCGTTGCGGCGGGTAAGTTCCTGGAAGGTCGTGTGCCGGGAGTAGCTGACCGGGTTGATGCGCGAGTCGCACCCGCCGACGATGAACGCGTCGGCCAGGTCGCGTTGGACGATGCGGAAGGCTTCGCCGAGGGCCAGCAGCGACGCGGCGTCCCCGGCCGTGATCGTGTTGTTCGGGCCTTGAGCGTCCGCGTAAATCGAGGCGTGGCAGGCCGGCATGTTGGGCAAGTACTTCAACATCCACTGCGGCGGCACCAGCCCGAGACCGGTCGTGCCCCAGGCGGCGTAATCGACGCTGTGCGGCCGGCCGGTGGTCGTCGCCTTGGCCCCGGCCGCGAGGTCTTCGGTCTCGGTGGCGACCATGACGCACCCGTACTCGACGCCGAAGCGGAACGGGTCGATCTGCCCCTTGAGCGGCCCGCCGGCGTCCTCCCAGGCCTTCACGGCCGTGGTGAAGCCGAACTGCACCGTCCGGGCCATCTTGTTCAAGCCCTTGCGGGCGTCGCGGTTCCCGGCCGGGAGGAACTTCTTGCCGTCGTACCCCTGCACCTCACCGGCGAGTCGGCACGGCAGGGTCGGCACGGCGAAGGCCGCGATCGGCCGGACGCCCGACACTCCGGCGAGGAGTGCCGCGTAGAAGGCGGCCGGGTCGGACCCGACGGGGGACAAGACCCCCAGCCCGGTGAAGACCATCCGCCGGGGTTTCGCAAGTGGCTCTGGCATTGTGTGGTACTATCGTCATCCGTGGCCCAAGTTCTCCATCTTCAACAGATACAAAAGATGGGCAATCTCCGCAACCCCGAGTAACGGCGGGGCGACGGCAGGAGTCGGGATTTCGGCCCCGATCCAGTACCCGTGCGACCGCCCGAAACTTCCCCCGGGTCGTGACTCGCCCGTGCAGGTGGGAACAGGCCACTCCCGTGGGCCGCTCGCGGGTACTGGATCGGCTGGGCGATGTACTCGCCGCCGCCAGCGAAGGGATGCGATCAGACTGGGAATTCTTCGTGCGGCCCGCCGACCATCGGGTGGGCGGCGACGGACCACAACTCGTCTGCGGGTGTCGGCCGGTCGGAAAGGTCAGCTTAGTCGCTGCGGTGCGGTCGCGGATTCGCCTGGCAGCGGTCGCGGGGAACTGGTAAGTTCCGCGCCGACGAGGGTTCACGGTCCGCGAGGAGTTGACGCATGGCGGGACGCTGGGCTGTACTTGCGCTCGTACTGACCGCCGGCGCGGGCTGCGAC
>JAYTSV010000009.1:0-10683 GCA_043745465.1 Fimbriiglobus sp.
CGAGGACTTTTGCTCATTCACACGCCCCTTAAACGACCGCGATCCAAACCCCCAACAAGGGAGTTCTACCCGCGGTCCGGTTTCCGGGGTCCACTATAATTCCCCTGGGGTGTCACCCCAGGATGTCTTCGACGAGTCGGGCGGTCACCTCGTGCGTCAGGGCGAAGCCGATTGCTTCGCGGGGGGTGCCGGCGTCGCGGTCGGCCTGGTAGCGGTTCACGCTCGCGGTGCCGTCGCCGCCGAGTTGCACCTCGTAGTAGCGGCGGACGCCCCCCGACACGGCCGGGTCCGCGCTGCGCAGGACGGCGGCGTCCCGGGTGGTATCGACCTCGATCACCTTCAAGTCTTCGAGTAGCCCGCGGACCCGCCCGGCGACCCCGGCGGCCCACGCCCCGACGCTCTCGACCGGCGGACCCGCGACGGTGACCCCGCGGTAGACGCCGGCGATGGTGTCGAGCCGCTCGGCGTCCAGGGCGACGGCTGCGCCGCCGGCCGTCGTCAGGTCGTGCGGGCCGGGGGCGGCCGGGAGTTCGCTAAGCCTTTGCAGCAGGGTTTCGGCGGGGGTCATGCTCGGCTCCGATCGGTTGGTGCGTGTGGTCCGTGCCGTCGAAGCTCAGGAGGGTCGCCTTGTCGTCGGCGACGGTCTCCAGGTGGACCGGCCGGCCCCACAGGAAGTATAAGTTCGCCAGCGTATCCTTCGCCTCGCCGCGGTTCAGTTCAACCCCCTGGTACTCGTGCCGCAAAAGTAACTCGCCGCGGTTGCGGTGGTTGCCGTTCACGACCGTGATCCACGGCTTGCCGAAATTCGTCAGGCTCGCCAACAACCGACTCTTGACCTTCTGGAATTCCCGCGACTCGATGACGTAGTTCTTCGACTGTGCCTGGTAGTTGAACGAGAACAACTTGTTCTCGACGCAAAATTCCGGCGTCAAGAAGGTGTCGATGAAGGTGATGTCGTTGTGGACCTTGCGGACCTCGTAAATCTTCTGCCGGCCCAGGCCGGTGTGCTTGTTCCAGGCGCGGCGGGTGTCGAGGTCGTCGCAGGCGTCGTACTCCGCCCCGAACCGGCCGGCGTTCCAGCGGGTCTCGATGTCGCGGAGCAGTTCGATGCCCAGTTTGTAGGGGTTCAGCCGGCCGGACGTGGCCATCGTGCCGGAGTGGTGGTCGGCGTAATCGATCAACTCCTCGGGGGCGAGGGCCTTCTGCGTCATCATCGTCGAGTGCCAGTAACTTGCCCATCCCTCGTTCATGATCTTGGTCTGCCCCTGCGGGTAGAAGTAGTACGCTTCGTCGCGGATGATCGACAGGATGTCGCGCTGCCAGTTCTTCAACGGGGCGTGTTCGATCAAGAACAATAAAATATCCTTCTCGGGCCGCTCGGGGAAGTGGGCGACGTTCGGCCGCCGCGCGTCGGCCCCCGGCGCGGCCTCGGGGTCGGCCTGCGGGTTGACGAACCCGTCCATGTACGGCTTGCTGCGGAAGCGGACCGGCTCCGCCGTTTCCTCGGGCACATCGACCCCGGACACCTCCTGCTGGGCGTGCTCGCCGCGCCGCCGGATGGCGACCGAGTGGATGTCGATGAGGTCGTCCACGGACATGCAGCGGTCCAGGAACGCCTCGACCTGGTCGGTCCCGAACCGCTCGGCGTACCCGCGGATTCGCGCGGCGTGGTTGGCGATTTCGTTCATCATCTTGCGGGTCGTGTGCCCGAAGTAGGCGTTGTTCTTGAAGAAGTCGCTGTGCCCGTAAACGTGCGCCATGACCAACTTCTGGTCCACGACGTGGTTGCAGCGCATCAGGTACGCGTAACACGGGTCGTTGTTGATGACCATTTCGTATATTTTCGACAGCCCGTAGCTGTAGCTCTTGTTCAACTCCTCGTACTGCATCCCGAACGACCAGTGCGGGTACCGCGTCGGGAACCCGCCGTAGGCCGCGATCTCGTTCAAGTCGTCCGCATCGACCATCTCGAAGACGGTCTCGTAGAAGTCCAACCCGTACCCCCGCGCGTACCCCTCGATCTCCTCCTTGAGGACGCGCAAATTGGCCGGCAGATTGGTGTGGTAGAAGGCGCTGTTGGTCATGGCGTGTTACTTCTTAAATAAGGCAACGAGGAGGCTGACGATTGCCGCCGCCAATGCGACAAAGACTGCCGTCACCCAGCTCCAGAAACGGTTGTCCCAAGCTTCGATTCGCTTGTGCGATTCCTCGGTACGAGACTTGATTGTGGCGATGTCGGTCAACAGGGCTGTGATGCTAACTTCTGATCGATCGAGGCGGCGAACACAGTCGTCAAGGCGGTGCTTGAGCACAGCCGCGTCGGTGGACGACTGATTCTGAACGGCATTGGTGTTGCTCTGGAGTACGGCGAGGGTTTCAACCTGGCCGTCCAAAATCACAAAGCTATTTTTCAAATCTTTGGCGTCGTCTTCGAGTTGTCGGACTCGCTCGGGTTGAGTTGGCATTACGAATCCCCTACCGTAATCGGCTCATCCCGGTAGGATTTTTGACGCCGATCCATGACATCCGAGAGCATCGCAAGGTACAAGCTGCGGACGCTCCAGCGTAACCACATCGAGTCGGCTTTGGCGTCCGGAAAAGGTAAGTAGGTCCACCCCGAGGTGATCCGCTCACTTACGACTACGAGGAGCGCCCCCGAGTAAGTCAAGAGGTCCAAATCGTCGGGGCCACCCCCGTGGAACCAGCCGACGAGCGGGGCCACACCGAGGTCGGGCACGACAGTGTTTCGCACGATCTGCAACAATTGGTCGGGACTGGCCACCTGGAGGTCAGGGTTGTGGCAATACGCCCGCAGTGGCTCCGACTCTTTACGGAACACCTCGGCCACAAACGGCATCACGACCGCCTCGACCCACGCCCGGCGTTCGGGGTGCTTCTCGAAGCCGGTGTACGTCACGGACTGGAACATCGTCTCTCCTTCGGTTACCGGCCGGTGCTCAGGAACGCCTTGATGCTGCCGAGGATCGCGTCGCGGTTGGGGACGCGGGTCGTCACGATCTCGGGGTGCTCGGCCGTCAACTCGTCGATGTGGTCGAAGAACTCGCCGCTGCCGTAGGGGCTTTCGACCTGGCCGTACCCGAACAGGTTCAGCTTCGGCAGGAGGCGCTGCGTGAGCGTGTCGAGGCACTTGGGGATGTCCTCGCTCAGGTTGTCGCCGTCGGAGAAGTGGAAGGCGTACAGGTTCCATTCGCTCGCCGGGTACCGGGCGGTGAGGATTTTGTCGGCCAGGTCGTAGGCGGTGCTGATGCGGGTGCCGCCGCTCTCACGGGTGTGGAAGAAGGTGTGCTCGTCCACCTCCTTGGCCTGCGCGTCGTGGATGATGAAGACCCGGTCCACGCCCTGGTAGTGGGCCTTAATCCACGTGTCGATCCAGAACGCCTCGATGCGGACGATCTGCTTCTGCTCGTCGGTCATCGACCCAGACACGTCCATCATGTACACGACGCACGCCACAGCCTCGGGCTTCTGCGTGTCCTTCGAGCTGCGGTACCGCTTGTCCTCGCGCTCGGGCACCACCAGCGGGTTGTTCGGGTCGTACCCGCCGGTCGAGATTTGCCGGCGGAGGGCCTGGCGGTAGGTCCGCTTGAAGTGCCGCAGGCTCTCCGGGCCGACGTTGCGGATGCTGGAGTACCGGCTGTGCGTGGTGACGACGTTCTTCTTGCCCTTCGGCTCGATGCGCGGCAGGGCCAACTCTTCGCCCAGAATGGCGGCGAGTTCTTCCATCGTCAGCTCGACTTCGAGGATGTGCCCGCCCGGCGCGTCGCCCGCCTGGCCCTTGCCGTCGCCGTCCTGCTGGGGCGCGCTGAGCGGTTGGCCGGGGTCGCCGGGGCCGACGCCGACGCCGCCGGACCCCTTGGTCCCGAAGCGGAACTGCGGCAGGTTAATGGCCGGCACGGGGATCGACACGAGGTCGTTCCCCTTCTTGCCGATCATCTCGCCCTGGCTGATGTACTTCGACAGGTTCGATTTGATCTTGCCGCGGACGATTTTGCGGAAGCGCTGCAGGTCCTTTTCGATCTTCTGTCCCACGGTGGGCCACCCTTAATCGCGGGGATGCGCGGCGGAGATTACGAGGCACTCCATCATACCCGACGCGGCCCCGCCGCGCGAAGAGGATGCGCGCCCGGCGGTCGAATCGCGGCGACCGGCTTGACCCGGCCCGCCGACCGGGGGAAGATGACCGAGTAACTCGTACCTGTTCGTCGAGGACACCGCGATCACCAACGCAGGTCTGCGGAAATTGAAGCTGCTCGCCAAACTCACCAAAGTGAACACAACAGGGAGCAAGGTCACGAACAAGGGTGCCGAGGAACTGCAGGCAGCCGTGCCGAAGTGCAAAGTGAGTACGAAGTAGGAATGACCGGCCCGACGCCCAACTCACCCACAACGGCGTCGGGTGCCGCATAAAGCAGGTTCCCGGCAGTCGCTTCCGCGGCTCCGCCGCAGGCGAACTCATGGCGAGCGGCCCACGCGAGTGGGCTGTTCCGACCTGGAATGCGAGTGACTTACCACCACGAGCGCCAAGAAAATTCACCCGGGTTGCCGCCCCCCATTGCCGGGGGGAACAGCCCACTCGCGTGGACCGCTCGCCTTCGCCTGCGGCGGGGCCGTTAGCCGAGGTTCATCGTGATCAGGAACTCGGCGTTCGACTTCGTCTTCTTGGCGCGGTTGACGAGCAACTCCATCGCCTCGACGGGGTGCATGTCCGACAGCACGCGGCGGAGGAGCGAAATCTTCTGCAACTCTTCGGGGTGCAGGAGGAGTTCTTCCTTGCGGGTGCCGGACTTGTTCACGTCGATCGCCGGGTAGACGCGCTTCTCGACGAGGCGGCGGTCCAGGTGCAACTCGCTGTTGCCGGTGCCCTTGAACTCCTCGAAGATCACGTCGTCGATGCGCGAGTTGGTGTCCACGAGCGCGGTCGCCAGGATGGTCAGCGAGCCGCCCTCCTCGACGTTGCGGGCCGCGCCAAAGAAGGTCTTCGGCTTCTGCATCGCGTTCGAGTCGAGGCCGCCGGTGAGCAGCTTGCCGCCGCCGGGGGCTTCGGCGTTGTGGGCGCGGGCGAGTCGGGTAATCGAGTCGAGCAGGATGACGACGTCCTTCTTGTTCTCGACCATCCGCTTGGCCTTTTCGAGGACGATCTCGGACACGTGGATGTGCTCCTCGGGCGGCTCGTCGAAGGTCGAGGCGACCACTTCAGCGTTGGGGCCTTGCACGAGGCGCTGCATCTCGGTCACTTCCTCGGGCCGCTCGTCCACGAGCAGCACGAAGACGTAGGTCTCGGGGTGGTTCTTCATGATCGCGTTGGCGATCTTCGAGAGCAGGATCGTCTTGCCGGTCCGCGGCGGGGCGACGATGAGGGCGCGCTGGCCCTTGCCCAGCGGCGTGACCAGGTCCACGATGCGGGTGCTGATCTCGTCGGGGGTCGTTTCCAGGCGGAACCGCGAGTTCGGGTGCATCGCGGTCAGGTCGCCGAAGTTGGTGACGGCGATGCCCTCGTCCGGCCGCAGGCCGTTGACGATTTCGATCTGCATCAGCGCGAAGTTGTCCTGGTTCTCGATCGGCAGGCGGATCGGCCCTTCGACGACCAGCCCGGTCCGCAAGCTCATGCGGCGGATCTGGCTCGGCGAGACGTAAATGTCCTCGGGGCTGGCCAGGTAGTTGTGGGCGGCGCTGCGGAGGAAGCCGTAGCCGTCGGGCAGAACTTCGAGCGTACCGGAGCCTTTGACGACGACGCCGCGTTCGATCTGCCGGCGGACGACGCCGACGATCAAGTGCGCGCGGCTCAGGCCGGTACACTCGTGCATCCCCTCACTCTCGGCGAGCTTGAACAGCTCGACCATTGGCATCCGGTACAGGTCGTCCAGGCGGCTGGTCGCGGGGATCGGGCGGGGCCGCGGCTCGCCGGTCGGCACGGCTTCGCGGACCGGGTCGCGGTCCTGGCGGTCGAGTCGGTCGTAGCGGTCGTTGTTCTGCACCGGCCGGTTCGGCCCGCGGTTGTCCTGTCCACGATTGTCTTGACCGCGGTTGTCCTGACGCTGCGGTTCCTGGGGGCGGCGGTCCATCGCGGGGGCCGGCCGGCGGTCCATCGGCCGCTGCTGTTGCGGCGGGTGTTGGGGCCGGGGGGCGTAGACCGGGGCTTGCCGCTCGGGGCGGTCGGGCCGGTCCGGGCGGTCGGTCCGCTCGACGCGGTCCGGGCCGCGGGAGATCACCGGCGGCGGTCCGGGTTCGGGGGCCGGGGCGGGCGCGGCCGGGCGGGGGGTCGCGGGCGTCGGCACCGCAATGTTCGGCGCGGGCGACTCCGACGGTGCCCCCGGGACCGACGGCGTCGGCGTGGGGACGGTCGGGGCGGGCGGCGATTCGGGCGGGGTGGTGGCGACGGTCACCGGGGCGTCGGGGGCCGGCGTCGAAGTGCTGGTGCCGGCCTCCGCGGTTTTCCGGGTGATGCGTTTGCGAATGACGGGGCGGGGTGCCCCCTCGACGCTTTTGGCGTCGGGCATAACTGAACCCTCAAGAATTGGAAAGCTCACGAAGAACCTTAGAGGCCGCGACCCGTCGCCGGAAATTCCGCAGTCATGATACGATCATGCCGCGGGTGGCGAGGGGCTTTGCGGGTGGAGGCAGTCCGCCCCGTCCGTTGGGGCGACTGAAAATCGATACCAATTGACCATTTGCAATCGTCGGGCCAATCCCTTTTCCGAACCCGGCCCGGGAAGTCAATTCCCGCGGGTCATTCGCCGAGGTCAGCGTCCTCATTACCGGCACCGCTGTCAAGCTCAAGTCCACTCGCGGTCTGTCCGTGTCAACGACACCGGAAAGAAGCACTCGCGTTCGCGGCAGCAGTCCGAAGGAGCGAAACGCAATCGACGCGAAAAAGGGGACGTATTCGGCACGTCGTTGAGATTATAGCGCACGCCCCCGAAGTTTCCAGTCCGAATTGCAAATGCGACCGCGCCCCGTGTTTTTGCCGCCACGACCTCGCGCCGAAAATTCGTCGCCCGGGACGCGCTTCCGACGCGGCCGGCCGTTTGTTACAATGCGACGGTGGGGTTTCCGCGGGCCGGGTCGGGAGGGTCGGCGATGGTGTTTGCCGAGGGGCCGTTCCAGTCGGTCGAGTTCCTGGTTACGGTCGGGCTGCTGATCGGCGCGTTGCTGGGCGGGGCGGTCGTCATCTACGTCACTGACGTGTGGCGGAAGAAGCAGGTCGCGTCGCCCCGGGAGGGGGTCGAGTCGCTGTCGATGTACCGCTCTCTGTACGAGCGGGGCGAACTGAGCAAGCCGGAGTACCGCGTCATCCGCGACCGCCTGGCCAAGCAGTTGAAGGGCGAACCGGCCGCGCTCGTCGCGTCCGAGAGTGACGCGGAAAGTGTGGGCGAGGCAAGCGGGGCGAACCTGGACGATTCGCCGACACCCCCGCCGGAAGCACCGGACAAACCCCCGCCGATTTCCTGACGCGTGCCACCGGCGTGTCGCGTAGAATCCGCAAGTCGGACGACGGCGTCCCCGGGATTCGCGGGATTCACTCAAGAAATCCCCGGCCCGGCCGACCGTCGAAGCTACAGTTGACGAACCTCACCGCGAGCCGCATCCCGAGACTTCTTCCTCCCTCTGTTATCGTGCCCGGGGATCCGAATGGCTGAGCGTAGTTCCGGCGGAAATTCTGGTGGACCGGGCGGCGGCACGGGCGACGGCCCCGGTGCCCGCAAGCCGAGCGGCGCGGCCGGCCGCAACCGCAACGCCTACTGTTCCTTCTGCCGCCGCAGCCACCGCGACGTGGGCCCGCTCGTCGAAGGCCCCGGCGACGTGTACATCTGCGGCGAGTGCATCGACCTGTGCCAGTCGATCATCGAGCAGGAACGGAAGCGCCGCGGCCCGGGCAAGGCCGTCGGGGCCAGCGCCAACACGCCGTCGCCGCGCTCCATCAAGGAGAAGCTCGACCTGTACGTCATCGGCCAGCAGCGCGCCAAGCGCGTCCTTTCGGTCGCCGTCCACAACCACTACAAGCGCCTCTCGCTGGGGAGCACGGCGGCCCGCGACGGCGTCGAGATCGAGAAGAGCAACATCCTGCTCATCGGCCCGACCGGCAGCGGCAAGACCCTGCTCGCCAAGACGCTCGCCAAAATCCTCGACGTGCCGTTCGCCATCGGCGACGCGACCACGCTGACCGAGGCCGGCTACGTCGGCGAGGACGTGGAAAACTTGCTGCTGAAACTCCTGCACGCGGCCGACTTCGACGTGGAGGCGGCCCAGCGCGGCATCATCTACATCGACGAGATCGACAAGATCGCCAAGACCAGCCAAAACGTCAGCATCACCCGCGACGTGTCCGGCGAAGGCGTCCAGCAGGCGCTCTTGAAGATGCTCGAAGGGACCGTCGCCAACGTCCCGCCCCAGGGGGGCCGCAAGCACCCGGAGCAGCAGTACATCCAGATCGACACGTCGAACATCCTGTTCATCGTCGGCGGCACGTTCGTCGGCCTGGAGACGATCATCTCGCGCCGCACCGGCAAGAAGACGATCGGCTTCGGGTCGAAGACGGCCACCGACAAGGCCGCGGCCAACGGCGAGTTGCTGGCGCAGGTCGTCGCCGAGGACTTGACCGAGTTCGGCCTGATCCCCGAGTTCATCGGCCGCCTGCCGATGGTCGCCCCGCTCGAATCGCTCGACGAGGAGACGTTCATGCGCATCCTCACCGAGCCGAAGAACGCCCTGGTGCGGCAGTACCAGAAGCTGTTCGAGATGGAGGGCGCGGAACTCGACTTCGAGCCGGCCGCGCTCCGCGAGATCGCCCGCATGGCCAAGGTCCGCGACACGGGCGCGCGGGGCTTGCGGGCCATCGTCGAGGAGATGATGCTGGACATCATGTACGAGTTGCCCGACCAGGAGACGAAGGGCCGGCACACGATCACGCTGGACCACGTCCGCGGCCGCCGCAACCTGTACAACCTGCCCGCACCGGTCGTGTCGATGCCGATGACCCTGCCCGAGACCCTGCCCGAAGCCCGCCACGAGGCGAAGCCCGACAAGAAGAGCGCGTGACCGAAAGCGGGCGGGGGTTGGCCATGTCGGACGACACCACCGAGCCGCTGCAAGCCTTCGCCGACGCCCTCACGCCATCGTTGACCGAAGCCCTGGCGCGCGTCGATCTCCTCGTCGCGCGGTTTCGTACCCTGCACGCGGCCGGGCAAGTCTTACCCAATTCCGTCGAAGCCGTGCGGGTCGAGTTGACCTACCACTCGAACGCACTCGAAGGCAGCACGCTCACCCTCCGCGACACGCACCTCGTCGTCGAGGGCCGCGAGCCGAACACCGGCAAATTGCTCCGCGAAATCTACGAAGCCCGCAACCACGACCGCGCGCTGCGCCTGGTCGAACATTGGGCGACCGCCCGGCCCGCGGAGCCGTTGACCGAAGCCGATCTGCTCGCCGTCCACCGCGAGGTACTCGCCGACATCGACCGGGACGGGGCGGGCCAGTTTCGTACCGGTCGCGTCTTCATCGCCGGCAGTCGGTTCGTGCCGCCGGGCCGTCACAAGTTCTCGGAACTCCTCACCGGACTGCTGGCGTTGGCCAACCGGCCGGGCGTTCACCCCGCCCTTCAGGCCGCGGAACTCCACTACAACTTCGTCGCCGTCCATCCGTTCGGCGACGGCAACGGCCGCACCGCCCGGTTGCTGATGAACCTGCACCTGCTCCGCCACGGCTTCCCGCACGCGATCGTCCCCGTCGAGCGCCGCGCCGAGTACCTGACCGCTCTCGACGAGGCCAACGCCGGCCGCTGCGAACCGTTCGCGGCCTTCGTCGTCTCGTGCGTCGAAGACTCGACCCGCCGGCTCATCGGTGACGTGTAACGGCGGCTACGCCACGTCCGACTTCGATCTTGTGGTCGGTGCCAATTTCCTCGCCACCGATGCGCCGTCGCGCCGAACCGGTCTGGACAGTGCCGCCGGGGTGTGGGTAAAGTTCGGGCCGGTTGAGTCACGAATCTGACGCCAAGGAGGGCGGACGATGCGATCCTGGATTTGGGGCGGTGCCCTGGCGGGCCTCACGGCGATCGGCGTCTCGTGGTCGGTCGCCCCGCCCCGGCCGACGGAACTGGTCCTCGACGCGGCGTGCGCCACGCCTCAGTCGTGCGCCGTCGCTCCGGCGGACTGCGTGGCCGTGACGGACGTGATGGACATCGTCCGGGAACTGCGCGCCGGCGTGCCGACGTCCGACGAACCGCCGCTCGCCCCGACTCGGGCCGAACAGCCCGGCGACATCATCCCGGCCGCGTTCCTGCTGCCCGCCGAGCCGGACGAAGCCGCCCCGCTGCCGCGGCTCGCGTCGGAACTCGCCCCGATGCCCCGGCCGCACCTCCCGCCAGTTTTCATCGGGAGTCGGATGGGCTGGGGTTTCGGCCAGTGAAGTGATTGGGCGACAACGAGCTGGGGCCGGGCGCTCTTCAGTGGAAGAAGGCCCGGCCCCAGTCTGTTGACCCGTCGCTTCGCGGGTGCCCCCGGCTCGATTGGTGGAATCGCTTCCTACCCCATCGCTCGCGCCGTCCAGAACAACTCATCATTAGACACTAGGACGTGTGGACAGATCTGATTTTTCAGCTATGTTTGAGGCATTCCGTCAGGGTGTGCCATGCGTCGCCACGAGATCTCCGACGCCGACTGGGCG
>JAYTSV010000010.1:0-36903 GCA_043745465.1 Fimbriiglobus sp.
GAACAGGGTGACGAACGCGGTGAGCCAGATCACGGCAGTCTCCTAAAGGCGGTCGCAGAAGCGGACGAACGCCGCCATCAGCGCGAGCGCGGCCAGCCCCAGGGCGAGCAGCGCGGGCAGGGTCGTTACGGCGGTCATGGGCAAGGTCCTTGCGGGTGCGGGGCCGGCGACTCGCAATGCACGCCGGGTGCCGCTACCGGAAGCGCTGCGAATCGTGGCGTTCCCGGGAACCTGGCGTCGGGCGGATCGCAACCGCGTCGTGCAAGTTGCCCGGCGTCTTGTGGGAGTGGAGCGTGCGGGGACGGCGTCATCACTCACGGCACACGCTTCGCTCAGGGACGTTTTGTTAGCCCGACGGGCTAGCGAGGGATGCAAAGGTCGTTGATGGCGTTCGGGGCTGATGATGGTACGGCCAAAAACAACTGTCATCGTCAACGACCTTTGCTCCCCTCGCTTGCGCGTCGGGCTAACAAAACCGACCCCCGGAGTTCCGCGTGAATTTGCTGGTTGTCGATGACGAACCGAGCTTGCGCAAGACCCTCCGGCTGACGCTGGAGAGCCTGGGCCACCGCGTGACCGAAGCCGACACCGGCGCGGCCGCGCTCGCTGCCTTAGCGCGCGACCGCTTCGACGTGGCGCTGCTCGACCTGCGCCTCGGCCGCGAGTCGGGTCTGGACGTGTTGCCGCTACTTTTGAGCGCCGCCCCGGATGTCGGCGTCGTCGTCATGACGGCGTTCGCCGCCATCGACACGGCCGTCACGGCGATGCGGGCCGGGGCGTTCGACTACCTGCCGAAGCCGTTCACGCCGGGGCAACTGCGGCTGCTGCTCGAGCGCTGGGAGGCGCGGCGCGGGCTGGTCGCCGAGGTCGAGGACTTGCGCGAGCGCGTCCGGGGCGCGTCGCCCGGCATCGATCTGGAAACCCGCGAGCCGGCCGTGCGCGCCGCCCTCGACCTGGCCTTGCGCGTTGCCCCGACCGACGCGGCGCTGCTCGTCCGCGGGGAAAGTGGCACCGGCAAGGGCGTGTTGGCGCGGGCGGTTCACGCCCACAGCAAGCGCGCCGGCCGGCCGTTCGTGACGGTCCACTGCCCGAGCCTGTCGGCGGAGTTGCTGGAGAGCGAACTGTTCGGGCACGCCCGCGGCGCGTTCACCGGGGCCGTCGAATCGACCCAGGGCAAGGTCGCCGCGGCCGAGCGCGGCACGCTCTTCCTCGACGAGATCGGCGACCTGCCGTTGGCCCTTCAGCCGAAGCTGTTGCGGTTCGCCCAGGACCAGACGTACGAGCGGGTCGGCGAGGCGAAGACCCGGACGGCCGATGTGCGCATCGTCGCGGCGACCAACCGCGACCTCGAAGCCGACGTGGCCGCCGGCCGCTTCCGCGAAGACCTGCTCTACCGGCTCAACGTCATTGAGGTGACCCTGCCGCCCCTCCGCCAGCGCCGCGCCGACCTGCCGGGCCTGGCCGAGTCGTTGTTGAAGTTCTTCGCCAAGCAAGCCGGGAAGGCGATCGACGGTTTTACGGACGAGGCGGCCGCGGCAATCCTGCGGCACCCGTGGCCGGGGAATTTGCGCGAGCTGCGCAACGCCGTCGAGCGTGGCGTCATCCTTTCGGACGGCGGCGAAGTCGGCCTCGCCCACCTGCCGACGCAACTCGGCAAGCCGCCGGCTGCCGGTCGCCTCGAAGTCGGCGCGGCGGTGACCCTCGACGCCCTGGAAGCCGAACACCTCCGCCGCGTCCTCGCCTCGTCGGCGTCGCTGGACGACGCGGCGCAGACCCTCGGCATCGACCCCAGCACGCTCTACCGCAAGCGCAAGAAAGCCGGCCTGTGACCCTCACTCTGCGACGCCGCATCCTGCTGACCGTGGCCCCGTTGGTGCTGTTGCTCGCCGGGATGGGTACGGCCGGCGCGGGCCTGATCTTGCGCCTCGGCCGCCTCAGCGACGCCATCCTGCGCGACAACCACGACAGCGTCCGGGCGATGGACCGGCTGCGCGAAGGCGTCCTCCGGGTGGACAGGTCGTTCCTCACCGGATCGCGGCCGGAGTACGACGCCGGCTGGGCCGAGATCGACCGGCAGTTCGCCGTCGAAAAGGGTAACGTGACGATCTTCCCCGACGAGCCACTTCTCGTTGCCGAACTGGAAGCGGCGTTGGCGAACTACTGGATCAGTCCCGAGCAGTTCGCCAAACTGACCCCCGTCGAGCGTGCGTCCGCATCAGTCGGCCGCGACGCTGCTCTCGGCCGGGCCGCCGCGGTGCGCGACTTGAACGAGGCCGAGATGTACGCCGCCAGTGCCCGCGCGAACGACTCGGCGCGCCACTCCGTGGTCGGGCTTGCCGTCGGCCTGGCAGCGTCGCTCGCGCTGGCGTTCCTCGCGGCCTGGTGGCTGGTGCGGACCATCGTCCATCCCATTGAGGCGGTCACCGCCTCGGCGACGGCCATCGGCGGTGGGGAGTTGCACCTCGTCGTCCCGGTCGGCGGTCGCGACGAGATCGGCCGGCTCGCCCTGGCGTTCAACGCGATGGCCGAGAAGTTGCGCGCCTACCGCCGGGCGAACACGGAGCGCCTCGGCCGGGCGCAGCAGGCGGCGCAGGCGACGATCGACTCGTTCCCCGACCCGGTCGTCGTCCTCGACACCCTCGGCCGCGTCGAGACGGCCAACCCCGCCGCGCAAACGCTGCTCGGCGTCCGCCCCCCCGCCGACGGCGAGGCCCCCGCGCCGTGGCCGCCGCCGGAGTCGCTGCGCGCGGCCGTGCGCGACGCGCTGGAGTCCCAGCGGCCGACGCTGACCGAGACGTTCGAGCAGGCCGTCACCTTCCGGCTGGGCGGTGGCGAGCGCGTCTACCTGCCGCAGGTCCGGCCGATCCGCGACCCGGCCGGCGAGACCCTCGGCGCAGCCGTCGTGCTCTCCGACGTGACCCGCTACCAGTTGCTCGACCGCCTCAAGTCCGACTGGGTCGCCACCGTCAGCCACGAGTTGAAGACGCCGCTGACGAGCGTCCGCCTGGCGGTCCACGTGCTGCTCGAAGAACTCGTCGGCCCGCTCGAAGTGAAGCAAGTCGAACTCCTCCTGGAAGCCCGCGAGAACACCGAGCGGCTACTCAAACTCATCGAACACCTGCTCGCCCTGGCCCGGCTCGAAGAGGGCCGCGAGCCGCTCGACTTGCGGCCGACGGACCCCGCCACGCTCCTGCAAGCCGCCGCCGAATCGTCCGGCGCACGGGCCGAAGACCGCCGCATCACGCTGGCCGTAATCGTCGCCTCGGATCTGCCAACGGTGAGCGTGGACGCCACGCGCTTCGGCCAGGCGTTGAACAACCTCGTCGAAAACGCCCTGACGTACACCGAGCCGGGCGGCAGCGTCACCCTGAGCGCTGAGGCGAGTCCCGGCGGCGTGACGCTGACGGTGCGCGACACCGGCGTCGGCATCCCGGCCGCCGATCTGCCCCACGTGTTCGACCGCTTTTTCCGCGTCGCAGGCCGCGCTCAACCGCCGGGAACGGGGCTGGGACTGGCGATCGTCCACGAAGTCGTGACGGCTCACACAGGAACCGTGACGTGCGCCAGCGAACCCGGCGTCGGGACCACATTCCGGATCACCTTGCCCGCCACCCTGGGGACGCCGTCATGACCCCCGACGAACCCCGCCCCGCCCCTGAGAAGTTCCTGTCGCTCATCAGAGACCAACAGCGCGGCAGGTTGAAGGTCTACCTCGGCTTCGCGCCCGGCGTCGGCAAGACTTACGAGATGCTCCAGGAGGGCCAGCGGCTCAAGAAGCAGGGGGTCGATGTCGTCGTCGCCGTCGTCGAGACGCACGGCCGGGCGGACACGTTGGCGCAGTTGACGGACCTCGAAGTCGTGCCGCGCCGGAAACTCGAATACCGCGGCGTGACCCTCGACGAGATGGACGCCGAGGCCGTACTCGCCCGCCGGCCGACGGTCGCGCTTGTGGACGAGTTGGCCCACACCAACGCCCCCGGTAGCCGGCGCGGCAAGCGCTACCAGGATGTCGAAGACCTGTTGCGGGTGGGTATTCACGTCGTCACGACGATGAACGTGCAGCACCTCGAAAGCCTGTACGACGTGATCGAACGGTTCGCCGGGGTGAAGGTGAAGGAGCGCGTGCCGGACTACGTGTTGGCCGAGGCCGACCAGATCGTCAACGTCGATCTCTCGGCCGAGGACTTGCAGGAGCGGCTGAAGCAGGGCAAAGTCTACCCGGCGGAGCGGGTCGAGAAGTCGCTGTCGCACTTCTTCACCGGCGACAACCTGAGCCGCCTGCGCGAACTCGCGCTCGAAGAGATCGCCGCGGCGCTCGACCGGCAGCGGCAGAAGAAGCGCGGCGGGCCCGCGGACAACGGCTCCGACCGCGTCATGGTCTGCCTGAGTTCGCGCGGCCCGAACCCGCACCGGCTCTTGCGCAAGACGGCGCGGCTGGCCGACCGCTTCAACGCCCCGTGGTACGCCGTCTACGTCAAGACGCCGGGCGAGAGCGCCGAGCGCGTAGACGCCGCGACGCAGCGGCAAGTGAGCGACTCGCTCGCCCTCGGCCAGCAACTCGGCGGCATCGCCATGCCGTTCAGCGGGCCGACGTTCGCCGCGGCCGTGGCCGGCTTCGTCGCGGAGTACCGCATCACCCACGTCGTGATGGGTCGGTCGCAGCGGCCGTGGTACCGCCGGCTGTTCCGCCGCGCCGCCCTCGACGCCGTCCTCGCCGGCGTGTCCGGCGTCGATGTCACGCTGGTGGACGTCCGCTGACGGCCCCGCGCGGGGTGACGCGGCTAAATCTCGCTCAGATGTCCCGGCCGAACACGCACGCGGGCCGCCGCCCGGTTTGCCTCCCGGGCATTAGGACGTTTACGGGTTTGAGGCCTCGGTGGGTCAGTCCCTTGGTGGTGCGCGGGTCGGACGGCCAGTGCTGTGACTTTGACGTTGCCGCCCGACCGAAGGCCAAAATCGACTGGCCTACCCCTTCGATTTTCCAAGCCTGCGCCAGTTACTATCATTTGCCGGTAGGAAGCCGCACCTCTCCCTGCTTCCGGAATCGCACCTAGCCCCACCACGTCCCCAATGGATCGTGTCATGCCCCGGCTCATCCTCGGCCTCTTCCTCGTCGTCCCGTTGCTCCTTCCGTCCGCCGCGGTCGCCCAGCGGCCGACCCCGTGCCACGCCGTGACCGGGGCGCGGGTCGTGGTCGCGCCGGGCGAAGTCCTGGCCAAGGCGACCGTCGTCGTGCGCGACGGCGTCATCGTCGCCGTCGGCCCGGACGCGGCGGTGCCGCCGGACGCGGTCGTGATCGACGGCAAGGGCTTGACCGTGTATGCCGGGTTCATCGACGCCGGCAGCCCGCGCGGGTACGACGCGGCCCTTCGGCGGTCCGAAGGTGGTCCGCCGGCCCCGGAAGACCTCGCGGCCGGCCCGCTCGCGGCGACCAAGCCGGACCACCGCAAGGGGATGACGCCGGAGTTCCACGTCCGGGCCGCGCTCAAGGCCGACGAGGAGGCCGTGACCGCGTGGCGCAAGGCCGGGTTTACGGCCCAACTCGTCACCCCCGAGGGCGGCTACCTGAGCGGCACGAGTACGCTCGTGAGCCTCAGCGGCGCGGTGCCACGCGACGCCGTGCTGCGGGAAACCGTGGCCCAGCACGCGGCGCTGCGGCAACTCTTCGGCGGCGACTACCCGATCGCGCTGATGGGCACCGTCGCCCACTGCCGGCAGGCGTTCCTCGACGCCGGCTGGCGGTCGCGGCAGGGCAAGGCGTTCGACGCCGGCGGCAACGTCGGCCGCCGGCCGGCCGCCGACCCGGCCCTCGAAGCCCTCGGACCCTGCTTAGACGGCCGACTGCCGGTGGCCTTCGACGCCGACACGGCCGACCAAATTCACCGCGCCCTCGACTTCGCCGAGGAGTTCAAACTGAAGCCGGTGATTGTCGGCGGGCGGTCGGCCTGGAAGGTCGCCGACCGGCTCAAAGCGGCCGGCGTGCCGGTGTTATTGCGGCTCGACTTCGCCGACGCCGGCGAGCGCGACGCCGACAGCCCGGTCCGCGTCCGGGAGGACCGCGAGCGGCTGCGCAAACTCGACGCCGGGTGCGCCGCGGCGCTCCACAAGGCCGGCGTCCGCTTCGCCTTCTCGACCGCCGGCGTGATCGGCGACAAGCCGGGCGACAAGTTCCGCGCCAACCTGCGTAAAGCTGTCGAAGCCGGACTCCCGGCCGACGCGGCGCTCGCCGCTCTGACGACGACGGCGGCGGACGTTTTCGGCGTCCCGGCGCAACTCGGCCGGGTGACCGTCGGGCGGGCCGCCCACCTGACCGTTACCGACGGCGACTTCTTGGCCGCCGCGACGAAGGTCAAGTACGTCTTCGCCGACGGCATCAAGATCGACCCCGAAGCTCCGCTTCCCGAGCCGGTCGTCGCGGACGCCGGCCCCGGTCGCCGCGGTCGCGCGCCCGACCCGACCGAGCCGCCGGCCGAGCCGAAGTCACCCGCCACCATGCCGGCGAAGGCCGCGGTGAAGTCCGCCGGCCCGGTCCCCGGTGACGCGGTGCGGGCACTCGCCCCGGCGCTCGAAGCCGTCGAACGGCTGACTTCCGAGACGGAAGCCGACCGCAAGCCGACGCTGCAAACTGGCGGCGACGTTTTGATTCGCAACGCGACCGTTCTGACGGCGACCGGCAAGGACTTCCCCCGCGCCGATGTGCTGGTGAGCGGCGGCAAGATTCGCGCCGTCGGCCCCGACCTGGCCGCCCCGCCGGGGGTCAAAGTGATCGACGCGACCGGGATGTTCGTCATGCCGGGGATCGTCGATACGCACTCGCACTTCGCCATCAGCGGCGGGGTCAACGAGGCGTCGCTGTCGGTCGTCCCCGAAGTCCGGGTGCGCGACGCGCTCGACTCCGAGGACCCGCAGATTTACCAGGCCGCGGCCGGCGGCGTCACCACCGCCCGGCTCCTGCACGGCAGCGCCAACGTCGTCGGCGGGCAAGATGCCGTGGTCAAGATGAAGGTCGGCCGGCCGGCCAAGGAGATGCTTGTGACCGCCGGCCCGCGCGGGGTCAAGTTCGCCCTCGGCGAGAACGTCAAGCGGACCGACGGCCGCTTCCCGAACAGCCGACCCGGGGTCGAGGCGGTCCTCGTCCGCGCCTTCAGCGAGGCCCGGGCGTACCGCAAGGCGTGGGACGCCTACGGCCGCGACAAGTCGACCCCGGAGCCGCGCCGCGACCTCCGGCTCGAAGCCCTGGCCGACGTGCTCTCGGGCGACTTGAAGGTCCACTGCCACTGCTACCGGGCCGATGAAATCCTCATGCTGCTGCGGGTCGCCGACCAGTTCGAGTTCAAGGTCAAGTCCCTCCAGCACGTCCTCGAAGGGTACAAGGTCGCCCCGGAGATCGCCGCGCACGGGGCCAGTGTGAGCCTGTTCAGCGACTGGTGGGCGTACAAGGTCGAGGCGTTCGACGCGATCCCCTACGCGGCCAAACTCCTGCACGACGCCGGCGCGAGCGTTTGCCTCAAGTCCGACGACAACGAGCTGATGCGCCACATGAACGCCGAGGCGGCGAAGATGGTCAAGTACGGCGGCCTGACCGCCGAGGAAGCCTTGCGGACGATCACCCGTAACGGGGCCGAACAACTCGGCCTGGGCGGCAAGTTCGGCACCATTGAAGTGGGCAAGGACGCCGACCTGGCGGTGTTCAACGGCCACCCGCTGAACGCCTACAGCCGGTGCGAGATGACGCTGATCGACGGCGAGGTTTATTTCCAGCACGCGGCCGAGTTCGCGCCGTCCGCGCCGGCCGCGGTCAAGCCGGGCGACTCGACCCCGGCCAAGTTCGACGCGCTGCCGGACAACCCGCGCGGGGCGGTCGTGCTGCGCGGCGCGACGATCCACCTGCCCAGCAAGCCGGCGTTCGTCGGCACGGTCGTCTACACCGGCCGGACGATCGCGGAGGTCCGGCCGGCGTCCGCCGGGGAGCGCAAGGCCAGTCCCGGCGAGGTCGTCATCGACGCGTCCGGCCGGCACGTTTACCCGGGGATGATCGACGCGGGAACGGTCCTCGGGCTGGTCGAAATTGCGTCGGCCCGCGAGACGGCCGACTTCAAGGACGGCGGCGACTTCCAGCCCGACCTGCGCGCCGCCACGGCCGTCAACCCGGACTCCGAGTTGATCCCGGTCACCCGCGCGAACGGCATCACCACCGTCGTCACCCGGCCGACCGGCTCGACGGTGGCGGGGCAAGGTGCGCTCATCAACCTGGCCGGTTGGGTGCCGAGCGAAATGGTCGTCGTGGACCCGCTCGCCCTGCACGTCGAGTTCCCGCCCGAGCCGGCCGAACGCCTGGGCAACCCGAACTGGCCGGCCGGCACCGGCCCGGCGGCGGAGAAGCGCAAGCGCGACGAGAAGCTGCGGAAGCTCCGCGAACTCTTCGACCAGGCCCGCCGCTACGACGCGACGCGGAAGGCGAACCCGGACGCGCCGGCGGACCCCCGCCTGGAGGCCGTCGGCCCGTACGCCCGGGGCGAGAAACCGGTGGTCATTGAGGCGAACCGGGTCGGCGACATCCGCGCCGCGCTGAAACTCGCCGACGACCTCAAGGTCAAGTTGATCCTGAGCGGCGGGGTCGAGGCGTGGAAGCTGGCCGCCGAGTTGAAGCGGCGCAACGTGCCGGTCATCCTCGGGCCGGTCATGGCGCTGCCGCAGGACGCCGGCGACCGGTACGATTCGCCCTACGCCGCCGCCGCCAAGTTGCACGCGGCGGGGGTGCGGTTCTGCATCCGCTCGGCCGGGTCGAGCAACGCCCGCAACCTGCCGTACGAGGCGGCGATGGCGGTCGCCCACGGCCTGCCGCCCGAAGAAGGCCTGAAGGCGGTGACGGTCAACGCGGCGCAAATCCTGGGCGTCGGCGACCGCCTCGGCGACCTGGCGGCCGGCTACCGGGCCAACCTCGTCGTCACCACCGGGGACATCCTCCAGCCGTCCACGCAGGTGCTGGCGGTGGTCATCGACGGCCGCGGCTACGAGCCGACGAACAAGCAGACCAAGCTGTACGACCGCTACCGCAAGCGACTGGTCGAGGTGCAGTCGGCGTCCCCGGCCGACCGGCCGTAAGGATTCCTGGCGACCGCCGGGCCAGCCCGACCAGCGGGCCTGGATCGTGAGTTCACCGCCACCGGTTCACTTTTCGGTCGATCCGGTCGGGGGCCGACGCCACACATCCTGCACGTCGAACCCGGCCGGTTCAACCCGATACGATCCGAGATACCAGCGAAATCAATTCACTGGAGTCGGTTAGCCGACGAACACGCCAGCGTCGAGGGTGGCTCCGCCGAAGGGGGCGAAGTCCTGGGCGACGCTCGGCTCGCCGGCGGCGGGGAAGGATCGGCCGAGGTAGACACGGACGCGGGCGGGTAGGCCTTCGCCGGACGCCGCGATCAGGTCGGCCCGGCCGTCGCCGTCGAGGTCCTTGACGGCCACCCGCACGCCGCCGCGCGACGCCGTGTCGCCGCCGACGAAGAAGTTGGCGACCGGGGCCGCTTGCGCCGCGGTCGGGCCGGACGCGAGCAGCAGGCTGCCGTCGAGGGCGAAGACGCGCGGGCCGCCGCCGGGGCCGTACACCGGGCGAAAATGTCGGCCAGTCCCGGCGCGACCGGCGCGGCCGTCGCGCGCAAGAAGTCGCGGAGCATCAGGCCCAGCGCGTAAGTGTCGGCCCGGCCGTCCACGACGTCGGGCAGGCGGTGGCCCTGCCGCACGGCGTCGAGGGCGGCGGCGTACTCGGGGGCCATCGAACCGGGCGTCCCGCCCAGCCACTCGGGCGGCAGGTCGCCCCGCGCCAGTGGCGGGTGCGCCAGGTGGAAGTCGAGGAGCATCGGCGTGCCGTCGGCGGCGATCAGCACGTTCGACGGCTTTACGTCGAGGTGCAGGATGCCGCGGTCGTGGGCGTATTGCAGGGCGTCCGCCAGGGCCGCGCCGACCCAGGCGACCGCGTCCGCCAGCGTCGCGCCGGTCAATGCCCGCGGCCCGACGGCCGGCGCGTCGAGCAGGTCGCTCCCCGCCGGCACGCGGGTCGAGGCGGAGAGTCGCACCTGGAGATCGGCGAGGGTGCGGCCGCCGAAGTCCGGCAGGCACAGCGCCCGCAAGCCGCGCTCGGGGAATTCCGCGACGGCGTACAGCGGCACGATGTTCGCGTGCTGCAGGCGCGCCAACGACAGGCGTTCGACGCCGGTGTCCGGGCTGACCTTCAACACCACGGGCCGGTCGGCCAGCCGCGGTTGGGTCGCCAGGAAGACGCGCGACTGAGCGCCGCGGCCGAGTTCGGAGCGGAGCGCGAAATCCCCCAGGGTCTCGCCGGGCGACGGGAAGTCGGTCGCGGCGAGCCGGCCGCCGAGGAGCCGCTGGCACTCCAACAGCGCCTGGATCTGCGGTCGCCGACCCGGGAAGCGGGCGTCGAGTTCGTCGAGGGTCGTCGGCCGCGCGTACTCCTCGCGCAGCGCCAACTCTTCGGCGAGCAGTTCGAGAATCGCGTCGGGCCGCGCGGCCAGGTGCGGGTGTCGGGCCAGGGCGTCCTCGACGCGGGCGAACTCGCCGGCGGCCCACGACGCGGCCATCTCGTCGGCGCACCGGGCGACGACCGACGCGGCCGGTAACTCCGCGGCGACCTGCCGCGCGTCGTCCTCGACTCGACCGTCCTGCGGGCCCACGCCCACGCCGCCGGGCCCCGCGATAAAAAAGCGCCTCGGGGCCGGGCGGTCCGCGGACGTTCAGGGCCTCGGCCGCAGCCGGGGCGGGTTCAGTACCGAGGTCGCCGTCGCGGTGACCGACGAGGACACGGTCGTCGCGTTCGAGGTCGTGCCCGGCCAGCGGCACGACGCCCCGCTCCTGAAGCCGCTCCCGAAGGCGGCCGTGGGGCGGGTGCCCGCGATCGAGGAGGCGGTGGCCGACGAGGGGTTCGACGGGCGGCCGCAGCGGCAGGCCTGCTTCGACCTGGGGGTGATGCCGCAGATCCCCGGCCGGTCGAACTAAAAGGAGCCGGCGGAGGTGTACCCGGAGGCGTACCGGGAGCGCAACCGGGTGGAGCGGTTCTTCGCCAAGATGAAGCAGTTCCGCCGGGCGGCGACCCGGTACGAGAAGCTCGAGGTGACCTTCACCGGGTTCCTGAACCTCGTGTTCGGCTTCATCCGATTACGGGCAATCGTCAACACGGCCTAGTACTACGGCTGTAGGACTAGGCAATGGTCATCCTGAAACTGCTGAAGGCCGGCGGTCGCGCCACGTCGGTGCGACCGCCGGCCCCCGTAACGGGTACGTTCTGAAACCTACTTGCCGCCGCCGCCGCCGCTACCACCGCCGCTCGTGCCGGCCTTAGCGCTGAGAATCGCGTTGCCTTTGACGAGGGGGTCGGCCAGATCGGCGGCCGAGATCGTCTGCGTGCCGGCCGTGGCCAGCGTCACGGCGAAGGAGTGGACGCCGGCGTCGGCGGCCGTGAAGGTGTAGTCCGTGGGTAGGCCGGCCGGCCCGGCGGTGTTCGCGAAGTGCAACGTGCCGAAGTAGTTCTTGACGGTGTTGCCGTAGGCGTCCAGCACCGTCACTTTCAGGAAGAAGGCGACCCCGACGGTGACCCCCGACGGGGCCGCCAGGGAGACCGAAACCGCCGCCCCGTTGGTCACGTCGATCTGCGCAAGACTCCCCAACAGCGTGGCGTTAGAGGTATCGACGACGCTGATGCTCGTCAGTGCCGGCTTCTTGTTGGCCGTCTTGAGCGTGACGGCGAAGGTGTGAACCCCCGCGTCCGCCGCCGTGAAGCTGGTGTTGCTCGGCAGACCGGCCTGGGGGTCGGTGCTGGTCACGCCCACCTTGCCGCGGTAGGTCGTGGCGACGTTGCCGAAGGCGTCCCGGGCCGTGACCGTAACGGGCACGACGGTCCCGGCGACGAGCGGGCTGGTCAAATCGACGGTGGTCGAGACGGTCAGTTGCGTCGCGGCGGCCGCGACGACGGCAATGCCCGTCTGTCTGCCGATGAAGCCGAACGTCGCCGCGTCCCTGGCGGTTAGCGACTGAAGGCCGGAGGTCTTGAACGTCACCGCGAAGGTACGGACCCCGGCGTCGGCCGCCGTGAAGGTGTAGCTCAGCGGCAGGCCGGCCTGCCAGTCGGTACTGGTGAAGTAGACCGTGCCGCGGTAGCCTGTCGCCACCTGATTGATAGTGTCCTTGACCGTCACGGTAAACGACTGCGTCAGCCCGGCCGTGGTGGCCGCGAGACCGGACACGGCGTAGGCGGCCGGGACGGGCGGGGCGGCGGTGACGCTGCTGGTGCCGGTGATCGACGCGGTCACCGTATCGGTGGCCGTGATCGTCTGGGCACCGACGGTCAGGAGCGTCACGGTGAAGGTGCCGAAACCGCCGGCCAGGGTGGCGTCGGCGGGCAAGACGGCGCGCGGGTCGGTGCTGGTGAAGTGGACGGTCCCGGCGTAGCTGCGATCCGCGTTGCCGAAATCGTCCGCGGCGGCGACCGTCAGCGGCAGCGCCACGCCGACGGCCCCGGCCCCGCCGAGGACGGCGAAGTGGGTCGCGGCCAGGGAGGAGATCGTCAGGCTGGCACTACCGGTCAGGCCGTTGAGGGCGTCGGTCGCCGTCACGGTCCGCCAGCCGGCCGTCTTGAGTGTCGCGGTGAACGTGTGCGTCCCGGCGTCGGCGGCGGTAAACGTGTAACCGGCGGGCAGCCCGGCTTGCACGTCGGTGCTGCCGAACGCGACCGTGCCGAGGTAGCCGACGGCCGCGTTCCCGAGGGAATCCGTCGCGGTCACGGTCACGGCGACGGCGGACCCGGCCGGGGAAGTCGTGGGGGCCGCGACCGTCAGTCGCGTGGCCGCCGGGGTGACCGTGAGGGAGCCGGTTGCGGTCGCCAGGAAGGGAGCGGACACTGTCACGGTTTGCGCGCCGAGGGTCAGCAACCGCATCGCACTGGCGAAACTGTGCGTCCCGGCGTCGGCGGCCGTGAAGGTGTAAGCGGTTCCGATCGCGGCGGCGTCGCCACTGCCGAAGTAGACGGTGCCGAGGAACCCGACGGCGGGGGTGCCGGTCGCGTTCACGGCGGTCACGGTCAGCGGCAGGCCCGAGTTCGCCGAGACGGCCGACGGGAACGCCACCTGGAAGCCGACGGCCCCGGCCACGTTGGTCCGGTCGTCGCCCGCGTTCAAGACCACCGACACGGTTCCGGAGGAGTTCGGGGCGACGAGGTCGGCCGAGCCGTCGCCGTTGAAGTCGCCGACGGCCCCCATCTGAATCGGCCCGTAGGGGGCCGCGTAGGAGACGGTCGGGTAAAAGGTACCGTCCCCCTTGCCGAGTTGCACCTGGTAGCCGATGCCGCCGCGCTCCGCGAGGTCCTTGACGCCGTCGCCGTTGAAGTCGGCGACCTCCATGTCGAAGCCGGACGACGGGATGCGGTACGTGTGCGGCGGGGCGAACGTGCCGTCGCCGTTGTTGATCAGGACGCTCATCGCGTCGGCGGCGTACGAGTTCGGGCAGGCCAGGTCCATGAACCCGTCGTTGTTAAAGTCGCCGGCTTCCAGGTCCACCGGCGCGGAGTAGGCGTAGTAGCTCGCCGCCGGGTCGAAGGTGCCGTCGCCGTGGCCGCGCAGGACGGTGACCGTGCCCAGGCTGTTGGTGTTCGACGTGGCCAGGTCGAGGTTGCCGTCGTGGTTGAAGTCCGCCACGATCGTGCTGGTGGCCGACCCGGTGATCGGCGCGTCCAGGCGCGCCCCGAAGGTGCCGTCGCCGTTGCCCGGCAGGACGCTCGCGGTGGTGGCGTTCATGGTGGCAATGTCGAGCTTACCGTCGTTGTTAAAGTCGCCCGCCTTGAGCGAGTGCGAGCCGGCCCCGACGGCGTAAGCCACGGGGGCCGCGAACGTCCCGTCGCCGTTGCCGAGCAGCAGGTTGACGGCCCCCCAACTGACGACCGCCAGGTCGAGCTTGCCGTCCGCGTTGAAGTCCCCCGGCGCGGCGTCGATCGGCGACGCGCCGGCGGCGAAATCGGTCTTCGGCAGGAAAGTGCCGGTGCCGGTGCCGAGCAAGACGCTCACGGTCCCGGCGGTGGTGGAGTTGACGACGACCACGTCCGACTTGCCGTCCCCGTTGAAGTCGCCGACTTGTGTGCCGTGCGGGTTGAGGCCGACGGCGTAGCTCGACGCGGCGAGGAACGTCGGCACCGTGCGGTCTTCCAGCGGCGTCAAGTTGAACGACAACCGCACCGTGCGGGGGGGGGCCGCCGGCGACTTCGACCCGCGACCCCGCAGCGCTTGCAGCCAAGAAAACGTCATGATCGACTCCCGAAAAAGGTTTCAACGGACGGCCCGACAGGAGGAGTCGCACCGAGGGGTGCGGCCCGCCAAAATTCCGCGGCGGTCGAAACTTGGTCCGGCGGGAAAGTCGCAACGACGCTGCCGGGCGTTTTCCGAACGCCCGGCAGAATGAACTCGGAACTCGCACCCGGATTACACGCCGGTGGCTTCGAGCTTCGTGGCGATGCCGTCGGCCCCGACGCGGGCTTCGACCATGTCGCCGACTTTGAACGCCTTCAACTTCGCGTCGCTGTTGTTCCGCTCGACCTTCGTCTTGGAATTGGTCCGCACGGTGACCGCCGCCCCGGTCTGCGGTCGGAGCGCGACCGTCCCCGCCGCGTCGTCCACGGCCGTGACCGTGCCTTCGAGCCGCGTTTCCGTGGCACTCGACCCGCCGCTGTTCGACGACCCGCCGGTGTTCGAGTCGTGCGAGGCGGTGCCGCCGGCCGGCGTCTTGGCCTCGATCTTCCACGTCGTGCCGTCCGGGCCGATCAAGGCTTCGACCTTGTCCCCGACGGCGAACGCCGCGAGGGTGGGGTGCGCACCGTCGCGCTCGACTTCGGTCGTCGGACTGATGCGGACGGTCACAATCGCGCCGGACTCCTGGCGGAGTTGGACGGTCCCGGCGACCGGGTCCACGGCCGCGACGACCCCCTCGACCTGCGACGGCACGCCGGGCGTGACCGTCCCGCCGCCGGCGGGGTGTTCGACCGCGTCGGCGGCACTCGGGTTGTCGTCCACCGTGCGGGAGACGGAGTGGCCGAAGCCCCCGGTCTTGCCGTCGAAGACGCGGACCGTGTCGCTGTTGCCGCGGCGGGTGCGGGCGACCAGGTCGGCCCGGCCGTCGCCGTTGGTATCGACGCTGTCCACCCGGACGCCGCCGCGGAAGGTCGGGTCGTCGGTCAGGAACTGGGCCAGGACTTTGCCGTCCGCCCCGCTCACGGCTTTGACGACCGGGCCGCCGCCGACGCCGGTGCCGACGAGGATGTCGGCCTTGCCGTCGCCGTCCACGTCCCCGGACGAGACTTGCACGCCGCCGCGGAACGAGTCCTCGAAGGCGAAGAAGTTGGCCAGGACTTTGTCGTCCCGGCCGTTGAACGCGACCACCCGGGGGCCGCCGCCGACGCCGGTGCCGGCGATCACGTCGGCCGCCCCGTCGCCGTTCACGTCCCCGGCGGCGACCTGGACGCCGCCCCGGAACGATCCTTCGTAGGCGAAGTAGTCTTTCAGCACGGTGGCCCCGAGGGTCTTGCCGTCCAGCACGCGGACGCGGGGGCCGCCGCCGACCCCGGTGCCGGTGATGATGTCGCCCCGGCCGTCGCCGTTCACGTCGCCGACCGCCACGTATACGCCGCCGGTGAAAGTCGGCTCGTACACGAAGAAGTCGGACAGGGTGTCGCCGGACTTGCCGTCGATGACGCGCACCCGCGGCCCGCCGCCGGTCCCCGTGGACAGGACAATGTCCCGGACGCCGTCGCCGGTCACGTCGCCGAGCGCCACGTGGACGCCGCCGCGGAACGAGTCCTCGTAGGCGGCGATCGTGTCCACGTCGGCCCCGGTGGTCGGATCGACGATGTGGACGACGGGGATGCCGCCGTCGTCCGGGGCGACGGCGACCGCGTTATCCGGTACGCTGTGGAAGCCGACGGTCGGGGTGGTGCGGTCCTCGCACCGGTCGAGGGTCGGGCGGAAGCGGACGGTCGTCTTCGGGCGGTGGAAGCGGCTCATGGAGGTACTCCGAAAGTTGGAAAGGCGAGTGGGAACGGGCGTCGATGTCCCAGGGCACTCGGAGAAGTCGGAACGGCCGGCGCGGCCCGCCAACAATTTTTCTGGCGGTCCGCGCGGCCCGTTCCGACTCGTCAATCGAAGGGCGGGTCGGAACCGTCGGGATATGATGACGTGTGCTGTCCGCGCAACCCCTCCGGCGACCCGCGATGCCCGTTCCGACGCCCGATCGACCGCGCGGCCCGTCCGACGGGTCGCTGCTCGCCCGCGTGCAGGCCGGCAGCCAGGACGCGGCCGGTGAACTGTACCACCGGTACGCCCAGCGGCTGCTCGCCCTGACCCGGGCCAAGTGCGGGACCGACCTGTCGGCGCGCGTGGACGTGGAGGACATCGTTCAATCGGCGTTCGGCAGCTTCTTCCGCGGGGCGCAGCAGGGGCTGTACGCAGCCCCGAACGGCGAGGAACTTTGGGGGCTACTGTTGGTCATTGCCGTGAACAAGGTGCGGGCCAAGGGGGCGTACCACCGGGCCGCCAAGCGCGACGTGCGCAAGACCGCCGGGGGGGACGTTCTCGGGTCCGCCGGGTTCGACCCGCCGGCCGACGACGAGTCCGCCGGGCACATCCTGCGCATGGTCGTTGACGAGGTTCTCGGCCGTCTCCCGGTCGGGCACCGCGAGGTGGTCCGATTGCGGATCGAAGGTTATGAAGTCGGGGAAGTGGCGACGCGGACGGGGAAGTCGAAGCGGACCGTCGAACGTTTGTTGCAAGAGTTTCGCACGCGCGCGGCCGAGCGACTCGGCGAGGGGCCAGGCGATGACTGACACTGCCGGGGCCGTCGATCTGGACTCCCGCGTCGAGGCGTTTGAAGCCGCGTGGGCCGGCGGTCCGCCCGACCTGGGCCGGTTCCTGCCGCCGCCGTCCGCCGCCGGTTACTTCGCCGTGCTGACCGAACTCGTCCGCGTCGATTTGGAGTTCCGCCACGCCCGCGGGACCGCCGCCGGCCTGGACCGCTACCGCGCCGCCTTCCCCGCCCTGTTCGCCGACACCGACCGCGTGCGTGCGTTGGCGTTCGAGGAGTACCGGCTGCGGGCCGACGCCGGCGACGGCCCGCGGGCCGAGGACTACGCCCGGCGCTACGGCATCGACACTGCCGACTGGCCGCCTCCGCCGGCCGCGACGGCGGTCGTTACCGTTGCCCCGACCGTCGCGGGGAACTTCCCGGAACCGGGCGGCACGATCCTCGACCTGCGGCTCGTCGGCGACCTCGGCCGCGGCTCGTTCGGCCGGGTCTATTTGGCCGAACAAACGGGCCTGGCCGGCCGGCGGGTGGCGGTCAAACTTTCGACCCGGTTCGGCGCGGCCGAGCCGGAGACGATGGCCCGCCTCCAGCACACGCACATCGTCCCCGTCTACTCGACGGCGACGGTCGGCGCGTTCCAGGTCGTCGTCATGCCGTTCCTCGGAGCGAGTACCCTGGCGGACGTACTCGCCGCCCTGCGCGGCCGGACCGAGTGGCCGGCGTCGGGCAAGGAACTGGCGGAGACGCTGGCCAACTGCCGCAGCCGGACGCACCCGCTCGCGGCCCCCGCGCCCGACCTGGTCCCGGTCCCCGTCGCCGCCGCGACCCTCGCGCGGTTCACCCTGCCGGAAGCGGTCTTGTGGGTCGGCGCGAAGCTGGCCGACGCCCTGGCCCACGCCCACGCCCGCGGGGTTCTGCACCGCGACGTGAAGCCGGCGAACGTGCTGCTCACCGACGACGGCCTGCCGATGCTGCTCGACTTCAACCTGGCCGACGACGCCGGCCGCGCCGGCCCGCGCGAGTCCGGCGGCACCCCGGCGTACATGGCCCCCGAGCAGTTCCCGGCCCTCCGCGGCGGCCCCCCGACCGACGCCCGGGCCGACCTGTTCTCCCTGGGCGTCGTACTCTTTGAACTGCTCACCGGCCGGCACCCGTACCCGAAGCTGGCCCAACAGACGGCGACCGACTCGCCGCGGCTGCGCGACCTGAACCCGGCCGTGTCGCCGAGTACCGAAGCGATCCTGCGCCGCTGCATCCACCCGGACCCCGCCCGCCGCTACCCGACCGCCGAGAGCCTGGCCGACGACCTCGACCGCCAACTGAAGTTCCAGCCGCTGCTGCACACCCGCGAGCCGTCGGCCAGGGAACGCCTGACGAAGTGGCGGCGACGGCACCCCAAGCTCGCGTCGTCCGGCAGTGTCGCGGCAGCGGCGGCGGTCGCCCTCGCGCTGGTCGGCACGTCGGCCGTCGGCCTGTACCGCCGCGCCGACCGCCTCGGCCGCGAGCAGCACGCGGCGACGGAGCTGGCCGCGTTCCCGGCCCTCGCGGCGGCGGCCATCGACGACCTCGGCTTTCACCGGACCGACCCCAAGCGGCGCGCCGCCGGCCTGGCGCGGGCCGAAGCCCTGGTTGGCCGCTACGGGGCACCCGACGCGGCCGACTGGGAGGCCCACGCCCCGGCCGCCTTCCTGTCGGCGGGGTCGCGCGACCGGCTGCGGGCGGACCTCGCCGACGTGCTACTCCATTCGTCGCGGGCGCAGCCGGACCCGGCGTCGGCCCTCGCGCTGAGCGGCCGTGCCGAGGTGGCCTACTCCCTCGCCAAGCCGGGGCGGTCGGCCGACGCCCGCGACCTTTACTTCGACGGGCTGGCGCAGCACCAGTGCGGGCTGTTCCGCGAGGCACTCGGCACGCTGGGGCGCGCGACCCACTTCGATCCGAAGCACTACTGGGCGTGGCTGGCCCTGGGCGGGGCGCAACGCGAGCTCGGCCGGTACTCCGAGGCCGAGGGGAGTTTCACCACCTGCGTGGCGCTGATACCCGAGTTGCCGATGGGCCACTTCAACCGCGGACTGGCGCGCCTGGACCAGCTCAAGTACGCCGCCGCCGAGGAGGACTTTACCGCCGTGCTGGAGTTGCAGCCCGACTGGACGCCCGCCCTCGCTAACCGCGCCCTGGCCCGGATCAAACTCGGCCGGCACGCGGACGCGATTGCCGACTTGACGGCGGCACTCGACGGCGGGGCACCCGAAACCCGGCTGGACTTCCTGCGGGCCGAGGCGAAGGCCGCGGCCGGGGACGCCGCCGGCGCGGCCGCCGACCGGGCGACCGGTCTCGCCCGCACCCCGGCCGACGAGGACAGTTGGGTCACGCGCGGCCTCTACCGGGCGGAGCGGAAGGACACGGCCGGGGCGCTGGCCGACTTCGCCGCCGCCCTCGTCGTCAACCCGCGGTCGTTCCCGGCGCTGCAAAACAAGGCGTTCGTCCTGTCCGCGGCGGGGCGGGACGCGGAAGCGATCGTCGTCCTGGGTGAAGCGGTGCGACTCTTCCCGGACAGCCTGTTGGCGCGGTCCGGCCGGGCGGTCCTGCTCGCCCGCCGCGGGGACCGGGCCGCCGCCCACGCCGACGCCGAACACTGCCTCAAGCTGGCCCCGCCGGCCGACACGATTTACCAACTGGCCGGGGCCTACGCCCGAACTTCGACGACCCACCCGGAGGACGCCCGGACGGCCTTCCGGCTCCTCGCCGACGCCCTGCGCCAGGGGGCCGGGTTCGCCGACCTGGACGAAGACCCCGACCTCGCCCCGCTCCGCCAGATGCCCGAATTCCGGGCGGTCGTCGGGGCCGCCCGCGCCGTCCGGGTGCCGCAAAAATCGACCGCGAAATAATTTCAGGAGTCGACCGTGACCCGACAGCGATTCCCCTTCCGGCCGCGGGCCGAGCAACTCGAACGACGGGACACCCCGGCGGTGTTCGGCGTCGCCTGGCCGACCCCGAACTTGACCCTGTCGTTCGCCCCGGACGGGACGGACGTGAACGGCCGCCCGAGCCAGTTGACGGCGACCCTCGGGGCCGCCGGCCGCGCCGAAGTCCTCCGTGCCGTCCAGACGTGGGCGACGGCCGCCAACGTCAACGTCGGGCTGGTGGCCGACGGCGGGCAGCCCCTCGGCGTCGCCGGCGCACCGGTCCACGACCCCCGCTTCGGGGACATCCGCATCGCCGCCGCCCCGCTCGACGGCGTCGTCGCCCTGGCCCTGCCGTTCGACCTGACCGCCGGCACCCGGTCCGGGGACATCGTCTTCAACAGCCGCCTGCCGTTCGGCGTCGGGGCCGGCGCGTTCTACGACATTTTCACGACGGCCCTGCACGAGGCCGGGCACGTCTTCGGCCTGCCGGGCAGCGCCGACCCCGCGTCCGTCATGGCCGACGAGCCGCTGAAGCCCCGCACCGGTCTCGCCCCGGCGGACGCGGCCGGCGTCGTCGCCCTGTACGGCCCGCGCCCGCCGGACGTTTTCGAGGGGGCCGCCGGCAACGAGACGCCCGCGACCGCCCCGGAGATTCAGCCCGGCGGCGGGTCGGGGCCTTCGACCAACGTCATCCGCGCGACGGCCGACCTCACCACTCCGACCGACGTGGACGCGTTCAAGTTCCGGCCGAACAACTTGCGCGGCCTGGGACTGACGGCCACGGTCGCGGTCTCCGGGTTCAGCCTGCTCGTGCCCCGGCTGGAAATTCTCGACGCGGCCGGCACCGTTCTCGCCGCCGGCGTCGGCGACCGGCCCGGGGCGGGGGACGTGACCCTGCACCTGCCGACCGCCACCGACGGGGCGACGTACTACGCCCGGGTGACTGCCGGGTCGCCCGCCTTCACCGTCGGCGGGTACAAGCTCGCTCTCGTGCCGGACGCGACCGGGTCCGGCGGCGGTAGCGACGACCTGATCGACCCCGAGAGCGGGCGGAACGACACGCCGGCGACGGCGACCACGCTCGCGCAGCTTTTCAAGGAGACCGGGCCGCGGATCGACTACGCCCTCGACGCGAGCCTCGGCACGCCGACGGACGTGGACGTTTACCGGCTGCGGTCGCCGCACCAGGCCGGCAACTCGGCCGGCGTGTTGACCGTCCTCGTCTGGGCGAAGACCGCGGGCCTGAACCCCGTCGTCGAGTTGGCCGACTCGCACGGCACGCCGGTGCCGGGCGCGGTGCTGGCGCACGACGGCGGGGCGTTCACGCTCCAGTTCCCCGACACGGCCGCGAACGCCGACTACTTCGTCAGCGTCCGCCACGCCCACCCGGGGGCCGGGGCCGCGCCGGGCAACTACGGCCTGGCCGTCCACTTCGGCGGCCTGGCGCTCGCTCTGCCCGAACTGGCCCGGGGCACACTGACGGCACCCGCACCGATCCAGTCCGTCGATTTGACCGTGGCCCCGGCGCAGGTGTTGCATTTGACACTGACCGTCGCCGGGACCGCCCCGGCGGCCGGGGTGCGGGTGTCGGTACTGGACGCGGCCGGCCGGCTCGTCGATTCCCGCTTCGCCCTCGCGGGGGACACGGTCAGCCTGAACCCGTACCTGGCGGCCGGGACGTACCGGTTGCTGGTGGCGGGCGGCACCACCGACGGCAGCCGCACCCCGAACTTGAACTACCTCGTTCAGGGGGCGAGCGTGTCCGACCCGATCGGCCCGCGGGCGGTCATCGTGATCGACAACCCCGTCGGCGTCAGCCCCCCGCCCCCGGCCGTACCCCCGGCCGTGCCGCCGACAATTAGCGTTACCCCGCCGACCCCGCTGACCCCGGTTACCCCGGTGACGCCGACCGGGCCGAGTTGGATCATCGCGCCGCCGACCGACTGGCCGGCCCCGGCCGGCACCGCGCTCCGCCCGGCCCGCAAGGCGCTGCCCCGGACCTTCTCGGTCGCGGCCGATTCGGGCGGGGTCGTCCGGTCGTTCAACCCGGACGGCAGCCTGCGGTTCGCCGTCACGCCGTTCGCCGGGTTCACCGGGGCGGTCCGCGTGGCCGAGGCCGACTTCAACGGCGACGGCGTGGCCGACCTGATTGCCGGCACCGGCCCCGGCGGGGCGAGCCACCTCGTCGTCCTGGACGGCACGACGCAGGCCGTGGTGTTCGGCCTCGACCCGTTCGAGGCGACGTTCACCGGCGGGGTCTTCGTCGCCGCCGGGGACGTGACCGGCGACGGCGTCCCGGACCTCGTCGTCACCCCGGACGAGGGCGGCGGCCCGCGGGTGGACGTCTACTCCGGGGCCGACTTCAAAAAGCTCGTCAGCTTCTTCGGCATCGACGACCCCGACTTCCGCGGCGGTGCCCGGGCCACGGTCGGCGACCTGAACGGCGACGGCGTCGCCGACTTGACGGTCGCGGCCGGGTTCGGCGGCGGCCCCCGGGTCGCCGTGTTCGACGGGACGAGCCTCGCCGGCACCCCGACGCGGCTGGTCGCCGACTTCTTCGCCTTCGAGCCGACGGTCCGCAACGGCGTCTACGTCGCGGCCGGCGACCTCGAAGGGGACGGCCGGGCCGAGTTGATCGTCGGCGGCGGTCCCGGCGGCGGTCCGCGGGTGAGTGCCTTCAGCGGGGCCGGGCTGCTCCGGGGCGACCAGACCCGCGTCGTCGATTTCTTCGCCGGCGACCCCGCCAGCCGGGACGGCGTCCGGCTGACGGTGAAGGACCTCGACGGCGACGCCTCGGCCGACCTCGTCGTCGGGTCCGGTGGCCGCGTCACCGGGTACGCCGGGACCGGCCTGATCGGCAGCGCTTCGCCGCTCCCGGCGATGACCTTCGAACTCTTCCCCGGGTTCAACGGGGGCGTCAACGTCGGGTAAGCCGACCGGTCGAAGCGAACGGGGAGGGGAACGACGGAACGGAGGGCCGGAGCAAAGTCGAAGTCTCGCGGTTCCGCCCCGAAGAAAAAAAACCGCCGAAATCTGGAACTAGTCGCGGGCGGACACTTGACACCGTCCCGATGCTGTCGGTATGATCTAGATAGTAAAGGTGATTTACCATCACTCGTACTGCTCTTCCCACTTCTCCCTTTTTTTGGGGGTATCATGGTCCGGTCTCTCTCCCACAAGCGAAGGTCGGCGTTCACGCTGATTGAGCTTCTCGTCGTGATCGCGATTATCGCGATCCTCATCGGGCTGCTGCTGCCTGCCGTCCAGAAGGTGCGTGAAGCCGCCGCCCGGATGCAGAGTAGTAACAACCTGAAGCAGATTGGCCTCGCCATTCAAAACTGCCACGACACGAACCTGAAACTGCCGACGGTACTCGGTTGCTTCCCCAGCGATGCCAACGGGACCGACTGGGGTCTGGAGTCTAGGCCGACGCGATTCGGCACGATGCACCACTTCCTCCTTCCGTACATCGAGCAGCAGGCCGCGTACAACACCTCGACGAAGAATTCGTGGAGGACTACGGATGCTGGCGGTTCGTCTAACTTGGCCGTGAAGACGTATCTTTCGCCGCTCGACCCGGGTCTGGAATCGACGGGTAAGTCGAGTGACTGGGGTAACCGCGGTCAAGCCAGCTACCACGGTAACTGGCACGCCTTCGGCGGCGGCTGGGATGAAGACTGGCAAATCGGCGGCAAGGCTTCGATCCCGCGATCATTCCCGGACGGTACGTCCAACTCGATCGCTTTCTTTGAACGCTACAGTAAGTGCGGGGCGGGCTCCGCTTCCGACTGGAATACGCAGATCTATGCGTCCCGCATCTGGGCCGAAGACGGTATCAACGCTGGTCCGGTCGCCCAGAATTACAGCCCCAACAACGTTCACGAAATCGCCGCCTACTGGATTGATGGGGCTTATCCGAACTCGCGAAATCCCCCGCCCACCTATCCGATTGACTTGCGGCCGGCGAGCGCTACTTTCGGTCAATCACTCAATATGACGGCGATCCAGAACAAACCGACTATCAAGGAGTGCAACACGAAGCGGTTGCAAGCCATGTCGGCTGGCGGGATGCTCGTCGCCCTGATGGACGGCAGCGTGCGGAGCGTCAACACTTCGATCAGCCGTGACACTCTCGCTCGGGCCATTGTACCAAACGACGGCTTGGTTCTTGGTTCCGACTGGTAAGTACCTCGTGCGTGATGCGTGACCCGCGATTTCAGGTCTAAACTGAGATTTCTAAGCAGTTTAGACCTGAAATCGCTCCCGTCAGCCTAATCCCTTCTCCTAACTCTAACATTATGGGTTACTATGAAAATGGCTCAACGCGCCATCGCCGCAACGCTTTTCACCGGCCTCTTAATTCTCGCTGCGGGCTGTGGCAGCGGTGATAAGAAGTCCCACCTGGCTGGCGTCATTACGTACAAGAATGCCCCCGTCACCGGGGGCAACATCAACTTGTCCAATGACGCAGGCGGCTCTTATTCTTGCCCGATTCAGATTGATGGAAATTACAGCATTACGGACATTCCCCCTGGCACGTACGCGGTAACTGTCGAGACGGAAACGGTCAATCCGGATCGCAAAACCGCAACGTATGGTAACGGTCAGAAAGCGGGACCGGGAGCCGCCACGGCCGGGAAAATGGAAAAGATGAACAATGAATACGAGAAAATGATGAGCAAAGGCGGCGAAACTGGTTCGCTGGCTGCCGGTGGTAGTTTTGGTCCGGCCTCTAAAGAAGAGCTTATGAAGCGATATACGAAGCTTCCGACCAAGTATGCCGACAAGAGAACGTCTGGTTTGACTGCGGAAGTGGTTCAAGGGAAGGTTAAGAAAGACTTTGCGCTGGCCGACTAATTGGTTTTTTCGCCCCCCCCCGAACTCGCCCCAGCAAAGCCCGACAAGAACGCACGTTCTCGACGGGCTTTGCTATTTGACCGGCTTAATTTTTCTGGAGATGCTCGACCATGTCTCGGGCCGGACGATGGATCATCGGCTTGCGGTCCGTCGCGTTCGGTTCGTTCCGACGCCACCCGTTTCGCGCTTCTTTTTCGGTGTTGGTGGTTCTCGCTTCGACTGCGGGCCTCAGCCTTTACGGCTGGGCAGTCTACAACTGGCGACAGGCGCGAATCGACTACGCCTCCAAGCAATACGACCGCGCGGATCACCACCTGGGCTTCTGTCGCAGGATTTGGCCCAACGACCCGAGTTTGCTGCTACTCTCGGCCAAAACGAGTCGCCAGACGGGCGACACGGGGGCAGCGGAAGTTTACCTCGACCGCTACTTTAGGTCGGACCCGGTGTCGCGCGAAGAAGCCCAGATCGAATTCTTATTGTTGCGCGTCCAGACGGGGGACGATGAAGCTGTCGAACCGCTTTTTAACATCGTCGAACAAAAACACCCTGATAGTTCTACCATCCTCGAATCGATCAGCTTGACGTACATGAGGCGGCTGCGGTACGAAGCCGCCAACGGCAGTCTCACGAAATGGATTGAACTTCATCCCGATCTGGCCACACCTTATGAGTGGCGTGGCTGGGTGTACGAGCGCTCGGCTAGCCCCGCCTCTGCCCTTAAGGATTACAAGAAAGCTTTGGACCTCGACCCGAGTTTAATGCTGGTGCGGTTGAGACTCGTCGAACTCTTGTTGGAAGAGAAGAAGGTTCCGGAAGTCGTCCCGCACCTCGAAATCCTCACCCGACAAGCGCCCGACCGCGTGGAAGTGAAGGCCCGCCTGGGGATGTTGCGCTTCCTGGAAGGGCGGAGCCGGGAGGCCCGGCAATTGTTGGAAGAGGTCGAACCCCAGCTCGCCAAGAACGACATGGCCCCCGTCGTCTCCCTGGCCCGACTCGACGTTCAGGAGGGCAAGGGCGTCGATGCCGAGCGGCGGTTGCGGCGGGTGATCGCCCTGGACCCGACGGAGTCCGACGCGCGGTTCGTCCTCGTGTCCGCCCTCCAGTTGCAGGGCCGGGAGTCGGAAGCGTTGATCGCCCAGCAGGAACAATTCAAGATCAACGAGCGCAACGTCCGGGTGAATCAACTCCTCCGCGACCGGGCCGACAAGGCCGACGCCACGACTGACGAGTGGTGCGAAATCGGTAGCATCTTTCTGGAGATGCAAATGGAGGCGCGGGGCACCTACTGGCTGGACAAGGTCCTCGCCCGCGATCCGAACCACCAGGCCACCCATCGCGTATTGACGGAGTATTACGACCGGAAAGGCGACGCGGCCCAGGCGGCATCCCACCGCCGAATGTTGCGGTAGCCGCGGTCCTCTCTGCTGCTTGAACTGCCCCGAAAGAAGTCCGCCATGTCGCGTCGTGCCATCCTGGTCGGGGGAACGGTCGGCGTTCTCGCACTGACCGTCGGCCTGTGCAGTTGCAGCAAGCCCGCGACGGTCCCGACCCCGGCCGTGAGCGTCGTTGCCGCCGAGGTGTCGGCCGGCGAGACCGGGCCGACGATCTTCGACGACGTGACGGCGACCGCCGGCGTGGCGTACTCCTACCGCAACGGGGAAGAGGTCGTGCCCGCGCACCTGTCGATCCTGGAGTCCCTGGGCGGCGGGCTGGCGGTCCTCGACTTCGACGGCGATGGGCTGCTCGACCTGCTGGTCGTCGGCGGCGGGCACTTCGGCGGCAAGGACAACAAGGACATCCTCGGGCACCCGTGCAAGCTGTTCCGCAACAAGGGCCACTTTCAGTTCGAGGACGTGAGCGACAAGGTCGGCCTGAGTACGCTCGCCGGCGGCGCGCCGTGGTTCTACTCGCACGGGGCGGCCGTGGCCGACTACGACCGGGACGGCTGGCCGGACCTCCTCATCAGCGGGTGGGGCCGGGTCGCCCTCTTCCACAACGAGCCGGACGGGCGGGGCGGGCGGAAGTTCGTGGACGCGTCCGCGGCGGCCGGCCTCGACCGCGGCGTGACGTGGGCCACCTCCGTCGGCTGGGCCGACTTCGATGGAGACGGCTACCCCGACTTCTACGCGTGCCAGTACGTCAACTGGTCGTTCGCCAACCACCCGGTCGATTGCCAGTACAACGGCCCGCCCGACGTCTGCCCGCCGAAGCGGTTCAAGGGCCTCAAGCACCTGGTCTTTCACAACAAGGGCAACGGCACCTTCGCCGACGTGAGCGAGTCGTGCGGCTTGCTGCCGGGCGGCGACTCGGCGAGTAAAGGCCTGGGCCTGGTGGTCGTGGACGTGAACGCGGACGGCAAACCGGACGTCTACGTCGCCAACGACACGGTGGCGAATTTCTTGTACGTGAACCGATCGACGCCGGGCAAAATTTCCTTCGCCGAAATGGGCATGAAGGCCGGCGTGGCCCTGGACGGGTTCGCCAACACCAACGGCAGTATGGGTGCGGACGCGGGCGACCCCGAGCGGACCGGCCGACCGTGGCTGTTCTGTACGAACTACGAGAACGAGTTGCACGCCCTGTACAATAACCAGTGCGCGCCCAAAACCGCCACGGCGGCGGAACGCACCTTTTTCCTGTACGCCTCCCCCGGGTCCGGCATGGCCGAGTTGGGGCAGAAGTTCGTCGGCTGGGGCACCGGGTTCGTCGATCTGGACCACGACGGCTGGGAGGACATCGTCATCGCCAACGGGCACGCGATCCGCTTCCCGACGACGGCCCTGCGGCGGCAAAAACCGGTGCTGATGCACAACGCCGGGGCGGGAAAATTCAAGATCGCCTCGGCCCGCGGGGGTAGTTACTTCCAGACCGAACACTTGTCCCGCGGCATGGTCCTGGCCGACTTCGACAACGACGGCAAGGTCGATCTGGCGGTGAGCAACGTCAACGACCCGGTCGCCGTGTTAAAGAACGTCTCGCCCGACAAGAATCACTGGGTCGGGTTCAACTTGATCGGCGTGAAGCACGAAGACGTGGTCGGGGCGCGGGTTCGCGTCACGACGGCGGACAAAGTGACGCAATCGAGGTTCGCCAAAGGGGGCGGCAGTTACGCGTCGTCCCCGGACCGCCGCATGGTCTTCGGCCTCGGGGTTCAGGACAAGGTGACGACCTTGTCGGTGATGTGGCCGGACGGAACGGTCCAGGAAATCGTCGACGTGCCGGTGGACCAGTACCACGTGTTGAAGAAGGGCGAAAAAGCCCTACTTCCGGTCGCGCCGAACGCGAACAAGTGACCGGTCACCTGGCGACTGGGTCGAGGCCGCGGGTCCGGTCGAGCAGACTCTGGCCGACGACGCGCAGCGGGAGTGCCCTTCCGTCCGGCCGCACGGGCGAGAAGAACAGGGCGGTTTCCGCGAGCCGGCGGGCGGCGGGCACGTCGCCGACTTCGAGGGCCAGGACGGCGCGGAGGAGGCTCACTTCCGACAGGTTCTTGAGCCGCACGTCGATGGTCCGCAAGTCCTGGTCGGCTTGCGTGCGGGCCAGTGCCCGCGCGACGGCGTCCGGGAAACCGGCCCCGAGGGTGGTCTCTCCCAACACGCGCTTCGCCACAATGATCGCCGTCGTCGAGACGAGCAACTCCGGGTCGGCGATCAGGTCGATCGCCCCGCCGCCGATCTGGACGAGTTCCAGGTCGGCCGAGGTGTAGTCGCCGAGACCGGCGAAGGCCTGGGCGCGCAGCCAGTGGTAGCTCCGCGTCCCGACCGCGTCGCGCTGCTCGGGGGAAGTCCACTCGACGACCTGGCCGGCCCGTCCCGTCCGGAGCATGAGTTCCAACTGCTGTTTCAACCCGGCGTCCCCGAACGCGGAAATGTCCGACTTGAGCAGCGTTTCGAGGGCTAGGCCGTGCAGGTTCAGGCGGCCGGCGAGTGTGGCCCGGTCGGCGAGCCGCAGCCCGGCCGACTCCTTGTCGAACTGGCCGCGCAAGTCCCGGACGTGGTCCCGGAGGCGCTCGTAGTCTTTTTCCGCCTCGGGGTCCGGGTTCGTGCCCGGGGCACTCAGTGCGTCCGCCGCCCGCGCGTCGGTCAGGTGGTCCAGGCACAGGTCGAGGTAGCCGATGCGGCGGTACATCAGCGACAACAGCCGGTGGGCCCGGGCGGGCGGAGTCCTGCTCAGTCGAACGGCCCGGTGCAACGCCGTCGCGGCCTGGGCCTGCCGCAGCTCGCGCAACTGCTTGAACTCCGTCGCCCAGACGCGTTCGCGGGAATCGAACAAGAGCGTCAGGTAGGCTTCGCCGAGGGAGACGTGGGCGCGGGGGTCGTTCGGGTCCTCGGCCACCGCCCGCCGGCCGGCGCGGATCGCCGCCGCGATCGCGCCGGTGAAGTAGTCGTCCTTGGACGCCAGGGCGAAATCGAACTGCCGCTCGACCGTCTGGGCGAGAAGCGGGGGCGGGCCGCGGTCGGAGGTCGGGGGCGAAATGGCGTTGAACCGGAGGGCCGCGTCGGTCGCCGCCAGGAGGGGGTTGATCGACGCGCCCGCCCCCCCCACGAGGCCGGCGGTTTGCTCGAAGTACCACGCCAGGCCGTTGAGTTGCGGCACCCAAGCCTGGGAGACTTCCGCCATCATCGTCAAAAGGGCGGCTTCGTCCCGGTTCCGCGAGTGGACGACGCGCGGCCGGGTCAAGGTGTTCCGGAGCGCCTGCTTCCAGGTCGGGATGGTCAGGTCGGGTCCGTCCGCCGGCACCGGCGGACGGTTCCCTTCCAGGCGCGGGTGCCAGACCTGCACCAGGTCGATGTCGCGGCCGAGAAACGGGTCGTCCGTGCGGTCGGGGTCGCGCCAGCCGAAGACCGCCGCGTCGCCGCCGACGTCCAGCAGTGGCCACCGGTAGCGATCCCGGAGCAACACGTTCAAGACCGGCCGCACCGACTCCAAGTTGGAGTGGTAGACGACGACGCGGGTGAAGCCGCCGGCCCGTAACGCCGCGTCGGTGGGCCGTCCCTCCCGCAACGCCGCCGCGAGGTCCGGGTCGTACCGGCCGTCGTCTTCGGGGCAGGCCCAGCGAAAGGCCGTCCGCGATTCCGCCGAGAGGTGCAGCGTGCGGTTCGCAGGCCCCGCGGCACCGACGGTCCGCGCGCCGCGGAGGTACTCCGCGGCGACCGCGGGGGCCGTCGGCAAGTCGAACGCCCAGCGGCGGGGTTCGTAGGGGGGCCGCTGCAACCAGCCGGGCCACGCCGCCGCCAGGAACAGCCCGGCGACCAGGAACGGAAAGGGCGCGGCGAGTCGCCGTCGCCACGGCGACCGGGACGCGCTGGGCGCGAACCCCGAAGACCGGGCCAACGTTTCGCCCAGGTTCAACGCCGCCATCGGGCCGGCCACAATGGCGAAGATCGGGACGGCCCGGTCCGACGCGGCGCTGAGGACGCCGAGCAAAAGGCTGGGGAGGAATCGTTCCCAGCGGAACCCCCGCCGGTTCAACGCGATTCCGGAGGCGCTCAGGGCGAGGAGCGCGTAGTACGCCAACGCCGCCGGGTTGTCGGTGACCGAACGGAGGTAAGCCGCGGTCACGGGACTCCGCAAGACTTCGCCCGAACTCCGGGTCGTCAGCCACTGGAGTTCGAGGGGCAGCGGGAACTCCCCGCTCCGGTACGCCGGGTTGAGCAGGCAGACGCCGGCCAGGGCCGCCAGCACGCCGGCGACTCGGACCGGCGACGGTCGGTCGGCCGCCGCCGGGGCGTCGCGGGCCGCATCGACGACCCGCCCCAGCCAAACCAGCGCGACCGTGGCCAGCCCGTACACGAAGCCGCGGTCGAGATTCGCCCAGGCGGCGAACAGGACCAGGAGCGGCCAGCACGCCGGCCACGCCGGCAGGCCGCGGTGCCGCGCCAGCCAGAACACCGTCGCGCCGAGCAACAGGTACGTCACCGCTTGCGGCTGCAAGTTGGCCCGCAAGCTGACCGCCATCAGCGCGAGTCCGACGACGACCGCGGGGAGTACCCGGTACGAGTGCGACCGGGCCGCCGCGTACAGGAGGACGCCGAGTAACCCCATCGCCGCGGCTTTGCCGAAGACCAGGAAGCCGCCCCCCCCGACGGCGTGGCCGGCGGCCACGAGCACGTCGAACAGGGGCGTGAACGACGTGCCGAGGCCCGACCCCGCGTCGCGGCCGGCGACGAGGTGGCCCCAGATGTCGATGTTCCGCGCCGGGTAGGAAGTCAGCAGGAACCCGAACGCGCCGAGGAAAACCGGCCAGATCAGGCGGGACGGCCACGACGCGGGGGGTTCGGCGGCGTCGGAACTCGTGGGCGGCGGGAAAGAGTTCGTGGCCATGTCGGGGGGAGTGGCTCGGAGGAGGCGGAAAGTCCGTGGCGAATTCTGTTCCTCATTCTACGGGTCCCGCGCGGGCAAAGTTCAAGCGAAGTCCTGGCGTTGCCCGCCCGTATCGGAGATACTACAAGTGCCTTGCGACGCTTAAGGAGACCGGGATGAAGCGACCGTCCGCGAACGTCACCCGCCGCGAGGCGCTGCGCGTCGGCGGCCTGTCGGCCCTCGGCCTGTCGCTGCCGCAACTCCTCGCGGGGCAAGCGGCCGCGGCCGGCGCGGGGTCGCCGCGGGCCAAGCGGTGCATCGTGCTGTTCTTGATGGGCGGGCCACCGCAGCACTCGACCTGGGACCCGAAGCCGGACGCGCTGGCCGAGGTCCGCGGGGCGTTCGGGCCGACCGACACCGTCGTGCCGGGGGTGCGCCTCTGCTCGCTCTTCCCGAAGCTGGCGCAACAGGCCGACAAGTTGTGCCTGCTCCGGGCCGTCACCACCGGCGACAACGCGCACTCGTCGAGCGGGTACGCCATGTTGACCGGGGTGCCGCACGCCCCGCTCAACGCCGAGAACGTGAACCCCGGCCCGCCCAACGATTCGCCGACGCTCGGGGCGGTCGTCCGCCGGCTCCGCGGGGACCGGGGCGGGCTGCCCGGGGCGGTGCGGCTGCCGATGCACATCTTCAACACGGACAACTCGGTCTGGCCGGGGCAGGACGCCGGCTTCCTGGGCCGGTCCGGCGACCCGTGGCTGTTCCGCTGCGAGCCGGCGTCGCCGGCGTTCGCCGTGCCCGAATTCTCCCTCCCGGTCGAAGTCCCGCTGGACCGCCTGGCCGCCCGGCGCGACCTGTTCCACCGCCTCGACAGTCGCCCCGGCGGCCCCACGAATGCCCACACCGAAAAGGCGTTCGACCTGCTCGGGTCGGCCGCCGCGCGGGCCGCGTTCGACCTGGTGAAGGAGTCGCCGCAACTCCGGGACCGGTACGGCCGGCACCAGTTCGGCCAGTCGTGCTTACTCGCCCGCCGGTTGATCGAGGCGGGCGTCGGGCTGGTCCAAGTCAACTGGTTCCGCGGCGCGGACGAACCGGCGGACGCGCCGTGCTGGGACACGCACGCCAAAGAGGCCGAGCGGTTGAAGACGGTTCTCGCCCCGACGGCCGACCAGGGGTTCGCCGCTCTGTTGAGCGACCTGGCCGACCGCGGGCTGCTCGCCGACACGCTGGTGATGTGCCTGTCCGAGTTCGGCCGCACGCCGAAGTTCAACCCGGCCGGCGGCCGCGACCACTGGGGCCACGTCTTCAGCGTCGCCCTCGCCGGCGGCGGGGTCAAGGGCGGCCAGGCGTTCGGCGCGTCCGACCGGCTCGGCGCGTACCCCAAGGACGGCCGCGTCACGCCGGCCGACCTGACCGCCACCGCGCTGCACTGCCTCGGCTTCGACCCGGACGCCGAGATCCGCGACACCTTCAACCGCCCGCTCCCGGCCAGCCGCGGCACGGTCATCCGCGGCATCCTCTAAGCCGCGCGGTTGCCCGACGGCACCGACCGGCGGTCAGAACTACGCTCCGCCGAATTGTCCCTGGTGCTGGACAGGCCCGCCGGCTCCAGGTATGCTGGGGCACCCCGAAGCCTTGGTTGATCAACCCCGATTCGCTCCGCAAAACTTATGACGCACACCTCTCGCGTTCGCTCGGCACTACTCGCGGTCGTGGCCCTTGCGGGCGCGGGGGCGATCTGGTTTGTGGCCGTTCGGCCCGAACCGGCCGGACCCGCGGTGCCGCCGCCCGGGGTCGAAGACCTCGCCCTCGACGCCAGTCCGGCTGACCCGCGGTTGACCTCCGACACCGTCTTCCGCAACGTTAAACCCGACGTGCGGTACATCGGCGACGCCCGGTGCGCCGGCTGCCACGGCGACATATGCACGTCGTACCACGCGCACCCGATGGGCCGGTCCGCGTCCGCTGTGGCCGACGCTTCTCCGCTGGAGAAGTACGAAGTCGGCTCGAACAACCCGTGGAAGGTGGGCGGGTACGATTTCCGCGCGATCAAGACGGCCGGCGGTGCCCACCACGCCGTGACGGCGAAGGACCGGGACGGCAGCCCGCTCCCGGAGTACGGCCTCTCCGCCACGGTCGCCATCGGCTCGGGGACGCACGGCCGGTCGTACCTCGCGGTCGAGGGCGGGAGCGTCTGGCAGTCCCCGCTCAGTTGGTTCTCCGACGAGTCCCGCTGGGACGTGTCCCCCGGGTTCGACCTCGGGAACGGCGGCCGGCGGGCGATCACGGCCGCGTGCCTGTTCTGCCACGTGAACCACGTCGAACCGATCCCGCACGCCGTCAACCGCTACCGCGAACCGCTGTTCGCGGTCCAGACGGCCATCGGCTGCGAGCGGTGCCACGGGCCGGGGGAACTGCACGCCAACGAGCGCGCCTCCGGGACGATGGCCCCGAAGGTGGACACGTCCATCGTCAACCCGAAGCACCTGTCGAACCCTCTCCAGGCCGCGATCTGCCAGCAGTGCCACCTTCAAGGGCAAGAGCGGGTCGCCCGGCGGGGCCGGGACGAGTCCGAGTTCCGTCCGGGGCTGCCGTTCGCCGACTTCGTCACGGTGTTCGTCCGACCGCCCGAAATCGCCGACCTGAGCCGGTCGGTCGGGCAGTTCGAGCAGTTGGAGCAGAGCCGGTGCAAGACGGCGAACGGCGGGCAGCTTTTGTGCACGAGTTGCCACGACCCGCACAAGTCCCCGGCCCCCGCCGAGCGCGACCAGTTCTACAACGGCCGGTGCGCCTCCTGCCACCAAACGAAGGGGTGTACTGCTCCGTTGCCGGAGCGGCAGGCCAAGAACGACCGGTGCGCGACCTGTCACATGCCCCGGGCCGACAGTTCTAACATCGCGCACACCAGCATCACGGATCACCGCGTCCTCCGCCGGCCGGTCGCGCCGGCCCCGTCGCGGGGGTTGACGCGCGGCGCGGTGCCGCTGGTCGCCTTCCACGGTGGGGGCACGCTGGCCGCACCGGAACTCGACCGCGACCTCGGCATCGCCCTGACGTTGCTGGCCCAGAAGGTGCCGACCGGTTCGGGGACGCAGCAACTCGTCGGCCGGATGGCGCGGGACCGCCTGACCGCGTCCGTCGGGGTGTGGCGGGGCGACGTGCCGGCGTGGTTGGCCCTGAGCCGCGCGCACGCGAGTACCGGCGAGCCGACCGACCGCCTGATCGCGGCCGAGCGTGCGGCGCGGCTGGCCCCGGACTCCGAAGCCGTGCTCGCGGAGATCGCCGAAGCAGCACTCGGGGTGGGGCAGTTCGACCGGGCCGAACAGGCCGTGAGCGTGCTGATCGCCGACAACCCGCGGTCGGTCGATTACTTGATCACCCGCGCGTCGATCGCCTCGTCCCGGAAGCAGTGGGAGAAGGCCGAGCAAGACTGCCGCGCGGCCTTGCGCATCCAGCCCCTGCACCCCACGGCCCGGTTGGTTCTGGCCGTCGCGCTGTCCCGGCGCGGGAACCGGGACGCGGGCAAGAAGGAGGCCGAAACCGCCGTCGGGCTGGCCACCAAGCCGCCGCAGAAAAAAGAATTCTGGGACTGGTACCAGCAAGAAACGCGGTGACCCGGCCCCGCCGTCAGTTGTGCCGCAGGGCTTCGATGGGGTCGAGCAAAGCGGCGCGGCGGGCCGGGTACGACCCCGAAGCCAGGCCGACGATCAGGGACACGATGAAGGCCACGGCCGACGCCCACGGCTCCAGGATCGTCGGCACGCCGAACCCCTCTTTCAGCCCGTAAGCCAGGCCGACGCCGAGGGCGATGCCGACGACGCCGCCGCCGCCGGACAGGACGAGCGTCTCCACCAGGAACTGCGCCGCGATGTCCCGCCGCTTGGCCCCGAGCGCCCGGCGGACGCCGATCTCCCGGGTCCGCTCGGTCACGCTGGCCAGCATGATGTTCATGATGCCGATGCCGCCGACGACCAGCGAGATGCTCGCAATGGCCCCGAGAATGAGCGTGAACAGCCGCTGCGTCTCCTCGGCCTTGCGGAGCAGTTCGAGCGGGACGAAAATCTGCACGTCTTTCTGCGGGTGGAACTGCTCGATCATCGACTGCAATACCGCCGCCGTGGCCGGAACGTTCTTCACGTCGTCCACCGTGACCGTGATCTGGCTCATGTCCAGCAACTCGACGTTGAAGCCGTTCTTGAACGACACGAGTTCGCGGCCGATGCGGGCGCGGTCGGTGGCGAACGGGATGAACAGCACGCGGGCGTACTCGGCGTCGCCCCCGCTCATCGTGCCGGTGGCCAGCTTCTTGTCCTCGGTCACGCCGACGATGACGAACGGCATCATCCCGTCCATGCCCTCCATGCCGACCATGCGGCCGACGGGGTCCTCGGTCGGGAACAGCACTTCCGCGGCCGACGCCCCGAGCACGCCGACGTTGTCGTACTTGGCCTCGTCCACCGGCTCGAAGCCCCGGCCGCGGGCGACGGTGATGCCGTTCCGGGCGAAGAACTCGGGGGTGACGGCGACGACCTTGGCGTCGAGCTTGCGGTCGAGGAAGCGGACCGGCTTGCGGTACTCGCGGGTCGGCTCGGCGAACACGACCGTCGGGATCGTCTCGCGGATGCGGCCGAGGTCGGCGTAGGTCAGCCCGTAGGCGAACAGGTCGGCCCCCTTGCGCTCCGGCTGGTCGTCGGTCGGCTTGACGCTGCGGCACAGGATCGTGTTCGCGCCCAGGTCTTCGAGTTGCTTCAGCGCCTGGTACCGGGCCGCCTCGCCGACGGCCAGCATGACGATGACCGACGCGACCCCGAGGACGATGCCGAGGCTCGTGAGCGCGGACCGCAGCCGGTGGGCCGACAGGCTGCGCAGGCCGAGGCGTAAGGCGTGGCGGACTTGCAGGAGCATCGCATCAGCCCCCGCCCGCGGCGACCGGTGCCCCGGCCGCCGGGGCGGCGGCGGGCGGCGTGTCGGGCTTGGCCCCGTCGGCCTTGGGGCCGGACGCCTTCGACTCGACGCTGGCCCGCTGGCGGGCGTCGAGCGCGACTTCCTCGCCCGGTTCGACCCCCTCGACGATCTGCACGAACTGATCGTTCGACTCGCCGACTTTCACCTCGCGGCGGGTGACGGTGTTCCCCTCCACGGCGTACACGACCTTCTTGCCGTCGAACTCGGTGACCGCCGTCACCGGCACGCTGACCGCGTCGGGCAGCACGACGATCAAGATTTTCACGTCCGCCGTCATGCCCGGCTTCAGCCCCGCGTCGGCCGGCAGGTCGGCGATGGAGACTTGCGTCTCGTACTGCTTGACCCCGGCCCCGCGCCAGCCCTCCGATTGGGCGATGGTGGCGATCTTGATGACCTTGCCGTGCAGGGTCTTGTCCCGCAGGGCGCTGATCTGCATGGTCGCGTTCATGCCCGTACTGACCTTCTTCACGACCGACTCGTGGATCTTCATCTTGACGCGCATCTTCGACAGGTCGGGCAGGCTCAGGATCGGCTGTTGGAAGTAGATCTGCGCGCCCGGGCGGATGCGGGAGTTCTCGTCCCAGGACCGGGCGGTCGAGTAGACGACGATGCCGGTCGATGGGGCGCGGACGACGCACCGGCCGATCTGGTCCTTGGTCCGCGTGAGCTGCTTCTTCTCGATGTCGGCGTTGCTCTGGGCCGCCTTCAACTCGCTCTCGGCCTTCTCGACGGTGGACTGCTGCGTCTCCTTGGTGCGGGTCACCTCGCGGACGGCGTCGTCGGACTTGGCCGTCAACTCGGTCAGCTTCTTCCGCTTGGTGAACCGCTCGAAGATGGCCAGGTCGGCCTCGGCGCTGGCCACCTCGAACTTCCGCTGCTCGACGGTGAACTCCTTGGCCCGGAGTTGTTCGAGCTGGGCGTACCCGTCCTTGACGAGGTCGCGGGTGAAGGCCAGGTCGTCCTCGCCCTCCTTGCGCTGCTTCTTGGCGAGTTCGAGCTTGCCCTTGCGGTCGTCGATCTC